>CAZYUT010000105.1:0-7407 GCA_964650735.1 uncultured Hyphomicrobiaceae bacterium
CCGCCGATGCGCACGCCCGTGACCTCCCGACCGGAAATCTCGGCTTCCAGGATAATCTCGCTCGGCCGGCCCATCTCGAAGCCCTGCTCGATCTCATACCGCCCCATGCCGTCCGCCGGCCGGTCGAAACGGTTGATCGCCCCGGCAAATGCCGCCGCCGCCGAGCCCGTCGCCGGATCCTCATGAACGCCCCCTAGCGGCGCGAACATCCGCGCATGAAACGCCGCGTTGTGCCGCACCGTCTCACGGCAGTAAACATAGGCCGCCATCATGTCGTCGCCGCGGAACGCCTCTTCCCAATGCGCGTGGACGACGTGCGCGCGGCGGATCGCGGAAATCCCATCCACCGGCACGAAGGTGAAAGGCATCCCGGCGCTGAAGCGCGAGGGGTGATGGTTCTCGAAACCGATCTCCGAGGTCGCAAGCCCCAGCGCCGCTGCGATCCGGTCCTCCGGCGCGGGCGCGCCCGCATCGCTTGGCATCCGCGGCGCGTCGAACTCGGCATAATCCGCCGCGCCGGGGATCATCCGCACGCCCACGCGCACCGGCCCGATGTTCTCTTCCAGCACGATGATTGCATCATGCTCGGTGTCGACCGCGCCGAATTTGAGCTGGGACAGCAGGATCGCCGTACCCACCGTCGGGTGCCCGGCAAACGGCAGTTCGCCCTTCGGCGTGAAGATGCGCACCTTGGCCGTATGCGCTTGATGCTCCGCCGCCATCACGAACACCGTTTCAGAAAGATTGAACTCTCGCGCGATGGCCTGCATCCGGTCGGTGTCGAGCGCATCGGCATCGCAGACCACGGCAAGCGGGTTGCCTGAAAGCGGTTCCTGGGTAAACACATCGAGGAGGTAATATTGCATCTTGGCCCGCCCGGAATTGTCAGTTTGATCCTGATTGGTCGACGACATTAGCTCAAACGGTTCGCCGTGACATCCGCCGATCTTGCGCCATGCCCAGTTTCAGCCTAGCGGGCAAGGGTTTCGCGAAAGCTTGTGCCCGCGAGCGCGTCGATCAGCGCAGCAAACGGGTAAACCAGCGCGCTCCACGGCCCGATGCCGCTGCCGGCCTCAATGATCTCCGGGAAGACGATGAAGCGGTAATAGAGCCAGGCGAAGGCCACCGGCGCGAAAATGCTGAGGACGCGCGCAAACGCGTGTTGCGCGAGGCGCGGGGCGAGCCGGTCGGCAAGGCGATAGGCGACACCGTCCCACGCGCGCGGCGCGTCTATGAGCCGGAGCGCCTGCAACAGCAGTCCGCCGATCGCCGTGTTGCGCCCGTCCGGCCCGGTAAAGGTCTCGCGCAGTTGCCTGTGAATCCGCCCGTAGAGATAAAACCGCGCCAGCCCGACCGGCCCTTGGCGCGTCGTCAGCCACACCGCCGCGATTTCCCGCCACGCCCAAAGCCCGGCGATGACCAGCCACGCGCCATAGGCGTAAATCGCCAGCACGAGCGTTGTTGTGACCAGCAGCCGGGTCTCGCCCGCCGCGATCGCGCCGCCTGCCCACCGGGCCAGCGCCAGCAGCGCGATGAACACCACGATGTGCACCAGAAAGTCGCGCAGCCAGGCATGGATCGCCGCATCGACCTCAGCCGTCGCGATCCGCTCCAGCAGCATCTCGCCCTGATCCGCCGCAGATTGCAGACGGTTGCGCAGCGACTGGCGCAGCGTATCGAAAACCATTTGTCGGGTCCGGCCCTCGCGTTAAAGTCGTGAGTATATCAAACCGGGAGCGGTCACACATGCCGATCCTCGCGCATCTCGATGCGGCGCTGGACGATGCGGAAACCTGGGCGGGTCTGTTCGCCGCCGCGAATGATGACGAGCTGGCCCCGATCGCGGAGGTTGTCGCGCCCTATGCGCCGGCGGGCGCTGCGCGGGATCGTGGCCGTCTGGCGGCGGGCGCGGCAGCGCTGGCAACTAAGGCGCATGGCCAGCCCGGACCGTTGCCGCTGGCCCGCTGGGCGGCGCGGCGGTTGGGCGCGCAACCAGAGAAGCCAGAGGCGGTGGGCGAGGCCGATGCCTGGCTGCTAAGCCTGATGATGGCGGCCGCTGGCCTGGACGTTGCGACGCAGCAGCCCGAACGCGAGAGATTGCTGGCGTCGCTGCCGCAGGCGCTTGCAGCAGGAAGCGAGCTTGAGAAGGCCGGGTTGCGGCTTGCCCTTGAGGCTGCTTGCTTGCGCCGGGCCAAGCGCGCCCGCCTGCACCGGCTCGGGCGGTGGCTCGGCCTCAGCGTCCGCGCCGCGCCCGCACCGTTGCCCGACCCCGCCGCGATCCGCGCCGCCGAACCGGAACCCGCCGGGCCGCGCTGGCGCGACCTGATGGATGCCGCGGGAAAGGTGCCGCTCGACATATGGGAGCAGCGGCTGAAGGAGGCGCGCGCCGAACTGGGCCGGTTCAATATCGTTGTGGCGGGGCGCACGGGCGTGGGCAAGACCACGCTGATCGGCGCAGTGTTCGGCAAGGAGGTCGGCGATACGCTGGCGGGCCGGCCCCGCACGCGCGGGCGCATCTGGTACCCGGAAGAGCCGGGCGAGAAGGACATCCTGCGGGTCTGCGACACCGAGGGGCTGGAGATCGAGCGATTCCGCGAGACGCTGGATAATCTCCGCCAGGAAATCGCAGCAGCGAACAAGTCCGATGATCCGTTCGATCATATTCACGCCGCGTGGCTGTGCATCGACGAGCCGTCGCTGACCGTGCAGCCGGGCGAAGAGAAAGCCGTCGCGTTGTTCCGCGAATTCGGCATCCCGGTCATCTGCGTGCTGACCAAGGCGGGCATGGCGCCCGGCTTTCATGAGCGGGTACGCGAGATCCTGCCGGATTGTGCGGCCGTCGTTCGGGTACGGGCGCTGGCCATCGAGATCGAAGGCCAGACTTTCCGTCCGATGGGGCTGGAAGACCTCATGGCCGAGACCGAGCGGGTCATCCCAGACGAAGCTGAACGCGCGTTTGCGCTCGCCTCGCGCAATCTGGAAGCCATGTCCGCCAAGGCAATGCAGACGGTGCGCGCTGCGGCCGCTGCCGCTGGGGCCACGGGCGCGACGCCACTGCCGCTTGCCGACGCCGCCGGCGTGTTCGGTATTCAGGCGGGCATGATCGTCCGCGTCTCGCTGCAGATGGGCGTGCCGCTGGAGCGCGGCGATCTGCGCAAGCTGGCCGGGACGCTTCTCGGCGCGCTCGGTCTCACCGCAAGCGGACGTTTTCTCGCTGGCCGCGTGATCAAGCTTATCCCCGGCATTGGGACGCTGGCCGGTTCCGCCATCACTGGCGCCACCGCTGCCGCCTTGACCTACGGGCTGGGCCACGCATATGTGACGTACCTTCGCCGGTTCCACGCGCGTCAACAGAGAATGCCCCGGCCAGACGAAATCATCTCCGGCTTCACCGAATTCTGGCGCGACTGGCGCAGCAAACACGAAACGCCACCCCCCGCCGCATTGCACCCTCACTCGTGAGCGTCTATACCCGGCGGCACGCAACCGGCAACCCGACCCGCAGCAGGAGCGAACGTATGAGTGTCGATGCGAACTCGGACACGAAAAGCACATTTTGGGAAACGGTGCGCGTCGTCGTCATCGCCCTTCTGCTGGCGTTCCTCGTCCGGATTTTCCTGTTTCAACCGTTCAATATCCCCTCCGGCTCGATGAAGCCGACCTTGCTGATCGGCGATTATCTGTTCGTCTCGAAGTTCAGCTACGGCTACAGCCAGCATTCCTTCCCTTTCGGATTGGCGTCGTTCGATGGCCGCATTTTCTCGGGTGAGCCGGAGCGCGGGGACGTTGCCGTGTTCAAGCTGCCGCGCGACAACAACAGCGATTACATCAAGCGCATCGTCGGTATGCCGGGCGACCGCGTCCAGATGATTAACGGCGTGCTGCACATCAACGGCCAGTCCGTGCAGCGCGAGCGCCTGTCCGACTTCACGCTGGAACTCGGCGGCGGCCGGACGCGCGAGGTGCGGCGCTATCGCGAGACGCTGCCCAACGGCGTCAGCTATGAAACGCTGGACGTCTTCGACAACCGCCCCGGCGACAACACGGACCTGTTTATCGTGCCTCAAGGCCACTACTTCATGATGGGTGATAACCGGGACAACTCATCTGACAGCCGCTTTTTCGGGGCCCGGGGCGTGGGCTTTGTCCCGGCGGAGAACCTGATCGGGCGGGCGGAGATAATCTTCTTCTCGGTCAGCCCGGAGGGCAGCCTGTTCGCGTTCTGGGAGTGGCCCTTCGTGATCCGCTGGTCGCGGCTGTTCCAGGCGATCGAATAGGACAGGTGGCTAAACTGAATGCGAAACAGGCGGCCCTGCAACTGGGTTATGGCTTTGCGGATCCCGATCTGCTGCGTCTCGCCCTGACGCATCCCAGTGCGCAGAGTGCGCCCGACAGCCCGGACTATCAGCGGCTCGAATTTCTCGGGGACCGGGTCTTGGGCCTTGTTGTTGCCGAAAGCCTCTACAACACCTGCCCGCGGGACAGCGAAGGCGCACTCGCCCGGCGCTATAATGAGTTGGTGCATCGCGATACATGCGCGGCGATCGCGCGTGAAGCCGGCCTTGGTCCACACGTTATCTTGAGCGAAGCCGAAGCGGCCAGCGGCGGCGCGGCAAAGGCCGCCATCCTCGCGGATGTGTGCGAATCGGTAATCGGCGCGGTGTTCCTTGACGGCGGCTATGACGCTGCGCGCGCACTGATCCGCCGGCTCTGGGGCAAACGGCTGAGCGAGCCCGGCCCGGTGCCGATCGACCCGAAAACCGCGCTGCAGGAGTGGGCCCAGGGCATGAAGCGCCCCTTGCCCGAATATAATGACGTCGCGCGGACTGGCCCCGATCATGCGCCGCGGTTCACCGTCGAGGCGCGCGTGGAGGGCTACGAGCCGGCGCGCGGAACGGGAACGAGCAAGCGCGCCGCGCAGGAGGCGGCCGCGACGAAGATTCTCGTGCGCGAGGGCGTTTGGCCGGAGGGCAAGGGTGAGTGACGCGGAGAGGGCGGACACGCCCCAGACTGAGCAGGGCGAGACCGCCTGCGGTTTCGCCGCGATCATCGGCGCGCCGAACGCGGGCAAATCGACCCTGACCAACCAGCTTGTCGGCTCCAAGGTTGCGATCGTCACGCACAAGGTCCAGACGACCCGCGCCCGGCTGCGCGGCATCCTTATCGCGGGCAAGGCGCAGATCATTCTCGTCGATACGCCGGGCATATTCCGGCCCAAGCGCCGGCTCGACCGCGCGATGGTGGACACGGCCTGGACCGAGGCGATGGACGCTGATGTCGTCCTGCTGCTGGTGGATGCGCAGAAGGGCCTCGATGAGCAGGTCGAGGCGATACTCGACCGGTTGAAGGGCATCAAGCAGCCTGTGGCGCTGGCGCTCAACAAGATCGACCGCGTGCGCAAGGAGCGGCTGCTGGAGCTCACGGCGCAGCTCACATCACGGGTTGATTTCGCGCAGGTATTCATGCTCTCGGCGCTGAACGGCGACGGCGTGGCCGACTTGCGCGACTATCTGGCGGGGGCGATGCCCCCCGGCCCGTGGCTCTACCCGGAAGATCAGCTGGCCGATGCGCCGCTGCGCGTCTGGGCGGCGGAGGTTACGCGCGAGAAGGTCTATCTGCGTCTGCATGACGAATTGCCGTACGAATCGACCGTCGAAACAACCGAATACAGGCATCTCAAGGACGGCTCGATCCGCATCGCGCAGATCATCTATGTAGCGCGCGAAAGCCAGCGCAAGATCGTCCTCGGCGCGGGCGGGCGCACGATCAAGGCGATCTCGATGCAGGCCCGGCAGGAGTTGGGCGAGCAGTTGGGTGTACCCGTGCATCTGATCCTGCAGGTGAAAGTGCGCGAGCACTGGGCCGAAGACCCTGCGCTGTATGCGGCGATGGGGCTGGAATACCCGAAGCGATAATCCATGCAGTGGACGGATGAAGGCATCGTGCTGTCGGTGCGCCCGCACGGCGAGACGGCCGCGATCGCCGAACTGCTGACGCGCGACCACGGCCGGCATCTCGGGCTGGTGCATGGCGGACGTTCGCGGCGGCTGCGGCCGGTGCTGCAGCAGGGCAATGCGGTGCGCGCGGTCTGGCGGGCGCGGCTGGCCGAGCATCTGGGCGTGATGACGGTCGAGGCGGAGACATCCTATGCGGCGTCCGCGATGAGCGACCGGCTGGCGCTTCTTGGCCTGAGTTCGGCGTGCTATCTGGCGCGGCTTTTGCCCGAGCGCGATCCTCACCCGGAGGTCTATGAGAGCTTGCAGGGGCTCATGGCGGCGTTACCGGAGCGGGACCTGTGGCCGGCGCTGCTGGTGAGGTGGGAGCTGGCGCTGATCGGCGAGCTTGGCTTCGGGCTGGATCTTAGCCGGTGCGCGGCGAGCGGCGCGCGGGGCAGCCTCCGCTATGTCTCGCCGAAATCGGGCCGGGCGGTGAGCGCAGAGGCGGGCGCGCCTTATCATGACAAGCTGTTGCCGCTGCCGCCGTTCCTCGCTGGAGCGGACGCGCCGCCGACGCGCGCGGATATCTGCGAGGGGCTCCGGCTGACCGGATATTTTCTGGAGAAGTGGGTACTTGCGCCGAACGAGGCGCACCTGCCAGACGCGCGTACGCGCCTCCTGCGCCGCCTCGAGATGGACGATCCCGAGCTGGACGGTTGACGAATTTTTGTCTCGGCGTGGATCAATAAGTGGTGTGGTCGAAGCGGCCGGATCTCGGGAAGCCGCGCGGGACAGGCCGGCCAGCGCTGGCGCGCGCGCCGGTCCATTCGTTGAGATCGGTGACCGTGCGGGTGCGCCCGGCCGGGTCGGTCCATTGCAGGCCATCGGCGCGGGTGAAGCATATCGCGTCGGCCAAGCCGCCATCGCGATAGCGCTGGAGCCGGACGCCGCGCCCCCGGCTCATCTCGTTGACCTCGTCAAGGCCGAACACAAGCAGCTTGCGGTTGTCGCCGACCACCGCGACGCTGTCGCCCTCCGCCGGCGTGCAGACCACCGCCCGCTCGCCGCGCCCGAGGTTCAGCGCCTGCTTGCCCTTGCGAGTCGAGGCGACGATCTCGCTTTCGGACACGATGAAGCCGTTGCCCCCGCTTGAGGCGATGAGCAGCTTGCGCGCCTGGTCATGCACGAACAGATCGATAATCCCCGCATCTTCCTCCAGGTCGATCATCAGGCGCACCGGCTCGCCCGCCCCGCGCCCGCCGGGCAGCTCGGAAGCGCTCAGCGTGTAAAACTTGCCGTTGGTTGCGAACAGGATGAGTTTGTCGGTGGTCTGCGCCTTCAGCGCGCGCTTGAGGCTGTCCCCGGTCTTGAATTGCAGCTTGTCGAGATCGTTGTTGTGGCCCTTGAGCGCGCGGATCCAGCCCTTTTCCGACAGGATGACGGTGATCGGCTCGCGCTCGATCAGCGCCTC
>CAZYUT010000106.1:0-7398 GCA_964650735.1 uncultured Hyphomicrobiaceae bacterium
AAAATTTTTTGTCCCGTCGCAGTCATTATCCCCCAAGCATCCGCCCGGCTGGCCCGGACTGCCGATGCTCAGGGGCTGCTAAGGCTTAGAAGAGGCTTGTTCTGGGAGAGTGGCAGAGCCGGACGCGAGCAGCCTGTCGTCTGAGCGCGACAGTGGTCAATCGCGGGCGCGAATGCAGCGGATTGGTTCATGGCGAACACGTCGTGTTTCAGCGCAAACTCTGCGACGCTTCCGGTTGTAATGCGGGCCGGCCGCAAAGACAAGCCTCCCAGCACGCCACCGCGCCATGAACATTGTCTGAACCCGCCGCGCAGCGAAGGTTCATCCTGGTGAACGAAACCCGACATTTGGGTTCAAAACGCATTCACAGCACGATTGTTACAAACGGATCGTCATCTCGCAAAGAGATCGCAAACCAACAAAACGGGAGTTTTGAAAATGACGATCCGTAAAGTCTTGACGTCCAGCGCCATCGCCCTCGTTCTCGGTCTCGGCCTGTCCGCGGGCGGTTCCGCGGCGATCGCTGGCGGCAACGATGCGTTTCTCGAGCAGTTCGGCAGCGGCAACGCCGCCGGCATCGGCCAGCGCGGCTACGGCAACCGGACCAGCGTGTACCAGTATGGCCGTGGCAACACCACGATCAGCACGCAGGACGGCAACCGCAACCGCGCTGTGATCGGCCAGAGCGGCAGCGGCAACTACGCCGACAGCTACCAGCGCGGCAGCAGCAATGTGACCGGCATCGCCCAGTTCGGCTCGGGCAACTCGGCCACCACCACCCAGGTCGGGCGCGGCAACGCAGTCGGCATCATCCAGGGCGGCTATGGCAACAGCGCGACCACGAACCAGTATGGTTCGGGCAATGTCGGCGTGATCGTTCAGGACTAAGCGCTCTCAATCTTCTTGCGGGGGGCGTGCGCGTCCCCCGCGCCAACGCCCTATGGAGGCATGACATGACCAAACGCGATACAAATATCCGCCGCGCCCTGACCGGGGCCGCGCTGAGCGCAGGCATCATTGCAATGGGAGCAGGAATGTCCGGAGACGACGCGGACGCCGGTTGGTTCACCAGCGACCGGCTGGAGTGCGAGATTCAGGTGAGCCCAAGCCCTTACGGCACCACGTTGCAAGGCGTCGTCCACGCGAAGGACGCCGTGTCGGGCCGTTATGAGTTGAGCATCGAGCAGGACGGTTACAGCGGTCACTCGATGATCAACCAGGCGGGCGGTTTCGAAGCAATCCCGGATACGCCCGTGCGTCTGGGTGTCGTGACGATCGGCGGAAATGGCGGAAGCTACACCGCGAAGCTGAAAGTCGAGGCGAACGGCGAAACCTTTACCTGCGCCAAGCGCGTGGGCGGCCGGGTCTGAGCCGAGGCCGCTTTCATCTACGGACAGGGGAGACGACGATGAAACGCACTACCCTTTGTGCGGCGCTTCTGGCGGCGGGCATCGGCGTCGGCGGGATGGCCGCGCCGGAGCCAGCCGATGCCGGCGGCTTCAGCATCTACATCGCGCCGAAGACCGAGAAGGGCAAGCAGCGCGTCGAACGCGGCCTGAAGGCGTTCTCGCGTTTTCAGGAACGCCGCGCGGCATGGCGGGCGCGGCGCGGCGGGGAGAATAGCGCCTCGATCACCCAGAACGGCAGCGGCAACACCGCGGGCGTGTTCCAGCGCGGCAGCGGCCATGACGCAGCCATCACGCAGAATGGCGACAACAACGCCTTTGGCGTGTTCCAATTCGGCAGGGGCGCCAGCGCGGATGTTCACCAGAACGGCGACGGCGAAGCCGGCCTTTTGTTCCAGGGCGGCTGGTAACGCCGAAAAAGCACGCAGCGTCAGGAGAGCGGCAGGATGCGGAACGGCAGCTTGCCGCCTTTTGGCGTGAGCGTCACCGTGGCGGCGATCTGCGCGGGCACCGGCCCGACATATTCCAGCCGGAAGCGGCGCAAGAGCTGCGTGAGCGCCAGCGTGTTCTCGATCAGCGACAGCGCCCCGCCGACACAGGCGCGCTTGCCCGCGCCGAATGGTAGGTAAGCGTATTTGTCGCGCCCCCGCGCCTTCTCCGGCTCGAAGCGGCTGGGGTCGAATTTCTCCGGCTCGTCCCAGATGCGCGGGTCATGGTGGACGATATACGGGCAAAGCACGATCTTGTCGCCCGGCTCGACCTTGTGGCCGTCCAGTTCGTCCTCGGCCACGGCCTGACGGATCAGGCTCCAGATCGGCGGATAGAGTCTCATCGTCTCCTGCAGGACCGCGCGCGTGTAGGTCAGCGCCTGCATGTCCTCGAAGGTCGGGACGCGGTCGCCATAGACCGCTTCGCCTTCGGCACGGATGCGCTCGGCCACCTCCGGGTAGAGCGATAGCAGGTAGAAGCACCAGGTGAGCGTGAGCGCGGTCGTCTCCGTGCCGGCCCACAGATACTGCTTCATTTCGTCCATAACCTGGCGCTCGTCGAACTCCGGGACGTCCGGGTCGGCGGCGGCTTCGCGCATCATGGTCAAAAGCGTGCGCTCGCGATGATCGCGCGGGTCGGCGCCCAGCACCATCGGCGGGACGGACAGCCAATGGCCGATCGCCGTGGCCGCATCATCATCCGGCGGCACTTCGGTCCACTCGCCCTTGACCTTTTTCAGCCGGACCTTCTTGTGGTTGAGCACATCGGTATAGCTCTTCACCGCCGAGAAGATCAGGTGCGGATTGAATGGCATATTGCGGTCGAACAGCGCCTTGCAGATCATGCTGGCGGCCAGCGACCAGGTCTCTTCCAGCAGGTTCACCGGCTCACCAGCATGCGCCAGCTCTGCCCACCGCTCACTGCGCTCGTTCACGGAGGCGAGCAGATACGGCATATATTCGGTGTACATCTTGGGCTGGAAGGCGGCCTGCTGCGGCATACGGATCTTCTGCCAGAGCGCGCCGTCCACTGTGATCATGCTGTTGCCGAAGATCGGGCGCAGCCCATCGAAATATTTGCCGTAAGCATCGTAGCGCTTGACCAGCACCTGCTTGAACAGTTCCGGATCGCTCAGGAAAAAGATGCGCTCGCCGCGCAGATTGATGCTGATACAGCCGCCGTATTTCTGGCCCATGCGCACCAGCGCGGGCATGGGGTCGTCCTGCTTGGCGAGCATCTGGAGCTTGAACCAGACGGTTTCCGCCTCGCCCAGCCCCTGGGCATGAGTTTGCGCAGCATCCATCGACATTGACCTTTCGCCGGTATCCCTCATCGCGCACCGCGCGTGCATTGCCCTGTCGGATACCACCATCCGCGCCGGTCTGTCCACTTGGCGGCAGACAGAATTAGCCCGTCTGGGTGATGCGCGCGGGCAGCGCAAACGGGCGCGCCGGCTCCAGCGCCGCGCTCTCTGCAATGGCCGCCGCCGCCTCGATCATCCGGCCCTCGCGCCCCAGCGCCTCATCGGCGAAGCCGACAAGCCGCCGGTTCGGCTGCGCCGTAGGCGAGCTTTCGCGAAGCAGCCGGGCGATCCGGCGCTCGTCCGTCTCCGGGTTCAGCGCGCAGACGATGGTGAAAGCCGCCGCTGTCGACCGGCTGATGCCCGCGAGACAGTTGACAAGCACCGGCGCGTCCCGCTCCCACGACAGGACAAACTCGATGATCGCAGCGACATGCGCGGGCGATGGTGCGACATGACCTTCGCGCGGCTCGGTGATGTCGTTCATGGTGAGACGCAAATGGCGCTTGCGCGGCACGCCGGGCGGCGTGGCCAGTTCGCGCATGACCTCCTCGTTCACGAGAGAGATCATGTGCCGCGGCTGGGTCCGCGCCACCACCTCATCGACCGCATCGAGCGGGCAGACATAAAGCATTTCCGGCGATGGCTTATGCATGATCGCGCCCGTTCGCGCCGATGAGCCAGTTATGGTCCCTGTTGAGCGCCGCCGCGCAGGCTGTCAAGCCGGAAAAGCGGTTTCGACGAACGAGGCGTTGCGCCGGATCGAGCGCGCCGACATAATGCGCCCATCGAATAAGCCTTGCCAGAATTTACCGGGAGGAGCGCTCAAATGTCTGATAGCAAAATTTATCCGGTTCCCGAAGACTGGGCGAATAAAGCTTATGTGAACCGGCCGCAGTACGAAGAAATGTACCGGCAGAGCATCGAGAACCCGGACGAGTTTTGGCGTCATCATGGCTACCGGATCGACTGGATCAAGCCGTTCAACAAGGTCAAGCACACCTCGTACGATCCCCACAACGTAGACATCCGCTGGTACGAAGACGGCACGTTGAACGTCTGCGCCAACTGCGTTGACCGGCATCTGCCCGCGCGCGCCGATCAGGTCGCTATTCTCTGGGAAGGCGACGCGCCGGAAATGGACCTCAAGATCACCTATCGCCAGCTTCACGAGCGCGTGTCGCGCTTCGCCAATGTGCTGAAGAAGCTGGGCATCAAGAAGGGCGACCGGGTCACGATCTACCTGCCAATGATTCCCGAGGCGGCTTATGCGATGCTCGCCTGCGCGCGGATAGGCGCCATCCATTCGGTCGTCTTCGGCGGCTTCTCACCCGACGCGCTGGCGGGGCGGATCAACGACTGCGATTCAAACCTCGTCATCACGGCGGATGAAGGCGTGCGCGGCGGCCGCACCGTTCCGTTGAAAGCCAATACTGACAAAGCGTTGACCCACGCCCCGAGCGTGCAGAACGTGCTGGTCGTCAAACGCACCAACGCAGACGTGCCGTGGACTGAAGGCCGCGACGTCTGGCTGCAGGACGAGATGGAGCAGGTGTCGGCCGACTGCCCACCTGAAGAGATGAGCGCGGAGGACCCGCTGTTCATCCTCTACACCTCCGGATCGACCGGCCAGCCGAAGGGCGTGCTGCATACCTCGGGCGGCTACCTGGTGCACGCCTCGATGACGCACCAATACATCTTCGACTACAAGGACGGCGACATCTACTGGTGCACGGCCGACGTCGGCTGGGTCACCGGCCACTCCTACATCGTCTACGGCCCGTTGGCGAACGGCGCGACGACGCTGATGTTCGAGGGCGTGCCGAACTACCCGAGCCCATCGCGCTTCTGGGACGTGGTCGACAAGCACGGCGTCAACATCTTCTACACCGCGCCGACCGCGATCCGCGCGCTGATGGGCGCTGGCGAGGAGCATGTGAGGAAGACCAGCCGCAAGTCGCTGAAACTGCTCGGGTCCGTCGGCGAGCCGATCAATCCGGAAGCCTGGGAGTGGTTCTACAACGTGGTCGGCGAGGGCCGCTGCCCGATCGTCGATACCTGGTGGCAAACCGAGACAGGCGGCATCCTCATCAGCCCGCTGCCAGGCGCGACCGACCTCAAGCCGGGTTCGGCCACGCTGCCCTTCTTCGGCGTGCAGCCGGGGCTGGTGGATAACGAAGGCAACCTGATCGAGGGGGCGGGCGCGGGCAACCTTGTCTTGCTCGACAGCTGGCCGGGGCAGATGCGCACGGTCTACCGTGACCATGAGCGCTTCGTGCAGACCTATTTCAGCACCTATCCGGGGATGTATTTCACCGGCGATGGCGCAAAGCGCGACGAGGACGGTTATTTCTGGGTCACCGGCCGCGTCGATGACGTGCTGAACGTATCGGGCCATCGCATGGGCACCGCGGAGATCGAGTCCGCGCTTGTGGCGCATCCGAAGGTGTCAGAGGCCGCTGTGGTGGGGTATCCGCACGACATCAAGGGCCAGGGCATCTATGTGTATGTGACGCTGATGGCCGGAGAGCGGCCCAGCGAAGAGCTGCACAAGGAGCTGCGCGACTGGGTGCGCAACGAGATCGGCCCGATCGCCTCGCCCGACATCATTCAGTTCGCCAGCGGCCTGCCCAAGACCCGCTCGGGCAAGATCATGCGCCGCATCCTGCGCAAGATCGCCGAGGACGACTTCTCCAACCTGGGCGACACCTCGACGCTGGCCGAGCCGGGCGTGGTCAATGAACTGATTGAGCAGCGGCAGAACCGCGCCTCGGCGTGAGAACGCGAACCGGCGGCGGCGGCATGTCCGCCCCGCCCAATGTGCAGTCCGCGCCTGTGAGCCGCATCTTTTTTTCCACGCTTCAATCGCCACATCCCGCCTGCGGACGCACACAGCCGGCGGCGCGCAGGGAGATAACATGTTTGGACGCAGCTATTATCTTTTCTCGTTGCTTGGTTTCCGCATCGGGCTGGATGCCTCGTGGTTCATTCTTGCATTTCTGATCGTTTGGTCGTTATCGACCGGCTATTTCCCAACCGTCAGGCCCGGTCTAGAGCCGGGTGAGTATCTCTGGATGGGCGTGCTCGGCGCACTCGGGCTGTTTGCGTCGCTGATTTTCCACGAACTGGCCCATGC
This sequence comes from uncultured Hyphomicrobiaceae bacterium, assembly GCA_964650735.1. Lineage (GTDB taxonomy): Bacteria > Pseudomonadota > Alphaproteobacteria > Rhizobiales > Rhodomicrobiaceae > Dichotomicrobium. The sequence continues at coordinate 6,332 of CAZYUT010000106.1, forward strand.
CGTGGTCGCGCGCCAGAACAATCTGCGGATCTCGGGCATCACGCTGTTCGTGTTCGGCGGGGTCGCCCAGCTAGAGGAAGAGCCGCGCACCGCAAGAGCCGAGTTTCTCGTCGCCATCGCCGGGCCGATCGCGAGCTTCTTCCTGGCGATCTTATTCTTCGTGATCACCACGCTAGGCCTGTCGTCGGGCATCGAGTCCCTGATGTCCGTGATCGCCTATCTTGCGCTCATCAACTTCATCCTGGCGGTCTTCAATCTGATCCCGGCCTTTCCGCTCGATGGCGGGCGCATCCTGCGCGCTATCCTCTGGTGGTGGAGCGGGAACATGTCGAAGGCCACGCGCATCGCGGCCAGTGTCGGCGGCGGGCTGGGCATCGCGCTGATGGCGTTTGGCGCCTACAACGCCTTTATGGGCATCGTCGTCGCCGGCATGTGGCAGATCCTGATCGGCTTTTTCATCTATCGCGCGGCGAGCATTGCGCGGGCGCAGGCTGGCCATCTGCCGGGCCCGGGCCATTCGCATATCGGTCAGATCGTCGACCGCGATCAGCCGCGCGTGCCGGCCGGCGCATCGCTTGAGACAGCCGCGCAGGAGTATTTCTACCGGCTGCGCCCGCGCATCCTGCTGGTGGAGGACGCCGAACGGGTGATCGGGACGCTGACGCTGGGTGACTATGCACATGTGCCGAAGATGCAGTGGGACGACATCCTGGTGCGCCAGGTCATGCAGCCGCTCTCCAATCAGCCGTTGGCGCAGACCGCAGAGCAAGCCAGCGAAGTGCTTAAGCGTATGGTCCGCGAGGGGCACACGCATGTGGTGGTCGTGGATGCCGGGCGGATTTCCGGTGTGCTGACCCGGCGCGACATCATGAACTTCGTTGAGCCGCAGGACGAGCGCCATACAGCCGGCCCAGCCGCGCAGCAGGCGGAATGATCCACGCTGGTGCTTGCATTGGCGGATTGTTTGCGCCATAAGGGTGAGCCGTGGCGCACATGACGCCACAACGATCGAGACGCGGGCGTAGCTCAGGGGTAGAGCACAACCTTGCCAAGGTTGGGGTCGTGAG
>CAZYUT010000107.1:0-7344 GCA_964650735.1 uncultured Hyphomicrobiaceae bacterium
GTGCAGGGCCGGGTGATGCCAACGGTATCGCATTCCTGGAACGCATCGTTGCCGATCAGATGCGTCGCGACCTGGCCGGTGAGGCAGACCACCGGAATCGAATCCATCAGAGCATCGGTCAGACCGGTAACGGCGTTGGTTGCGCCGGGGCCGGAGGTCACAAGCACGACTCCAACCTTGCCAGTCGAGCGGGCATAGCCTTCGGCGGCGTGCACCGCGCCCTGCTCGTGGCGTACGAGGTAATGACGCAGCGCGTTTTGTTTGAACAATTCGTCGTAGATCGGAAGCACGGCGCCACCCGGATAGCCAAACAGCAGTTCGACGCCCTGATCGGCAAGCGCGCGCAAGACGATCTCAGCGCCCGTCATCTGATTGCTCATTTCAACTCGCTCCACAATTCTCGCGTCCGGACACCGGCGATTGCCACTATGGCTTCGCGCCTGCGGACCGCCCGGCGCTCGCCCATGATGTCAGTGCAGTGCACAATTGCTGCGCAAGGTATCGGGATGCATGTGCCTGGTCAATAGGCGGCGCGCATCAAAGCGATGATTTGGCAGCCTGCCTTATTCGCTTTGTTACGGATTGACCCATGTCCACGAAATCATATTTCGCCGCGCCCAGGTCAGTTGCCGCTTCGCGTAGCGCCGGGTCTCGGTTTGCAAACGCTGAAGCGCCGTGTCCAGATCAATCTCGCTTCGCAAATATGCGCTCAATGGCCGCACACCGATCGCGCGCGTGACCGGCAAGCCTGGATCGAGGCCGAGGCGGAGCAGCGCGGCAACCTCGTCAATGCCGCCCGCTTCAATCATTTGCGCGGCCCGCGCGTCGCAGGCGCGGTAGAGCCCGGCGCGGTCGGGCGCGACGACGTACTTCTCTGTGCGGTCCGCCTTAAGCAGCGGCGTTCCCTCCGCCTGCTGCCAGTGCGTGAGCGACTGACCGGTCGCCTCTACAACCTCCAGCGCGCGCACGATCCGCTGCCCGTCGGACGGACGAAGCTGCGCGGCGGCGGCCGGATCGCGTTCTGCAAGCAAGGCATGGAGCGCGCGCGACGTCTCCACCTTTCCGCGCTCGCGCCAATAGCTGCGGATGTCCTCGGGGATTTCCGGCACCGGCGACAGCCCCTCCAGCAGCGCCTTGAAGTACAGCCCAGTCCCGCCGACGAAAATCGGAACCAAACCCTGCGCCCGCGCCTGGCTGATCGCGCCAGCGGCATCATTCAGCCACTGCGCGACCGAATACGGCTCCGCGCCCGTGCGAAACCCGTATAGCCGGTGCGGCGCGCGCGCCTGATCGTCCTCCGAAGGCCGCGCGGTCACGATCCGTAGCTCGCGATAGACCTGCATGCTGTCGGCATTCACGATCATGCCGCCGCGCCGCTCGGCGAGATCCAGCGCGAAGGCGGACTTGCCGCTCGCCGTCGGCCCTGCGATAAGGATGGCGTCGGCGGCCGTCATTTGGCTGTTCTGCCGAGGCTGCGCCGCCTGGCGGCCTCCGCTCGCACCATGGATTCCTGATGTCTCATGTTCTCGTCCTGATGGCGCCCGCGCCCGGCGATGAGGTCTCCGCGTTGATCGACGCCGCGCACGCCACGCTGCCAACGGCTGGCGAGGCACGCTGGCTCGCGCCGGGCAAGGCCGCCGAAATCGCACTGCCCGATGGCGCGCCCGGCACGCTGGCGGCCTGGCACGAGACGATATCCGGCCTCATCGGCCCGCGTGTGGTCGATTACGCCATTCTTGCGGCCCAGAATCGGCGCAAACGCCTCCTGATCGCCGATATGGACAGCACCATCATCGGCCAGGAATGCCTTGATGAAGTCGCGGGCGCTGCCGGGATCAAGTCCCAGGTCGCCGCGATCACGGAACGCGCCATGCGCGGCGAGCTGAATTTTGAGGATGCGCTGCGCGAGCGGATTGCCCTGTTGCGCGGTCTTCCCGAGGGCGCGCTCGCCAAGGTTCTCGAAGAGCGGATCACGCTTGCCCCCGGCGCCCGGCAACTGGTCGCGACCATGCGGGCGAACGGCGCGATAACGGCCCTGGTTTCGGGTGGCTTCACGTTTTTCACCACCGCAATAGCCGCGCGCGCGGGCTTCGACACCCATCAGGGCAACACGCTCCTGTTCGAGGACGGCAAGCTGACCGGGGTGGCTGAACCGATCCTCGGACGTGAGGCCAAGGGCGATATGCTGCTGCAGCAAACGCAAGCGCATAACATTCCTCTCGCTGACACGCTGGCCGTCGGCGACGGGGCGAACGATCTCGCGATGCTGGAACTTGCCGGTCTTGGCGTCGCCTATCATGCCAAGCCGATCGTCGCAGCGCAGGCCGACGCCAGCATCCGCTTTTGCGACCTCAGCGCGCTCCTCTACCTTCAGGGCTATCCCGAAAGCGCGTTCGCCGTCGCTTGAGACGCGCTTCCAAACACAGCGGCGGGTTTGCATCGCGGTGCCTTATTGGATATCTAGCCGGCAATGATCGCGACTTTCGTCTGAGGCTTCCGGCGGCGTTCAGGAGCAAGTTGCCGGCGGCCCGTTCATCAGGAGAGCAATTTTGAACATCTGCATGATCGGCGCGGGCTATGTCGGGCTGGTGTCCGCCGCCTGTTTTTCGAATTTCGGCTGGCATGTCCATTGCATCGACAAGGATGCAGACAAGGTCGCCGGCATCATCAACGGGAAGATGCCGATTTACGAGCCGGGCCTTGACGAACTGGTCGAGCGCAACATCAAGGCCGGACGCCTTTCCGTCTCTACCAATCTGGCTGATGCCGTGCGCGGCGCTGACATTGTCTTCCTTGCGGTCGGCACGCCCATGCGCCGCGGCGATGGTTACGCCGATCTCAGTTACGTCTACCAGGCTGTCACGGAAATCGCGCCGCACCTGGAAGGGTTCACCGTCATCACGACCAAATCCACCGTGCCGGTCGGGACCAGCCGGGAGATCGAGCGGCGGCTGCGCGAGCTGCGGCCTGATGGCGACTTCGCCGTGTGTTCCAACCCGGAATTCTTGCGGGAGGGGTCGGCGATCCACGACTTTACGCACCCCGACCGCGTGCTCGTGGGCATCGATGACGAGCGCGCCAAGGCGAAGCTGGAGCGCGTTTATGAACCGCTGCGGTTGCGTAACGCGCCGGTCATCTTCGTCGGGCGCGAGTCTGCTGAACTGGCGAAATACGCCGCCAACGCCTTTCTGGCGATGAAGATCAGTTTCATCAACGAGATTTCCGACCTGTGCGAGGAAGTCGGCGCGGACGTGCAGCAAGTGGCGACTGCCATCGGCTCGGATCGGCGCATCGGCGACAAATTCCTTCATCCTGGCCCGGGTTTCGGCGGCTCATGCTTCCCAAAGGATGTCTCAGCCCTGGTCCGGACGGGCCGGGAGGCGCGCGCGCCGCTGTCGCTGGTCGAGCAGGTCGAGAAGGTCAACACCGAGCGCAAGATCGCCATGGTCCCGCGGATCGAGCGCGCCGCCGGCGGCGAGGTGCGCGACAAGACCATCGCCTGCCTCGGCGTAACCTTCAAGCCCAACACGGACGACATGCGCGAGGCGCCGAGCCTTGTTATCTTGCCCATGTTGATCGAGCGCGGCGCACATGTACGCGCCTACGACCCCAAGGGCCGCTTCAATGCCGAGCCGCTACTGCCGGGTGTCACGTGGGCGGACGACGCGCTTGAGGCCGCCGAGGGCGCGGACCTGCTGGTGATCCTGACCGAGTGGAACGAGTTTCGCGCGCTGAACCTGCCGGCACTGCGGGAGCGGATGCGCGGGCGCACCATCGTCGATTTGCGCAACGTCATGCGCGCGGAAGTCGCCGCCGAGGAGGGCTTCGTCTATTATGGCGTCGGGCGGCCGTTCGGACCTGTGCGCGAGCTTCCGGCCGAACCCGCCGGGGAGTCACTTTCCGAGAGCAGCCGCGCGGCCATGGGCGAGATGACGGACGCCAGCGACGCCTGATTGAACACGCTGGCGTCGAAGATTAACGCCCAAGGGACCCGGGCCAGCCAGCCAGGTTGCGGGTGAACGACGGGCGCTTGCGGTACGCGCGCCGCGCCTGACGCCTCTGCACCCGTCTACGCTCCACCTGCCGGGCGCGGACGACGGTCCGCTCCGTTTCCTCTGCACGTGTCCGGGGCGCTGTGTTTTGTTGCGGCGGAGCCTCCGGCGTATCCTCGACCTGCGTCACGACCGGTTCTTCCTCCGGTTCAGGTTCTTCCGGCATGGGTTCGCCGCGCATCCAGGGCGGCAGATAAGACGGGCGGTTCCTGAGTTCTTCGAGACCGGCCCCCGGGTTCAGCGCAGCGACCTGTGTGCCCGCAGCACCGCCGCCGTCGCAGTAGCCGTCCGGCGCCTGGCGAGCGGAACTCAGCAAGGCGCGCGTCGGCTGTCTCAGCGGAAGTTTCGACTTCGCCACCCGATTGAACCGTGCCACGGCGTTGCGGCTCATTGGCCCCCAGATATTGTCGATGCGGCCGCGATAGCATCCCAGCCGGGCTAGCTCTTGCTGCACCTTGGCCGCAAAGTCCGGGCCCGGCGGCAGCAGCGCCAGCGCCTGTTCATCGGTCGTAAGCGCGGTCTTTTGCTCGCCCTGGGTCACCACCACGGTCGTGTTGGTCGCGGCGGGATCGGCTTTTGGCGCCGGCAACGGCATCGTCCGGTTCCCGGTGGTCTCAACGCTTGCGACCACGGCTGGCCCGGAGTCTTTCCCGGAATCTTCGCTACTCTCAGCCTGCGCTGACGCGGGCGGGCTTTTTGAATGCGCGGAAGAGCGGGCCAGATCGATCTTGATTTCCGGCGGGTCGGTCTCTTCCTGCGAGGCTGATGCGCCGAAATCACTCTTGGCCAAGTCGTTGGTGTTGGTTTCAACCGGCGCTTGGCCGGAACGCGACGACATGAACAGCAATGCCAAAAACGCGGACAACGCAACGGGGCGCCACATTCTGAAATCTCCAAAAAACGAGGACGCAGAAAGCCCGGCGAACGCACGAGCACTGTTAACGATTGACGGAAGGACTATACGCGAAACGCGCGGTCAACGATAGCGTCGATCGATCAAAAAATGGCGTGATTGTGGACGCAGACTTAGAATTTGATGAGCCGTTCGCATGTCGGCGTGCCGAGATGGCAAGGCGGCTTCGGACGGTCGAAGATGGAGAGACGCAAAATGAAGCTCAGTGCGCGCAACAAGCTCAAAGGCACGGTCAGCCAGATCAAGGAAGGCCCGGTGAACAGCACGGTGCATGTCGATATTGGCGGCGGCAACGTGGTCACGGCGATGGTGACGAGCGAGGCGGTCGCCGATCTCGGGCTGTCCGAGGGCAAGGAGGTCTACGTCATCATCAAGGCGTCGCAGGTCATGCTCGGCGCGGAATGATAAAGCGCGGGCGCGCAGACCAGCCGCCCGCTCTCTGTTCGCTCCACGCTGACCGGCACGCCGTAGACGGCGCTCAAGGTTTCGCCGGTCAGCGCCTCTTCCGGCTTTCCGCGCCCGACGATCTTCCCGTCTCGCATCAGCAGCACATCCGCGCCCAGCGCGAAGGCCTGATCCGGGTCATGCGTTGACAAGATCACGCCGCGCTCGTCCGTGCCGGCCTCGCGGGCCAGCTTCGCCACCTCGGCGAGCACCCGTGCCTGATTGCCAAAATCGAGACTCGCCGTTGGCTCATCCATCACCAGCAGCGGCGCTTCCTGCGCCAGCGCCCGGGCGATCAGCACGAGTTGGCGCTGCCCGCCCGAAAGCCGCGAATAGTCCTGCCCCGCCAGATCGGCGATGCCGAGCCGCTCCAGCGCGCTTTCGGCCACCCGACGGTCCGCCGCGCCGGGCTGGGCGAACGCGCCGAGCCGCGCGGTGCGCCCCATGAGCACGATCTCGATCGCCTCATAGGGAAACGGCGGCGCATGCTGTTGCGGCACATAGGCGATGGCCTGGGCGATCTGCGCGCGCGACATCCGGGCCAGCAACGCACCGTGCACACGCACGTCACCGCCGAGCGGGGGGATCAGGCCGAGCAGCGTCTTGAACAGCGTGGTCTTGCCGCAGCCATTCGGGCCGAGCAGGCACAGGATTTCGCCAGGACGCACATCCACCGAGAGGCCGGAGCCAATCGCCTTTCCGCCATGCCCGATCGCGAGGCCGCGCGCTTCCAGCATCACGACCACCCGCGCCGGCCGCGCGCTAGCAGCCAGACGAAGAACGGCGCGCCGATCACCGCCGTGAGGATGCCAAGCGGTACTTCGGTCTGCGCGATCGTGCGCGCAAGCGTATCGACGACCAAAAGGTAGCCCGCGCCGATGGCGGCCGAAACGGGCAACAGCCGCCCGAAGCCCGGCCCGACCAGCATCCGCCCGATATGGGGGATCACCAGCCCGACCCAGCCGATCACGCCCGCGACCGCCGTGACGCTGGCGGTGATGAGCGTCGCCGCCGCGATGGTCCACAGCCGCAGCCGCCCGGCCTCGACGCCGAGCGCGCGCGCCTCCTCATCGCCCATGCCGAGCACGTTGATCCGCCAGCGCAATAGCCCGAGCGCCGCCAGCCCTACCGTCACCGGCGCGATTGCGGGCGCGACATCCTCCGGCGTCACAGCCGCCAGCGAGCCGAGCAGCCAGAAAGTGATGGCGGGAAGCTGGTCATAAGGATCGGCCATGACCTTGACGAGCGAGGTCGCCGCCCCGGCCAGCGCGCCGATGACGACCCCCGTCAACACGAGGATCAGCGTCCGGTCGCCGTGGCGCACCGCGCCTGCCACCACGAGCACCAGCGCGACCGCGCCCATCCCGCCCGCAAAGGCCGCAAGCTGGATGCCGACCACCGGCAGCGACAGGAAGATGCCGAGCACCGCGCCCAGCCCCGCGCCGGCGGAAACGCCGAGAATGTCGGGCGAGACCAGCGGGTTGCGAAACAGCGCCTGATAGGACGCGCCCGCCGCCGCCAGCGCCGCGCCGACCAGCAGCGCAGCCGCCACGCGCGGCAGACGGATGTTCCACACGATAATCTGGGACTGCGCATCGCCCGTCCCGATGAGCGCCGCCACCACCTGCCCCGGCGAGAGCGGATACGGCCCGATCATCAGCGCCGCGAAGCCGAGCAGCGCCAGCGCGCCGGCCAGCGACACACCGAGGCCCAAGCCCCCGGCGCGGGCGCGGATGCGGGTTACTGCGGCGGTTGTCCCTTGGCCCATTCAAGCAGCGTGTTCAATTTCTCGTCGCTCAGATCGACATGATAATACAGCTTGTAGAAGTCCTTGACCTCATTGGCGAGATCGCCCTCCCAGCGGTCGGGATAGAGCGTCTCGGCCATCCATTTCAGGCCCATCATGCGGTTGATGGAGGGCGGCCGGTCGATCCA
>CAZYUT010000108.1:0-7268 GCA_964650735.1 uncultured Hyphomicrobiaceae bacterium
TCCAGCGGCTTGAGCAGCAGCAGGCATGGGTTGCCCGGCCAGATGTCCTGAATTTCCTCGATCGGCTGAAACCCCATTGCCCGGTAGAAGCGCCGCGAGGCTTCGTAAGCCGGATCAGGATGGGATGGCCCGAGCGTTTTCACCATAAGGAACCGCAAGGCCCGCGCCCGCGCCCAGCTTTCCGCGGCGCCGACCAGCGCGCGCCCCAGCCCGGTCCCGTGCCAGCGCCGCCGCGCCGCCAGCAGATAAATCTCACCGGTCGTATCGAAGTGTTGGGTCAGGCTGGCGAAACCGGCAACGTCGTTGCCCGCGAAACAGCCGACCATGTCCAGCGTGGCGGCCATTTCGGCGTATAGGCGGTTGGCGTCCGGGCGCGCGAACCAATCCGGCAGCTCGGCGATGATGCTGGCGCAAACAGCGCTCTTGTCATGCGTAATGAGCTGCGGCTGCCATACCGTGGCAGCGTCGTGGTCATTCCGCAGCGTGAGGCGGCTTGTTTCGCTCGGCATTGGACTTGCCGTTCTCCGGGGCCGTGCCCTCGCCGGTTTCCTGAATGCGCTCTGGCTGCGGCATGGAGATGATGTTGTAGCCGGAATCGACGTAATGCACTTCGCCCGTCACGGCGGTCGAGAGATCGGAGAGCAGATAAAGCGCCGCCCCGCCAACCTCGTCCAGCGTGGGCGTGCGGCCGAGCGGTGAGTGCATTTTTTGGAAGTTGAACAGTACGCGCGCATCCGAAATGCCCGCGCCAGCAAGCGTGCGCATCGGCCCGGGCGACAGCGCGTTCACCCGCACATTCTGTGCGCCCATGTCCGCGGCGAGATAGCGCACCGAGGCCTCCAGCGCGGCCTTGACGACGCCCATGACATTGTAGCGCGGCACCACGCGGCTCGAGCCGGCGTAGGTGAGCGTCAGCATGGAGCCGCCATGCGGCATGAGATCGGAAGCGCGCCGGGCGACCTCGGTGAAGGAGAAGCAGGAAATCACCATTGAGTTGATGAAGTTCTCCCGGCTGGTGTCCGCATAGCGGCCTTTCAGCTCGTTCCGGTCGGAAAAGGCCAGCGCGTGGACCACGAAATCCATCCTGCCCCATTCCGCCTTTAACGTCTCGAACACCGCGTCAACGGAGGCGATGTCCATCACGTCGCAGGGCAGGATGATCTTGCCGCCAAGCGATTCAGCCAGCGGCACGGCGCGACGGCCGAAGGCCTCGCCCTGGTAGGTGAAGGCAAGCTCGGCGCCCTGCGCCGCGAGTACGCGCGCAATGCCGTACGCGATCGAGCGCTCGTTGGCGACGCCCATGATCAGCCCGCGTTTGCCTGCCATCAGCGGGCCGGGCTTTGTTATGTCAGTCCCCGTCATTGTCTCACCTGCGCGTGGCTGGCTCCGGCGCGCAACCCGTTCGGAACGAAGCGGATCACGGCGTCTCGCTCGTGTTGTTCTCATCCGCCGGCAAGGGGTGTCAGCCCAGAACCGGAGCACGCATTCTCAAGGCCAAGGCTACCGCGCGTGGCCCCAATTACGCGCCTGTATTAAAACTGACTGCACACAATAGAAAGTCCGTGATCCATCAACTTTGGTATCGTTTGAAGACAAGGCACGCATTCGTGCCGCCAAAGCCGAAACTGTTCGACATCACGCAGTTCAGCTCGACGTCATCCTGCCGTTCGCGCACGATCGGCATGTCGGTTGTCTCCGGGTCCTGCTCCTCGATGTGCGCGGAGGGGCAGATGAAGTCGTTGTTCATCATCAGCAGGGCGTAGATCGCCTCATGCACGCCGGCCGCGCCAAGACTGTGACCGGTCAAGGACTTCGTTGCCGATAGCGGCGGACAGTTGTCGCCGAACACCTCGCGCAAAGCGTCGAGTTCGCGCAGGTCGCCGATCGGCGTCGAGGTCGCGTGCGGATTGATGTAGTCGATCTCGCAGTCGACGGTCTCCATCGCCAGACGCATGCACCGTGCCGCGCCCTCGCCGGAGGGTTGCACCATGTCGAAGCCGTCGGAATTGGCGCCGTAACCGACCAGTTCGCCGTAGATCTTTGCGCCGCGCGCCTTGGCCCGCTCCAGCTCTTCGAGCACGACAACGCCCGCGCCGCCGGCGATCACGAACCCATCGCGGCTGATGTCATAGGCGCGGCTGGCGGTCTCCGGCGTGTCGTTGAAGCGCGAGGAGAGGGCGTTCATGCCGTCGAACAGCACCGTGAGCGTCCAGTGCAGTTCCTCGCTGCCGCCGGCAAACATCACGTCCTGCTTGCCCCATTGGATCATCTCCGCGGCGTTGCCGATACAATGCGCTGAGGTCGAGCAGGCCGAGGAGATCGAGTAATTCAGCCCGCGAATCCGGAACGGCGTCGCGAGGGTGGCCGAAGCGGTGCTGGACATCGCCTTGGGCACCTCGAACGGCCCGACCTTCTTTGGCCCCTTCTCGCGGGTGTTGTCGGCCGCACGTACGATCGCCTCGGTCGATGGGCCTCCCGAACCCATCACGAGCCCGGTGCGCTCGTGCGAGATTTCGTGCTCTTCCAGCCCGGAATCGTCGATCGCCTGGCGCATCGCGATGTAGTTCCAGGCCGAGCCAGCGCCCATGAAGCGCCGCGTCTTGCGGTCCAGCGCCTCCTGCCAGTCGAGCGTGGGCGCGCCGTGCACCTGAGAGCGGAAGCCCAGCCCCGCGTACTCCTCCGCCCTGACGATGCCCGAGCGGCCTTCGCGAAGGGACTGCAGAACCTCCTCGGTGTTGTTCCCGATCGAGGAAACGATCCCCATGCCTGTGACGACAACGCGTCTCATGATTGGCGAAACCCTATGTGTATCGTGTCGATCGATTCTCGTTTCGGCGGCCCCGACAGCTCGGACAGAGCCAGAACGGCGGGATCAAGGCTTCGCCGCTTCGGGCGCAAACAGGCCGACGCGCAGATCGCGCGCGTGATAGATCGGCTCGCCATCGGCCTTCAACACGCCGTCCGCTATGCCCAGCGTCAGTTTGCGCATCATCGTGCGCTTGAGATTGATGATGTATTCCACGCGCTGCACGGTCGGGACGACCATGCCGGAAAACTTGACTTCGCCCACGCTGAGCGCCCGGCCCTTGCCCTGGCCGCCGATCCAGCCGAGAAAGAAGCCCAGTAGCTGCCACATCGCGTCGAGCCCTAAACAGCCGGGCATTACCGGATCGCCCTTGAAGTGGCAGTCAAAGAACCAGAGCCCCGGCTTGACGTCGAGTTCGGCTATCACCTCGCCCTTTCCATGTTCGCCGCCGGTGTCTGAAATCCTGGTGATCCGATCGAACATGAGCATCGGCGGGAGGGGCAACTGCGGATTTCCGGGACCAAACAACTCGCCACGCGCGCACGCGAGCAGGTCCTCGAAGCTGTAGCGGTCCCGGCGGGCGGCCGTATCCGGCTGATCGTGTTTGTTTTTCAGCAACCGTCTTCCTCTTTGCGTGCGGGAACGTTCCGATCTGCCGATCAGATGGTGTCAGCATCGGTCTTACCATACCCGGCCGGCGAAAAAAAACCCGGATGCGCGCACCGTCACAGGCGTCAGCCCACGCTTGCTATGGCGCAGGCGGTCCCCTATACTTCATACTAACGATTTGCGCGGTTCGACACGAGCAAAATGCAGCGCCTGGAACACAAATGAACGCTCCGGCTAACATCTGTCAGATTCATCAGAAGCTCACTGCCGCAGGCCTTCGGCCTACCCGCCAGCGGATTGCGCTCGGCGGCCTGTTGTTCGGATCGGGTGATCGGCATGTCACGGCGGAGGAACTTCACGCCGAGGCCGAGCGCGCGGGCGTGAAAGTTTCGCTGGCGACCGTCTACAACACCCTGCACCAGTTCACTGCTGCCGGGCTGCTGCGCGAAGTGGCGATCGAGGGTTCGAAGACCTATTTCGATACCAACACTTCGGATCACTACCACTTTTATATCGAGAATGACGGCGAACTGATCGACATTGATGAGCAGATCAGCATCGGAGAATTGCCCCAGGTGCCGGACGGCAAGCGCGTATCCCGCGTGGATGTATTGATCCGGCTGGTTGACACCAACGATTAAGGGCCTCTCAACGGCCGCCCGCGACGTCCAGAAGCGCGCCCGTGCAATAGCTTGCTTCATCCGACATCAGCCACATGATCGAAAGCGCGACCTCTTCGGCCGTGCCGCCGCGGCCTATCGGCACCGTCGCGCCCAGTCGATCGACGCGGTCCGGCTCGCCGCCGCGCGCATGGATATCGGTGTAGATCAGGCCGGGCCGCACCGCGTTGACGCGCACGCCCTCTGCTGCGACCTCCTTCGACAGCCCGAGCGTCAGCGTATCGAGCGCGCCTTTCGACGCCGCATAATCGATATACTCCCAAGGCGAGCCGAGCCGCGAGGCCGCGGAGGACACGTTCACGATCGCGCCGCCTCGCCCTCCGTGCGCCGTCGACATGCGCCGCACGGCCTCGCGCGCGCAGAGGAACGCGCCGGTGATATTGGTCGCGAACACGCGGGCGAGCCGGTCGGCCGACATCTGGTCGAGCCGCGTTTGCTGCTCCAGAATGCCAGCATTGTTGACGAGCCCGTCGAGGCGGCCGTGAGCGTGGTCGATCTTCCCGAAGACGCGCAGCACGTCTGCCTCGCGCGAGACATCGCCCTGCGCGATGAAGGCGCGGCCGCCGTTCGCTTCGATCTCCTCCACCAGACGGCGCGCCGCGAATTCGTCAGCGCGATAGTTGACGCATACGGTCCAGCCTCGCTCGGCGGCGATGCGCGCGGTGGCGGCGCCGATGCCCTTGCTGGCGCCTGTGACCAGCATGACCCTGTCCATCAACTGCACCTTTCTGCGCGGCTACTCGATCGTTTCGCGCGGATATACGCCCCACAGGCTATCCTGCTTAATCCAGCCGCGAATGTCGCGGGTGATGACATCACACCATGCGCCGTCACAGGCCATAATGTTGACAAGCACGTTCGGGCCCACGCGCGAGATCACCCGGCTCGCCTCATCGTCTTGGGCACGCAGCGGGAAGGTACGGCTCTCCTGCGCCTTGATCCATGGCGCAACCAGCGCTGTCCGCCGCCCGCTCAGCAGAGAGCCGAGCACCCAGCCTTCCGCGCCCTCGCTGTCGCGAATGCGGCGCCAGGCGTCGAACTCCGCGATGATCTCGACCGGTAGCCCCGCGCGAAGGAACACCCAGGCAATCTCGTGGTCATAACCCGGCCCGCGCCGCACATTCACCCGGTCGGCCTTCAGGCTGACGAAACGCGGCAGCGGCAGGCCGCTTGCCCCCGTTTCCCGCTCGATCTGCGCCGCCGCCGGCCGTACGGCGAAGAGCGCCAGCGCCAGGACGCACAGGTTGGCGCACAGGATGGCGCACAGGATAACCAGGGGCGCTGCGCCTAAGTTCCTTCCCGTCACCGTCCGGACATCCCTCACGACGTTTTCCTCCCGTCCGCGCGTCCCGTTTAACCGCCGGCCCGGTGCAACAGTAGCCACCCATGCCGGCTCTGGCGTCGCCGCGCCTTTCCGGGACATAATGCTTGCGATAAACAAGCCGTCATGCTCCTGTCGCGGGATCGACTCGCGCGGTTTCGCGCCAAGGATGGAAACGCCCAACGCCGCAGAGCCTGAGAGTTCCTCATGAATGCCTCCAAACCGCTGGTCATCGTCACGCGCAAGCTGCCCCAGATGGTCGAAGTCCGCATGCGCGAGCTGTTCGATGCGCGCCTGAACGCGGATGACCGTCCGATGACGAAAGCCGAACTCACCGAGGCGGTCCAGAAGGCGGATGTGCTGGTCCCCACGGTTACCGACAAGATCGACCGGGAGGTGCTCAGCCGATCCGGTCCGAACCTCAAGCTGATCGCCAACTTCGGAACTGGCGTGGACAATATCGACATTGAGACGGCGCGCAACCGCGGCATCACCATTACCAACACCCCCGGCGTGCTGACTGAGGACACTGCCGACATGACAATGGCGCTGATCCTCGCGGTTCCCCGGCGGCTGCTTGAGGGCGCGCAGTTCCTCAAGAACGAGCAGGACTGGCCGGGCTGGTCGCCGACCTGGATGCTCGGCCACCGTATATTCGGCAAGCGGCTCGGCATCATCGGCATGGGGCGGATCGGGACGGCGGTGGCGCGGCGCGCAAAGGCGTTTGGCCTGTCGATCCACTACCATAACCGGCGCCCGGTACCTGAGCCGGTGGAGCAGGAACTGGAGGCAACCTATTGGGAAAGCCTCGACCAGATGCTCGCGCACATGGATATCATCTCGGTCAACTGTCCGCACACCCCCGCAACCTATCACCTGCTCTCCGCGCGGCGGCTGAAGCTTATCAAGCCAGATGCTTACATCGTCAACACCGCGCGCGGCGAGGTGATCGACGAAAACGCGCTCGCCCGGCTGATCGACAATGGCGAGATCGCTGGGGCGGGGCTGGATGTTTTCGAGCACGAACCGGCGATCAATCCGCGCCTGTTGAACAACCGCCGCGTCGTCGCGCTGCCGCATATGGGTTCGGCCACCATCGAGGGCCGCATCGACATGGGCGAGAAGGTCATCATCAATATCAAGACGTTCATGGACGGGCATGCGCCGCCGGACCGGGTCTATCCGGCGATGTTGTGAAGCATGGTCTGATCAGTAGAAAGACGTCATGCCCGTGCTTGACACGGGCATCCATTGCCGCGAGTTGCCGAGATCTGTTGCCTGGGTTGCCGGGTCGAGCCCGGCAACGACGCGGGCGGGGCAAGCTTGATTAGCTCAATACTTGTTCCGTTCAGCGCGTTTGGAAACAATATTCAGGCGCTTTAACTTGTGATCGGGGGGGAGATGGATTTCGCAGAGCATTTTCAGACGCTGGTGATGATCAGCAACAAAGTTGACGGCCTCTGGCAGATGTATATCGGTGTGCATCTGGGTATCTTCTGGCTGCTGTTCTTCATGCATCGGCCGCTTCTGGCTATCGAACGCTTCATCGCGCTGATCGCCTACACCTTCTTCTCCGCGATCAACGGCAAGGCGCTGATGGATACCTACGCGCTGCTGGATGGCATGCGGCTGGATTTGCTTGCCAATTTCCCCCAGGCGGTCGCGCGCGTGCCGGAGACCGCCGCGCTCATGCAGAGCGCCGATTACGGCGACCGGACGCTGCTGATTCTGATCAGCCACGGGCTGGCCTGGGCGCTGGTCGTGCTGACGCTTGCGTTCCGCAACCAGATGATCCGCGCGTATCAGCGCCAGTTTCCGGGCTATGTCGAGCCAGCCAAGGCCGCGGCGGAGT
>CAZYUT010000109.1:0-7250 GCA_964650735.1 uncultured Hyphomicrobiaceae bacterium
AGCGCGAACAGCTCGAGGCCACGATCGACGATCTGCGTGAACGGCTCGACGGCGAAGCGAGCGAACGCAAGCGCCTCACACATCTGCTCACGGACGAGCGTGAAGCGCGGCCCAACCGCACGCAGCGAAGCTTTCTCCAACGATGGGTCTTCGGCGCAGAGTCCGCTTAGCCCAAGGAAGCCGGCGCACTACCGAATCCAGCGGTCGGCCGTGGTCGACCCCTTGCGGCCCTTTGCAAGGATCGATCAGCGGGTCCGCTTACCGACAGACACCCGACAACACCCGTTCAACGACCTTATTCACGTGTGATGCCGCCAAATAGTTCTGCGATCACACTAGCAATGGCATCCCGATCGATCCGAAACCACTCGGTCGCCTGATGGAAGCGCCCGTCAGGACCGGTCACGCGCAGCGGAACATGATGGGCGCGCAAAGCCCGGTGCAGCAGCGCTTCAGCTTCCGCAGCCGAATGGCCGATCAGTTCATATGTATCGATGATCTCGACGGGTGCGAAGAGGAACGAAGACTGCGTTTCCGCGCGTGCTACGCGGTCCTCCACGGCCCCCTGCGTGGTCCCGACCTTGAAGAGGCCGGCTACCTCTGGCTTCTCGGAGCGCGAACGCACGACATAGACGAACCCGGTGCGGGCACCTTCAAACAACGGTCCGGCGGAACTGATCGCGATCCGGGAGCCACCTTTGTCTTTCTGCAGTGCCCTTATCAAAGACGACATCAACAGGTTCGATTCCGTAGCGTTGTCATAAATCACCCGGAGGCGCGCATCCGGCCGGCCGTTGCGCGGATGCGGGTCGCGAATGTCGGCGACGAACGCCAGCTGGCCGTTCAGTGAGAACACCTCGCCCTGCTCAATCGACTCCTGTCGGAAACGACGCGGGACACGCGTGCCCTCTTCCACGGCCTGCCGCGTCCTTTCGAACATTTCCTCAAAACGGTGAAAGTCAGGGCATGGCGTGCGATCGGCTACATAGTCCGGCCGCGCCTTATCTTGCAGTATCTTACTGACCGCAAAGATGTCAGTTCCGCCGTTGAGCAGCGGATCTTCAAATGGCGACGACGGGGGGACCGCATCGAACACCAAACGGTGCACATCATCGCCCGACAGATCCGCGAGTTCGGCCCTTGAAGCGCGCAGGCCTGCCAAGTCGTTGGCGAGGAGACGCTCGACAACGGGCCGCCCTTTTTCCGAGACCGGAGCCCGTCCATTGGCGTCGTAGAACTCGTTTATCCGCGCCAGCACCTCACGAGCCTGCTCGATCAGCGGGGAGCGTTCCGAGTGAGATTTCGGCGTGGGCGACGCCAGCAGCGGATCGTCCCAGTCAACTTCAGACATCGGTGCGCTCGTCGTCTGCCCCTGCGAGGTCCTCATCGCGCTGTCGTTTGAGCTTGCGCAGGAACACCAGGGCTTCCGCCAGGCGGACTTCGCGTCCGTTGTCGGCGTTCAGGTTCGGCTCGCGCCCTTCGCGCTGGATAAACTCCTTTATGCGCGGGAACAGAAGTCCCGCCTCCTCCTCCGTCATGGTGATTCTCATGGAGCGCACCTCTCCATGGAGCTGGCGCAACACATCTTCAGAGAGCGTCTTCGACAGCAGCTCATAGGCGTCGTCGAAGTCGCGGCGCGAGCCCAGGAGATCGACGTTAAGCTCGCTGACGTCGACGAAACGTCGCGTCGCGCGAATGAAGTTGTCGCCGCCGCTCGGACCTGTGGGACCATCAGTTGGCGCACCGTCGCTGAGACCTGGTTGCGCGCCTATTGTGCCGCCGCCCTGACCTCCGGCGCCGCCATGTTCCTCGTCGTAGCGAAAAACGGACTGATCCTCATTGAACGCGCGACCGAGATTGGTGCGGGCATAGAACAGCTGCGCGACGTCCTGCACTTGCGCATCAGAAAACTCCGGATAGCGACGCCGGACAACATCGCTGACGACCATGTCGTGGATCACATCGGTGTGGTGGTCGTCAGGATTGATCATCACGGTCAGGGTTCGGGGGTCGTTCTGCACCTCCGCGAAGAGGTCGGCGAAATCGGTCTGAACCGCGGCGGCGGCGGCCGGGTCCACCGGCGGCATGCCGACGACCTCGATCTCGCCTGCGTTGGTGACCGGCGGCGGGGCGTCGGCGCGCGGCTCGCCGTCCATCTCATCGCTGTCTCGATGTGTGCGGAAGCGGAAGATCGGCGCCATCACCTGCTCCATGAGCAGCGAGACGGCGATGGCCTTCAGCATGTCGTTGACCGCTCGTGCGACGGTCTCATCACCGGCGAAGGGCATCGACACGAGGTTTGTGAACTGCGCATGCGTTTTGCCAGGGGCGTCCCGTGTCGCACGACCGATAATCTGCACGACTTCGGTGAGCGAGCCGCGATAGCCGACAGTCAGCACGTGCTCGCACCAGACCCAGTCGAAGCCTTCCTTGGCCATGCCGAGCGCGATGATCACGTCCACATCGTCGCGCCCCTTCACGGCGCGCAGTGAGCCCATGACCTTCTCGCGCCCAGGCCCGTCATCGACGAGGTTCGCCACTTTCAGGATGCGCCGGCCGGCGCGAACGCGCTCGAAGCCGGTCGCCGGGTCCTGCCCAAGCGGCGCGCCCAACGTCGAAATGATGGCGTCCACCTCGAACATCTTGTCGGCCACCGCTTCGGAGGAGCGAACATGCGGGATGTGGACGATGGTTTTCAGCGTCGGGTCCAGCACCTCTGAGATGCTGTCCAGATAGCGCCCCCGATAGAAGTGGAACCCGATCCCCAGCGTCTTCAGATGCTCATAGCCGTTCAGCTGCTCGTAGTAGGTGTAGATAACCCGGTCGAAGCGGCTTTCGTCCTCCGGGTGCAGGATCGCTTGGCTGTCGCCGCGGAAATAGGAACCGGTCATCGCCAGGATGTGGGCCGATCCCCGGTCCATGAGCCCGCGGATCAAAGCGCCGAGCCGGCTGTCGTCGCCGGTGGAGGCGTGGTGTAGCTCATCAATGCAGACGAGCGTGTTCTCGAATGGGTCGAGACCAGCTTCCGCATGGGCGAACCGCAGCGTGGCGTGCGTGCAGACTGCGACCTGCCCCTCCGCTCCCTCCAGGAAGTCGATGAGATCGCGGACCTTGGAGCCGGTTTCGGACCCGACGCCGCACAGATCGCAATCCACCCGCCAATCGGTGAAAAAGCCGTGCTCTTTCAGTTCAGTGCCGCGGAAAGAGGCCCCGATGGAGCGCTCCGGCACGGCCACCACCACCTTGCGCAGCCCCTGGTTCGCCAGCTTGTCGAGCGCCACGAACATGGCCGCGCGCGACTTGCCGGAGGCCGGCGGCGACTTCACCAACAGGTAGGGCGCGTCGCGCTTGACCCAGACTCGGCGCTGCATGGCGCGCATGCCCAGCTCATCAGTCTTCTTGCTGGAGCCGTCCGCCGCGTAGGTCAGCGTGGTGTGCGAAAGATCGACCATCGCCGCCTCCTATTCGCCGGCCTCGGCGGCGATCAGCTTGTCATACTCGCTGAGCAGGTGCTCGATTCGGTCAGCATCCGATCGATACTTCCGTGCGCCGAAAATAGTCTCGACCGTGTGATCCAGCTCCTCGTGGGCGCGGCGCAGATCAGCTGGCATCTTGTCTCGGGCATACAGCTCGGCCAGCGTCCGTCCAAAGCCAGCCTCTTTGCGCGCCAAGTCAATGTCCCACCAGTGTTCTTCGAGAGCCTCTTTACGAGGCTGGGAAAGTTTTGGCAGGGGGAAGGTATTCCAGACCAGCGTACTTGAATAACTTAAGCGTGTTTCAAGTTGGCCGCCCACTGTCTCCAGCCACAAGCGATGCATGCGGCTTGAAAGGATGGCCGCTTGCCATTCTGGGCCATCATAGATGGCGAAGAGCCGGTCGTGAACGATCGCACTTTGATCTGATATCGCTACTGGCAACCATTCTCGATGTTCCGACGAAACGCGCGGGATTAGGATCGTATGTGAAAAGCATTCGTTTTGCTCGCGAAAGGACCACGGACGCTCCATCACCTTCTTCATGTCAGATCCGCCATTGCGCCGAATCGTTCGAACTCTCTCGAATCGCTCATGCAGAGGGGTAATGCTGTCAGCTTCCTCGTATTCACCATCCCTGACCCAGATACACCAGCGCTCTTTTCCCTGCAGAAGCTCTTTGCTACCGTATATCCGTCGAATGAAGCGCAATGCTTCCGGGTATGCCTCGCCAAGCTCTGCGACTTCCTTTCTATTCAGCATCAAGTTACCGCTCTCGGTGGGTTGGTTGCCGCGAACCATCGCACCAAATTCAGCGCATGGCCTTTGGCGATCGACCACAATTTTGTCGGTATCCGGCATAAGGTAAGGACCAATCAGCGCCACCTTCCGCTTTAGGTCATGCTGATACAGAGCTTTGCTTTTGGAATTCCGCGGCCCGTACCCCACAATTACGCACGTTACGCCGGCATTTTTGGATGCCAAATTTGACCACTTGAACGATTGATACGCGAACTGGATCTCGGCACGCTGCAGGATATACGGCCACAGGGTCGGCACTTGCGTTCCTTGGACCAGCGAGTTGGTTGCCACGAACGCAATATTCACGTCGCCCGCTGCAGAGTAGTCAGCGCCCAGGGCGAACCAGGCCGACACATAGTCGAGTTCGCCCCACTTGCGAAGACGGCCGGCGAATACCGCTGCCAAGTCTGCTTTCTGATCGGATGACTGCCAAGCCATTCCTTTAAATGGCGGATTTCCGACGACGATCGTCTCCGAGACAGAGTCATGCGGACACACACCTGCCCATTCGATGCGGGTAGCATTGTCACAAACGATGGTGCCCGCGTCGTTCAGAGGTAGTGCGGCGGGCGCATCGCCGATCGACAAGCGATACTGCTCGTTCTCCTGATACTCGGCGATCCATAGGCCTAGGCGTGCCGTGTTGCAGGCGAAGTCGTCGATTTCGATGCCGAAGAACTGGTCCAGCGTCACCATCGGCATGCGGAAGGTGCCCAGGCGCCGTCGGATCTCAATCTCGATCCCGCGCAACTCTTTGAAGGCGATAATCAGGAAGTTTCCCGACCCGCAAGCCGGGTCGAACACGCGAACACGCGAGAGTCGCTCCAACAGCGCGTTCAGCTTGGCCTTGTTGGCGCCGGCGCGCTCCAGCTCGGCCCTCAGATCATCCAGCAGGATCGGGTCGAGCACTTTTCGGATATTGGTCGGGCTGGTGTAGTGCATGCCCAGCTCGCCGCGCTTGGTCACGTCCACGACCGCTTGCAGCATGCTGCCGAAGATGTCGGGATTGATCGTGCGCCAGTCCAGCCGCGCGCATTCGATCAAGAACCGCCGACAGCGCCCGTCCACCACCGGCATCGGCGTGTCCTCACGAAACAGACCGCCGTTCACGTAGGGCAGTTTCGACCATCCGCGCGTGGCCGCGCCGCGCTCATCGGGCGCCACGTTCATGTGGATGAACGCGCCCTCCAGGAACTCGCGCAGGTCCGATCCGTCCGCCTGGGTCGAGCTGGTGAGCGCGCTGATGAACGCATCGCGCCCAAAAATGCCAACGTCCTCTGCGAACAAGCAGAACAGCACCCGGGTCATGAACACGTTCAGAGCGTGGCGGTGGTCATCCGTGTTCCAATCCGGGTTCACATCGCGCACGGCGTCGTAAAGCCGAGAGACGCGCTTTGTGGCTTTGACGTCCGCCAGCCGCTCAGGAGCCGGGACGTAGCGTTCCAGGCCGCCGAGCGGGAAGAAGAACTCCGCCTCCGGCGGCAGCATCTCCAACGACACCGACAAGCTATCGGAGATCTTCGTGTCGAAGGCGGCGAGGCTTTCCCCATCGAAGGCGACCAGAAGCCGGGGCCGCCGCGATTTGGGCGTTGCGTCCGCTTCACGCCGCATGGCCTCAAGCGCGACGCTGACGTCGCCTCCTGGCGCCACCTCGTATCTCAGCATGCGCGACCATGTGAAGCCGCCATCAACGGCGTCCTTGCGCGCACGGGTCACTGACGCCGCTGGCGCGCCAACCGCCTCCAGGAGTCGAAGCCCAAATTCCTCAGGTGCAGGCGCGCAGGCGACAAGCGCGTCCAGGCGGTCGTAGATTTCGGTCGGCGAAAGATTGCTGGCCATAACGCCTTAAGTATGGGTTCGAAATACGTGCGATAGTGGAGTGTGCACCGCTTCGTCAGGGAGCGCACGCCTAAGGAGCGAGTCCGCTGCGCGGGCTTTGGAAATTCAGCTTGAGCGAGGCGAGGCGCTGAATCTCGCTCCGCCAACTATGCGGGCCGGCATGGCGTCTTCCTGGCTCTTGCTCATCAATACGTCCAGGCCGCATCGGCTGGCAGTGTCAGCTCTCTGATTGGATGTAGACGCACATCCCAGCGGCGTCGAACGCCTCCTTTTGGCCGGTGGCGGAAGCGTCGCCGCGCTCAAAGCGGCTGACGTGACCCCCGCAAACTCGTCCATCTGACGCTAGGATCCGGCCCATGGGAAGGGACCGGACATGAAGCGATCGAAGTTCAGCGATGAGCAGATCATCGGGATCTTGAAGGAGCATGAGGCGGGCGTCGCGACCGCCGAGCTCTGTCGCCGACACGGGATCAGCACGGCGACGTTCTACGCCTGGCGCAAGAAGTTCGGCGGTATGGAGGCGTCTGACGCCAAGAAGCTGCGGGCGCTTGAGGACGAGAACGCCAAGCTGAAGAAGCTGCTCGCCGACGCCATGCTCGACAATGCAGGTCTGAAGGATCTGCTCTCGCGAAAATGGTGACGCCCGCCGCCAGACGCGAAGCGGTCGCGCATCTTGTGGAGGTCCATGAGATGAGCGAGCGGCGGGCGTGCCGAGTGACAGGCGTGGATCGGTCGAGCGCGCGCTATCGGTCGACGCGCCCAGCCGACGGCGAACTGCGTCAGCGATTGCGGGAGCTGGCCTCAGAGCGCCG
The DNA here is from genome assembly GCA_964650735.1 of uncultured Hyphomicrobiaceae bacterium. Taxonomy (GTDB): domain Bacteria; phylum Pseudomonadota; class Alphaproteobacteria; order Rhizobiales; family Rhodomicrobiaceae; genus Dichotomicrobium. The sequence continues at coordinate 6,926 of CAZYUT010000109.1, forward strand.
GAGGTTCGGCTATCGACGGCTCCATGTGCTTCTGAAGCGCGAGGGCGTCGAGGTGAACCGCAAACGCGTTCAACGGCTTTATCGCGAGGAGAAGTTACAGGTGCGCCGTCGTGGCGGACGAAAGCGCGCCCTGGGCTCTCGGGCGCCGATCGCGGTTCCCGATCGTGCGAACGCGCGATGGTCGCTCGACTTCGTCCACGACCAAATGACGGACGGCCGACGCTTCCGCATCCTCGCGGTCGTAGACGACTGCACTCGGGAATGCCTGGGCCTGGTTCCGGACACGTCGATCAGTGGCGTGCGCGTGGCTCGCGAACTGGACGTC
>CAZYUT010000110.1:0-7170 GCA_964650735.1 uncultured Hyphomicrobiaceae bacterium
CTGACGCAAAACCGGTGCCCACTTTTGCTGAAAGTGCTCTAGATCTCGCATGGTTGGCGATCGGTCTCCGCGCCGGCGAGGAACGCGACCTTCTCCGGCCGCAGCATCTTGAGCCGCCCGCTGGCGAATTCCAGCAGGCCGAGCCGGCGGAACACGGTCAGCGTGCGGCACACATGCACGGCGGTGAGGCCGACGGCATCGCCCAGATCGCTCTGTCGGATGGGAATGGAGCAGCCGCCGGTTTCGTCGACGTTGCCGCGCGCCTCCTGCCGCCGCCACAGGTCCAGCAGACATGCTGCCAGCCGCTCCGCCGCCCGGCCATGCCCGAGAATCGCCATGCGATCCATCATGCGGCGCTGCTGTTCTGCGAAGACTGGCTCCGCGCAAGGCTTGCCGTTGCTCTCGATCGCGCCGAAGCGGACGAGGTCTTCCGCGGCGCCCTCGATCACGAAGCAGTCCGTTAGCGCGACGATCGAGTGGAAGGCGCGGCGCTCCTCGTCGCGGCAGATGCGAATCCCATCCTGATCCATCAGCAGGTCGAGAAGTTGGCGGCGGCCGTCGCGGAGCAGCTTATATGGCGCGGCCCAGCCTTCCTTGATGACGAGGCAAGGCGCGCTCTCACGGCCTTCTGCGACGATGTCTGACCCGGCCGGGACCCGGCGCGGCATGAAGCGGAGCCCGTTTGCCGCCAGCGGAGCCTCTGCCAAGGCCGTGGCAGCTTGCATGCGCAGCGCTGCGTCCGTCTTGCTCTGGCTGTGTTGGCAACTGTCGCGCGGAGCGCGGCACGCTGCGGTCGCCCGATCCAGAACAGATGACATGTTGCTCTCCGCTAGGCCCTTTGCACTCTCACCCGCTGGCCGGGATCCACCTTTCGTGACAGAACAGAGGTCAACGGAACGGGCAGATCCAACAAAGAACAATTCTGGCGACAGCGATTCAGAGGTGTCATAAACTCTGCCCTAGCCCGCGATGAATGCCTCTATCATGTCTTGGAGACGTTGATATCACGCATTCATGTGATGGCGGCCTCCCCGTCACTTGCGATGCATGTGCAAGATCGCCGCGCGGGCAAAACATTCAGGCTCGCCTTCGGCTTCCGCACGATGCGCCAGAAACAAGAAACGCTGTCAGCCCAGCGATTTTCTTATAAAACGCAGAAAGGGCCAGAGCGTTCCATCGCCGCGCACTGATGGGCTTAAGAAATCGTTGGAGCAGGGGTGGTCGTGCGGGCGCAAACGCAGAACCGGCGTTCGCCAGACAGCGGATCGTCCAGGCGCAGATGCCGGGCTTGATCAGCGCAGTCCCGGCGTCAAGCTGCCAAACGCACTCGGCTGGGCGGCTGGGCGCGGTGCCTTCAGCGGTGACTGACCTGGTTCGGCCGCGAGCATCTGGCTGAGCTTGTTGCGGGCGCGGTTCACGCGGCTCTTCACCGTTCCGCTCGAACATCCGGCGATCTCAGCCGCTTCGTCATAAGAAAAGCCGGCCGCACCGATCAGGATCAGGGCCTCACGCTGCTCCTCATTGAGCAGAGCAAGCGCGCGCTCGAAGTCCTGCCATTCGAGATGCGGCTCTTGCGGCGGCTCGGAGCGGAGCGATTCGGCCATTGCGCCGTCGGCATCACGCACCTCATGGCGCGCACGGCGAAGTTGCGTGAAGTAGGTATTCCTCAGAATCGTAAAAAGCCAGGACCGCATGTTGGTGCCCGGCTTGAAGCTATCGATATTTGTGATGGCTTTCATCAAGGTTTCTTGCACCAGATCATCGCCCTGGTCCCGGTCGCCACAAAGCGAGATGGCGAACGCTCTAAGATGCGACACGTGTTCAAGAAGCTCGTCAGATATCGATTCTGTGGCACTGCTATTGCGAAACGGCATGTTCGACTCCAAACGCTTGAATGGCGGAGTCAGTCGCCATCCCGTCTTTTCAGACGTTGGTTCAAATCAGCGAGCGTCTTCAGGATGTCCCGAGGCAAATCCTCCCGCGCGACCTCATCGTAGTGGTGCCGGAGTTGTCGGCCGACCTTCGCTTGATCCGCGCGGTGGTATTTTACAACAACGTCTTCGTCAGACCTCTCGAGGAGAGCGTCCGAAGCGTCTGCCCGAGTTCCCTGGCTCACGCCTTCATAATATTTATCACGACCTTCGTCGCATTGACGTGTGTCAATCCCTCGGATTTTTCCGATCAGCTTGCTGAATCGCATCCAAACAGTTCGAATTCGCGGCATCACTAATGCCTCGTTACCACCTCCTTACTCTGACGGAGCAACTAGGTGCCGCGTAAAGAAAACCAAGAAGCCGCCGCCGATCAACAAATGCATGTGTGGCAAGATTCGTTCCAATACATTTTTGGTGGCGCGTTTCAATTCGGCATCGACTAAGGCTGGAGCGCCCCCGGGGGTCCGGACGGTTTGCCGCTTCAGCCGCGCGTGGTGGGCCATGGTCGGCGGGCATGAGGATATCAGGGCGATTTACAGCTTCGTAATCAGTCGCGTTTGCGGCCGCCGCGCTCGGCGCTAACCGAGCCGCAAGTTATTGATCACGTGCGTTACGCCCGGCCCAGCCCACGCGGCCTGCTCAATGCGGTCCATCTCGTCAAGCGACTCGGCGGTCCCCTCAAGCGTGACCGTGCCGTCCAGGACACGCACCGTCACGTTTCCGGATTCGATCTCGGCGTGGCGGTTCAGCGCATCGCGGATCCGGTCTTCGACGTCCGCAGCCGAGACCTTTGGCTTGACCGTCATCTGGTCGACCACGTTTACGACGCCCGCCACATGCTCGATCTGGTCAAGGATGTTCTTGCGCTGAAAGTGGTAGTCCAGTTCGCCAGTCAGCGTGACAACGCCATTGCGAACTTCGGCCTTGATGTCCTTTGCATCAGTGGAGACGTTCCAGTTCAGAACGTGCGCAACCCGCTCCGCGAGACCCTCATCGCTGAGGCGGTGTTGTATCGGCAGTTCGATCTCCAGCCGGTCGACGAGAGCGCGCACGCCGGCAACGCGCTTGGCCGCCTCGCGTGCGGCCTGCTTCTGGCGATAGGTATCAACCGCGCCCACCAGCGTGACCGCGCCGTCAGTGACCTCGACGCCAACCTTGGACGCCTCGATTTCCGGGTCCCAGTCCAGTTCGTCGAGAACATCCTGCTTGATCTGATAATCGTCCTTCATCATCCACCTCCTGAGCTGCAGCAGCGCCTTTTACGCTTCATCATCAGACGGAGCGGACGGAGCGCCAATAATCGTTGTTAATCAGATGTCAGGATGCGCAGGAGGCTGGATAACCGTCCGCGGCCCGGCGCGCTGAAACGCTGACCCGGGCCGCAGAGCGTTCTCGAACTCAGTAACAGCCGTGATACCGCATGCAGCCGCGATAATTCTTGCCGCCATAACCCCAATTATGAGCGCAACGGCGGCTCCAGTAGCCGCAGCCGCCGTGATAGCGGGAGCGGTGATAACGGCGATGACGATAGCCATGGTAGCGATGGTGCTTGAGCGCCTTGCCAACGATGATCGTGCCGACGATGCCGGTCACGAGGCCAGCGCCGAAGCTGTCGGCTACCTGGATATTCTCAGAGTTATCCGCCGCCGCAGACGCATAAGGCGCCGGCAGCAGGCCGATCTGGGACTGCTCGGTCGCGGCGGATGAAGATGTGGCGAAGCCGGCGGCCATCAGCAGCGCGGCACAAAAACACGCGATAAACTTCATTGTTCCTTCTCCCTCGTCATAGCTGAAAAACTGAACCGACCTCATACAACCGAACAGAGGCCGGCGGCTCCCTCGGCACGGGCCTATAATGGCACAACAATGATGGTAGCAAAATGTTCCGTTTCGGCATTCCGCCGACGAGATACTTGGGAAATCCGGCGTTAAACAAGCCGCGTGATTTGCATTTTCAACGGCGTGTCAGACCCCGATCGAGGTTACATTCCATCGCACCGATCGGGCGGACGATGCTTGCATGCGGGCCGATCTCGCTATCGCCCGGACATGCGGTCAACGCGACAGGCAGCCCCGTTGGAAGGATGTTGAAGTCGCAGCGCGGTGCGGCGAGCGCCACCGCATCTCCGATCTCTGCGGACGCGCAATTTGTCAGGCGTGGTGCGCGGACACCGCGGCAGCAAGTTCGCCCGCAAGCTCGTGCGAGGCCGCGCTCGACACATCACCGAGGCTGAGTATGCCGACCATACGTTTGTTCTCGTTCATCACGGGCAGCCGACGGATTTTCTTCTCCTCCATGATGCGCAATGCATCGCCCAGCTCCTCGTTGGCGTAGCAGTAGACAATGCCTTCGGTCATCACATCTTTGGCGGTCATCCCGGCAACATCGCGGCGTTCCGTCAAGCCGCGCACGACAATATCGCGGTCCGTCACCATACCGATCAGACGGTCATTTTCGCCGATCGGGATCGCACCAATGTCTTCGTCGCGCATCTTGCGGGCCAGTTCGCCGAGCGGGGTCTCCGGCCCCATCCATTCAACGCCTTCGTGCATGGCTTCGCTGACTTTCATCTTACCCTCCGTGAGGTCCTGGGGCGGCCCCGCGCGCTTCGGCTGGTGCGCCTAAGCAGGGTTCGCGGGCCATCTGATGAAAGGATAACGCCCGGCGATCTCGCGGCTTTAACAACCGTCAAAGCCTCCAGCCTTGGTCAGTAACGATAGAGCGCCGCCACCGGGCCGAGTTGCGCGCGCATGTCCGCCGGCAGTGTCCGGACATCGCCGCCCTGGGCGAGCGTGCGCAACGCGGCAAGGTTGAGAAGGTCTTCGTTTTCAGCGGATGCCACTTGGTCGATGCGGATCACACGGTAGTCCGGGTCATATATGCCCCATACCGTCTCGTCCGCCGACACGAACACGGTGTCTACCCGGCCTTCCTCGGCAGCCTTGATAATGCCTTCCAAATTGCGCGTCACGTCCGGCACATCGCCCTCGACATGATTGCGCAGCCGGTTGCGAAGCTCGGCCCGCTCATGCGTGAGGATCGGCTCGGCCACCGGCCAGGCTTTCTCATGCAGTCCGGTTTCTCCGAGCGGGCCGGGATCGGCCGAAACATGTTCCGGCACGACATGACGGTATTCCAGATGCTGCGCCAGATAACCCAGCATCCGCGGCAGCGCCACAAGAACCAGCGGCGCTTCACTGCCGGCCAAATGCGCATCAACGGCTTTCGCGACGTCACGCGCGTAATGGTCAAGAACCGTGGTCTGATAATCTTCGGGGCTTTCGCCGAGCGCCGCGTATTTCGGGGTCGCCGCACCGCCAACCTGATTGCCGCGATCACGGGAGTGGAAGCCCAGATCCCGCTCGAATTCGGTCTGTTCCCAGACTTGCCCGGCACTCTCCGGCATATCGACCACACGGACTTGCCGCAGACCTTCCTGGGTGCCGTTGAAGAAGCGTGCACCGCCCTCCGTGACAGCCAGAACGTGAAACTGGCCCTTGTCGCGCAGCACCGGTATCAGGGGACGGACATGATAACGGCCTGCGACGATGGTCAACTCAGGCACCGGCTGGGGCAGCTTAACCCAGCGGGTCGCGCCCGGCTCCATGAACACTGCCAAACCCGCATTCTGGTACCGCCAGAACACGTCATCCTTGCCGCGCTGTGCCGCTTCGGCGACCAGCTCAGCAACATCGCTTTCGCGCCAGCCCGCTGCCGTCAACTGGCGCTCAACCTGCTTCAGCCCGTTCGATAGCCGGATCGGATCCTGCTGAGAATCCGGATAGACCGGATGCGTCGGGAAATACAGGCTCACGCGCGGAAAGCCCTCGGACCCCGCGAGGGTCTGCAGCATTGACATCATCGTTGGCACCTTCGCGAACAGACGGCGAGTGTCTGGTGGTCGAACCGCTTTTTCGGGCCGCTGAGTCAGCTGCGTGCGGCTTCCCCATGCAAGGATGCCATGCTCTCGGTCGCCTGGCGCATCACTTCGCTGGTGCCGCCAGCAGCCTTGCTGGACAACCGCGAGAGCTCGCTGAACTCCTCCTGGTAGTCCTGAGCCATCCGCCGCGAGAACTGCGTGCAAGTGTCCATTAACGCTTGCGGCGACTGCGAATGCTGCAGTTGCTCTACGAACCGGGCGTCTTGCTCCAGCCGCTTGCTGATGAAATCGCACCATTCACGGGACGCCTCGGCCGCCGTGTGCCACAACTTCGCGTGCATCTCGATCATGGAGGCGTTAGCAGACAGCATCGGCTGCATCATCCGCGTCAGCATCTCGGGCGCAGGCTGCATGAAGTTTGAGAACTGCTCGAATGTATTTCCGTCACCAGACTGACTTCTGTACTCGCTCGACATCTAAGCTGCTCCTCGATTTTACGTTGTGCTCAAACGGGAAAGGCGGCATTTACACGGAGCCGGGCTGGGCAATTCTGACTATCGCCCACAGCTCCAATATCATTCGGCCGAAGTTCTCCGATCTTGAGGATGCCAGCATAAACGTCACGGGCGGCCCGGACATTGACTCATGTTAAAGCGTCGCGGCACACCGGAAATTTCTGTCGGGCGGCACGCTGCCGCCCCGTACTGGCTAAATCCTGTTCAACGAAATCCGAATCGCTGAACAGGCTCTAAGTTCTTGTTCTGTCGCACTTTCTGACGCAAAACCGGTGCCCACTTTTGCTGAAAGTGCTCTAGACCATCTCGGGCGGGATCCAACTGGTCCACCTTCTTTGCACCGCAGGCGACTGCACTGCCAGCCAGAGTGATTTGGTCACAGAGACCCTCAGACGAGGGTGGTATCGGACGGTGATGGTAGACGCATGACCGATGAGAGATTGGCTGCCTGCGCGATCAGGTCGCGGAACCTGGCCAACAATCGTGGGTTTGTATCAGGTGACGGAATGCCGCGAGCCGCTCGGAAAACACCGCAAATGGAGCAACGATCGCAATGAAACCAGTTCAAATGCTTTTTTCCAGCCTTGGCGCGCTTGCCCTGGCCGGCGTCTTGTCGGCGAGCGCTGCTCACGCCGAGCCGACCGATGTGACCGTCCGCATCATCAGCAAGGGCGCGAAATTCGTCGGCTCCAGCATGGGCGGGGTGCAAATCACCCTGCGCGACGCCAACACGGGCGAGCTTCTTGCGCAGGGCCAGACCAGCGGCGGCACGGGCAGCACCGACAAGATCATGGAAACCGCGCACAAGCGTAGCGCACCGGTTTCGACCGAGGGCTCGGC
>CAZYUT010000111.1:0-7133 GCA_964650735.1 uncultured Hyphomicrobiaceae bacterium
CCGGCCCGCGCGAGGCGCTGTGGCACGCGCTCATCCGCAAGAACCACGGCTGCACCCATTTTATCGTCGGGCGCGACCATGCCGGGCCGGGCAACGATACCAACGGTGAGCCGTTTTACGGGCCTTACGACGCGCAGGAGCTGGTCGCGGCCCACAGCGCGGAGGCCGGCATCGAGCTCGTGCCGTTCAAGCAGATGGTCTATGTGCAGGAACGCGGCCAGTACATGCCGGTTGACGAGGTGCCGGAGGGCGCGACCACGCTCGATATCTCCGGCACGGAGTTGCGCCGGCGTCTGCGTGAGGGCGTCGATATCCCCGAGTGGTTCTCGTTCCCGGCGGTGGTCAAGGAACTGCGCCGGACCCACCCGCCACGCCACAAGCAGGGCTTCACCGTGTTTTTCACTGGGCTGTCCGGCTCGGGCAAGTCGACGATCGCCAATGCGCTGATGGTCAAGCTGATGGAGATGGGCGGGCGGCCGGTGACGCTCTTGGACGGCGATATCGTGCGCAAGAACCTCAGCCAGGAGCTTGGCTTCTCGAAAGAGCACCGGGACATCAACATCCTACGGATCGGCTTTGTGGCCTCGGAGATCACCAAGAACGGCGGCATCGCGATCTGCGCGCCGATCGCGCCTTATGCCGCCACCCGGCGCAAGGTGCGCGACCTGATCGAGCCGCTGGGCGGGTTTCTGGAGGTGTATGTGGCCACGCCGCTGGAGGAGTGCGAGAAGCGGGATCGCAAAGGGCTCTACAAGCTGGCGCGCGAAGGCAAGATCACCGGCTTTACCGGCATTGATGACCCTTATGAGGCGCCGGAAGCGCCGGAAGCGGTGATCGATACGCTGGAAGCATCGCCCGATGAAGCGGCGCATACGCTGCTGCTCAAGTTGGAAGGCATGGGGCTGATACGCAACTGATTGGCTGAGCCCCTCAGGCCACCGCACTCTCGTCGCCCGGGTCGCGCAGCACGTAGCCGCGGCCCCACACCGTTTCGATGTAGTGTTTGCCGCCGGTCGCCGCCGCGAGCTTCTTGCGCAGCTTGCAGGTGAACACGTCGATAATCTTCACCTCTGGCTCGTCGATGCCCCCGTAGAGATGGTTGAGGAACATCTCCTTGGTCAGCGTCGTTCCCTTGCGCAAGCTGAGCAACTCCAGCATCTGGTATTCCTTGCCAGTCAGCGGCACGCGCTTGCCATTCGCCTCGACGGTCTTGGTTTCCAGATTAACGGTGAGCTCGCCGGTCTTGATTACGGATTCCGCATGGCCCTTCGAACGGCGGACTACGGCGTTAATTCGCGCAATCAGCTCGTCCTTGTGAAACGGCTTGGTCATATAGTCGTCAGCGCCGAAGCCCAGGCCTTTCACCTTGTCCTCGATGCCGTCCATGCCGGAAAGAATCAAAATAGGAGTTTTGTTCTTGCCGTTGCGAAGTTTTCGCAGTACGTCATAGCCGCTCATATCCGGCAGGCCCAGATCCAGAAGAATAATATCATAGTCATATATTTTAACGTAATCTAGGCCCTCTTCGCCGGTGTCTACCGTATCGGAGCCTAACCCTTCGGAAATGAGCATGAGCTCTATCGTCTGCGCCAGAGCTTTGTCGTCCTCGATCAGCAGAACTCTCATCTCAAATCCTCTTTGTCGCGATGCGCGTGCCGGTTGTATTAGCGGTACGTTGCTATTTTGCCACAATCGGTTAAGCTCTCCGCAGTGACAATAAGTACCCGAAGTTAACAAAACCTCACTCGGCCGGGGCAAATTGTTGCGCCAGCGCAGATCGCAAACCCTTGATACACTTGACCCTGAGGAACATTATCGGCGGCGTGGCACGCCGCGCCAACGCGTTCCCTATATTCCCGGGGCGGCCGGTCCGCTGCCAACGCGGAACCCCGGTCGGAGTGCTGGCTGCCGCTGCACAGGCAATATCGGAGGTTGCGATGCTCCGCAACAAATGGACGAGTGCGGGCGCAAATAATCCCAAACCGCCAGAGTGACGGTGCCGCGACGCAAACATTATGCTGAGAACGAAACACTCGGGTAAGAATACCGCGCTTCGCCTTCTGATTAGCCGATTCGGACCATCAGCCCTAGGTTGCATTCGGCGGAAATCGGATTTGATGGCGAAACTGTGTCATCTGAGTCACGGGGCTCGATTTACCGGCGATTAAGACCGCGCGCCTAGGCTCTGATCGAAAGACACGCGGCCTGTGCGGACGCCGCAACTGGACTGACACCTCACCGCGTATCGCAAGTCACGACGAGGACCAAAATGCCGTCACGTCAGCGCAATTTCCGCTCGCGCCGGTTCGAAGTGGAAGAGCGCCAGCAGAAGGTGGCCGATATCGAGGCCATGATCGAGGACTTCACCCGCGTGGCCGACGAGCTGGAGCGGCAACTGCGCTACGAAGAGCAGCGTTCGGGCATTGCCGATCCCAAGCACTTTGCCTATCCGATCTACGCCAAGGCTGCCCGGCAGCGGCGCGACAATCTGCTGGAGTCGATTCGCGATTTGACCGTAAAGCTCGAAGAAGAACGCGCCGGTCTGGAGCAGGCCCGCGAGGCGCTGCAAACAGCCGAGATGTTCGCCACCCGGGACAGCCTGCGGTTGCGCCGCGGCAGCGCCGATCGCTTCTCTAGCAGCATGGCGCTGGAACGCGACTGACATCCGGCGCGTCAGATTCGCATCGCCCGGTGCAAAACTGCACCTGTGCACGCGCGGCGCGTTGACAGCGTCGCGGCCCTGCACCATTGCTTGGGCAACAAAGGGCAAGCTGGGGCAGGGGACGGTGTCGGCGCAGCACACTCATCTCAAGCGATTGGCGGCTGTCGGGATTGGGGCGGTGCTGCTGGCGGGTTGCGCGCAGACCAATGCGCTTTTCGATGGCGCGACAGGTTCGCTGTCGGAAGGGTCGCAAACCGTGCAGGCCCAAAGCGTTGGCCAGCCGCCGCTGCCGGCAAAGCGCAGGCCCCAGCCGAAGCCAGAGCGCGAGGAGAGCGGCGGAGGGCTGCTCGCTATGCTGCCTGATATCGACTTGACCGCCCAGGCGGTCGCTCCGCAATCGGTGGTCGCCGAAGACACGCCCATTAATGTTTATGTGCGCCTCGCGCGGCAAATCCGCCAGTGCTGGCTGGGTCCAACCGACGCCCGCCTGCCCGGTCACGGCTTCCGCGCCGAGGCCAAACCCGGAGAAGCCGTCGAGGCCGAGATCGACATTTTCGAGAAAGTGCCGGGCCGCAAAACTGGCCCCTTGGCCTTTGAGGTGAAGATCACGCCGCAAGGCGGCGGCTCGCTCGTGCGCAGCACCAACAGGCGCGTTGACGAAGAGCTGGCCGATGCCCTGCGCGGCGATATCGCCCGCTGGGTCCGCGGTGGCGACAGTTGTGCCGCTGGAAGCGGCAGCGCGTAGCGCGCGGGTCACACCAAGTGGCGGCTGTCACGTTTGGCGTTCAAATGCGCGCGCCCTCCCACATTTCGGACATCATCTCCGGTACGCTCCGTCGCGTTGGGGGAGAGTGTCGCGTCAGGTATGGGGGGTATGGCGTTTGCGCGCGTTGAACGTCAGCATCGTGTTGTGTGCCGCGCTATTTGCTCAAGGCTGCTCAACCAATTCTTCCGACCGAATGCCGGTTCATGAGGCGTCCGAAGCCCAACGGCTGGTATTCGGGGCGCCGGAGGCCGTGCGGACGCAGTTCGCAAGTCAGATCGGCACATGCTGGTTTGATGGGGCCGGGCCGCTGCGGTTTGACTACAGCTTCACAATGCCCGCGGCCGAAGATGATGGGCCGTCGCTGATCCGCGTCTTCCGCCTGCAGCCTCAGCGCGAGGAAGTTTTCCAAGTGCAGTTCTACCCGCATAACGACAATACAGTCGTGGCAACCCGCAATCTGGACCTGCCCGATAGCCTGGCCAAGGATCTTGAGACCAGCGTGGAACTGTGGCTCCTCGAGCCGTCGCAGTGCCGCTTGTCTGAACCAGAAGTCGCGAGCGCCGGCCCTTGGGACCCGCGTCTGCAACGCGCCGACGCCGGCGAGGATGAGCTTCAGCTCCCGCCGCTGGCGGAGGACAGGGTGCGCGTCGAGGAAGAAGATGAGATCGACATGCACCAGGCTGAACTGCGCGCGCGCGGCGCAATCGAATAATCCTGCTCACGCCGCCCGCGAAAACGCCGGCACCTCCGCGCCTTCTTGGTGATACTGGCGGATCTTGTTGCGCAGCGTGCGCACCGAGATACCGAGAATGTCTGCGGCTTGCGTCCGGTTGCCGCTGCAATGACGCAGCGTCTGAAGGATCAAGTCGCGCTCGACATCGGCAACCGTCCGGCCGACCAGCGCCGCCGAAGACGCGTCGCTCTCGGCGGTTGGCGTCCCCGCGAGGTTGATATCGGCCGCGCGTATCTCCTCGCTTTCCGCGAACAGCACGGCCCGGTGGATGGTGTTCTCCAGCTCCCGGACATTCCCTGGCCAGCCGTGCCGCACCAGCTTGTCGCGCGTGTCGGCTGCGAGCGTCCGCGGTCGGAGGCCGTGCGCTCTGGCAAACCGATCGGCGAAGTGCGCGGCCAGAAGGGGAATGTCGTCTTCCCGCTCGGCAAGCCGCGGCATCTGCAGCCTGACGACCGCCAGCCGATAGTAGAGGTCCGCGCGGAACGTGCCAGCCTGTACGGCGTCCGAAAGGCGTTGCCCGCTCGCTGCGATGATCCAGACGGGCGTCTCGCGGCGCAGCGCCATCGCCAGTTCCGCCTGCGCCGAGGCATTCAACTCGCCGATGTCGTGCAGCAGCAGCGTATTGCCCGTGTCGGCATTAGCGTAGAGCGCCGCTGCCGGATCATCGCCCGCTACGCAGTAAACGGACACCAGCTCGCCCGCGGCTTCAGCGCAGCCATGAGTCAAGCGCGCAAGCGCTGTCTTGCCCGTGCCTGGCGCGCCCTCGATAAGGACATTGGCCGTGAGCTTGGCAGCCTTTCGCGCCTGGGCGACCAGATCGGCCATCGCCGCACCGCGATAAATGAAACTCCCAGACTCCATGACCTTGGCCCCCGAAAACCGCAAGCGCTCTGTCGCGCTGACAACCGCCGCGCCGCAAGCTCCGCGAATCGCTGTTGTGATGCAGGCAGCATGCGATGGGAGCCTAAACAGAGACTTAACCGGCCATGGAGCGGCGAAACAAAAAAGCCCGGGACGCGAAGTCCCGGGCAGTCAGGAGCGTGGGCAGGATGAGCATGTCGGCAGAATCGGGAGAAGCGTGCCTCGCCTGCCCACAGGGGCGAACCGGAGCGCGCCAGACCGACCCGGCGCGCCCCAGTGCGAACGGATTACATCCGCTGGCTGCCCTGGCCGAACTCTGGGTAAGCCTCCAGACCAAGTTCGGTGGTGTCCAGCCCGTTGTATTCGGCTTCCTCGCTCGGGCGCAGCCCAACCGTAAATTTGAGGATGAGCCAGACCACCGAGCTGACGACGAACACGAAGGCGCCGATCGCGACCACGCCGATCGCCTGGGCATAGAAGGTGGCGTCCGGGTTGGTGATCGGGACTGCCATCGTGCCCCAGATACCGGCAACGAGGTGGACCGGGATCGCGCCGACAACGTCGTCGATGCGCAGCTTGTCGAGCAGCGGCACGAAGAACACCACGATCACGCCGCCGATTGCGCCGATCAGGATGGCTAGCGCCGGCGACGGGGTCAGCGGCTCCGCCGTGATCGACACGAGGCCGGCCAGAGCGCCATTCAGCGCCATGGTCAGGTCCACCTTGCCGTACATGATCTGCGTCAGGATCAGCGCGGTGACAACACCGGCCGCAGCCGCCAGGTTGGTGTTCACGAAGATCTTGGACACCGCGGAAGCATCGGCGATCGTGCCCATCGCGAGCTGCGAGCCGCCGTTAAAGCCGAACCAGCCCAGCCACAGGATGAACGTGCCAAGCGTCGCGAGCGGCAGGTTCGAACCCGGCATGGGGTTGATTTGACCACCCGGGCCATACTTGCCAGCGCGTGCGCCGATGATGAGCGCGCCAGCCAGCGCCGCCCAGCCGCCGGTTGAGTGAACCAGTGTGGAACCGGCGAAATCGGAGAAGCCGAGGCCGTCGAGCCAGCCGCCGCCCCACTCCCAGGCGCCCTGGATCGGGTAGATGAAGCCGGTCAGGATGATGACGAAAATGATGAACGGCCAGATTTTCACGCGCTCGGCCACGGTGCCCGAGACAATCGACGCGGCGGTCGCGCAGAACACCATCTGGAAGAACCAGTCGGAAGCGACGGCATAGCTGCCATCGGCCGTTTCCGTCGCCGGATCAGGGATGGCCCTCGGCGTAAAGCTTCCGAAATAGCCGCCGTCAACGCCGTCATACATGAGGTTGTAGCCGACGATCCAGAACATCAGTCCGGCGATGGAGTACAGCGCGATGTTCTTGGTGCACTGCATGGTGACGTTCTTGCTGCGCACCAGGCCAGCCTCGAGCATGGCGAAGCCTGCGGCCATCCACATCACAAGGAAGCCGCCAATCAGGAACAACAGCGTGTTCAGAATGAATTGGCCGTCCGCGCCGACGGCGGCCGAAGCCGCGGCGGCGTCCTGGGCCAGGGCGGGGCTCGCCACCAGCACTGCGCCGAGCGCGGATACGCCGCCCAGCATAAGCAATTTGTTCATGTCGTTCATTTTTTGCACCTCAATTTCTAAATCGCGTCCGAGCCGGACTCGCCCGTCCGGATGCGGATGGACTGCTCGACCGGCATGACGAAGATCTTGCCGTCGCCGATCTGCCCAGTCTTCGACGCTGCTTCGATCGCTTCGATGACCTTCGGCGCCATCTCATCGTCGACTGTGACCTCGATCTTGATCTTCGGGAGGAAGGTCACCTCGTATTCCGCGCCACGGTAGATTTCGGTGTGCCCCATCTGGCGCCCGTATCCCTTGACTTCCATGGCGGTCAAACCTTCCACGCCCAGCGAGGTCAGCGCCTGACGCACCTCGTCGAGCTTGAAAGGCTTGATGACAGCCGTCACCAGTTTCATGCGTGATCTCCTTCGATCGCTCTCTTTGTTGCCGCTCTTGTCGTGGCAGGAGGCCGCCCCTCAAGCGCGTTTGCCGCACTTGCCCCGACGGCGCATGGCTAGGGATTCAAAAGCCGTGCCAAAACCG
>CAZYUT010000112.1:0-7131 GCA_964650735.1 uncultured Hyphomicrobiaceae bacterium
CGATGCTCTCGATCATCGCGGACTCTTCGCCGCAGATGTAAGCGCCCGCGCCGCGGCGCAGTTCGATCGGGCAATCGGCGGTCAGCCCGGCGGCGTCCAGCGCGGCGATCTCGCGGCGTAGGATTTCCAGCACGGCCGGATACTCGTCGCGCATGTAGAGGTAGATGCGCTCGGCCCCTACGGCCCAGGCGGCGATCAGCGCGCCCTCGAACATGCGGTGCGGATCGCGCTCCAGGTGATAGCGATCCTTGAAGGTGCCCGGCTCGCCCTCGTCGCCATTGATGGTCATCAGGCGCGGGCCGGGGAAGCCGCGCACGATGCTCCATTTGCGCCCGGCCGGGAAACCCGCGCCGCCGAGGCCGGCGAGGCCCGCGTCGGACAGTTCGGCGATGATATCCTCGGCGCTGCGTTTGCCGGAACGGCATTCGGCCAGCACGTGGTAGCCGCCCTCTGCGCGGTAGGCGTCGAAATCCTTGTAATGCGGGATCGCCGGCACCGACACGTCGCCGGAGGCCAGCCCCAGCAGCCCCTCTGCCGTCGCATTGCCGACCTCGACATTACCGCAGCGCGCCGCCGGGGCTTGCGCACAGCGGCCCATGCACGGCGCGCGCAAAACGCGAACACGGCTCGGGTCGCAGCCCTGCTCCAGCGTCTCGATCAGCTTCTCGGCCCCGGCCATAGCGCAGGACAGCGTGTCGCAAACGCGAATGGTGACAGGCGGCGGCGCGGCCTCGCCGTCCTTGACCAGATCGAAGTGGTGATAGAACGAGGCGACTTCCCAGACTTCCGCCTGGGACAGGCGCATCAGCTCTGCGAGCGCGCGCAAATGCCGCTCATGCAGGCAGCCGAAGCGATCTTGCAACACATGCAGATGCTCAATGAGCAAGTCACGCTGCCCGATCGGGATGCCTTCGAGTGCAATGCGCACCTGAGCGAGCGCGCCCTCGTTCACGGGACGGCCCTTGGGAAAACCGGCGCGTTTCAGATCGATTTCCGTCACCTCGCTCACGCCCTTTTGCCTATGCCTGGGGGGCAGCTCAGTATCCACCGGATTGCCCGCGCAAGCTAGGCGCATAGGGCGTCATGCGCTCGTCCAATTCCGCCATCGCGCGTCCCGCACGCGTCATCCCAACGCGGGTGCCATCAGACAGCCACACCCTCCAGACAACAGCCCAGCAGCCTCGCCCATAGAAGTTTGACAAAATTTTCCCGGCCAATAAAGCGAAACAAGCGCGGTACTGCCGTGATGCCGCGCAAGGTCTGCGTCAGAGAAACATCCGCAGCGCCATCAGGGAAGCCGCGAAAGAAACCGCTGGCTCCACCCTGGCAGCGCTCATGAAGTCATTGATTTCATTCAATATTTTCTCCTTCTGATCATTATTTTGTTTTCGACGTCGCGATTTTTTGCTCAAATGGCGTTTCCAACACCGACAAAGCGTCGCGAGAGCCGATATCTTGGGTATTCAATCTCACGAAAAAGCCGACGCATCCATGGGGAGGATTCATGACGAAGCCTGGACGCCACTTCTTGCATATTCCGGGGCCGACCAACGTTCCTGACCGCGTGTTGCGCGCAATGGATCGGGCCATCATCGACCATCGCGGCCCGGAATTCGCGCAGCTCACCATGCGGCTGCTGCCGCGCCTGCAAAAACTCTTCAAATGCTCCGGCCCGGTGGTCATCTACCCGTCCTCGGGCACGGGCGCGTGGGAAGCGGCTCTCGTGAACACGCTCTCTCCGGGCGACAAGGTGGTTATGGCCGATATTGGGCATTTCGCCTCGCTGTGGAAAGACATGGCCGATCGCCTTGGGCTGGAGGCCGAATTCCTGCCGAGCGATTGGCGCCGCGCCACCGACCCCGAGGCGATCCGTGACCGCCTGGCGGCCGACACCGGCCACGAGATCAAGGCCGTGTGCGTCGTTCATAACGAAACATCCACAGGCTGCGCGGCGCGTTTGCCGGAGATCCGCAAGGCGATCGACGATGTCGGGCACCCTGCCCTGTTCATGGTCGACACAATCTCATCGCTGGGGTCGATGGATTATCGCCACGATGAGTGGAAAATCGATGTCGGCGTGGGCGGATCGCAGAAAGGCATGATGCTCCCGGCGGGTTTGAGCTTCAACGCGATCAGCCAGAAAGCGCTGGAAGCGTCGAAGACGGCCAAGCTGGCGAAGTGCTACTTCGACTGGAAAGACATGCTGGCGGCCAATCAGAGCGGCTTTTTCCCCTACACGCCGGCAACCAACCTGTTCTATGCGCTGGACGAGGCGCTGAACATGATCGAAGAGCAGGGGCTGGACAACATCTTCGCCCGGCATTCACGCCACGCTGAGGCCACCCGCCGCGCCGTCGCCGCCTGGGGGCTGGAACTGGTCTGCGCCGACCCGCGCGAATACTCCAGCTCTTTGACGACCATCTTCGTGCCAGAGGGCTACAGCGCCAACGCGCTGCGCGCACAGATTCTCGAACATTTCGATCTGTCGCTCGGGACCGGCCTCGCCCGCCTTGCCGACCGCGTGTTCCGTATCGGGCATCTCGGCGATCTGAACGACCTCACGCTCATCGGCGCGATCAGCGGCGTTGAAATGGGCCTCAAGATCGCGGGAATACCGCATAACGCTGGCGGCACACAGGCTGCCATGGACTTCCTCGCCTCCGCTGCGCAAGGGGCCCAAACAACCCCTCAACAGGCAGCGATGGCGTAGACCGAAAAATCATGACGGCGATATGAGGATCAGGATCGCCGTCATGGTACCCACCGACAGCGCGGTGCCGAGCGCAATCGCGCCCGAGGTCGAGTTGACGACCCGGCCGTACTGCCTGGCCAAAATGAAGGCGTTGACGCCGGTCGGGCAGGCGGCAAACAGCACCGCAACGCTTGCCCAGAGCGGATCAAGCGCCACCGAGCGGAACGCCAGCACCCAGACCAGCAGCGGGAACAGCAGCAGCTTGAGCGTCAACAGCGCAATGAGCGTCGGCACCTGTCCGCGGATCGAGAAATCCCGAAGGCTCAAGCCCAGCGCAAACAGCGCGCATGGCACGCCTGCCTGCGCCAGCAGATCGAACATCGCGCGCGGGGCCTCGCCCAGCCCGATGCCGGTCTGCCGCCACAGCGTGCCCGCCAGGATGGCGAGGATGATCGGGTTGGTCAGCAGATTAACGCCAAGCTCGCGCAGGAGCGAGCGGGCCGTTGCCCGGCCATGCTCGGAGACAGCCTCGACATGCAGCGTCGCGGCCATCCAAAGCAGCGCAGCGTGGATTGACGTAAGCACGGCCATCGGCGTTGCGGCGGCTTCGCCATAAAGAGCAAGCCCGATCGGAATGCCGAGCAACACCGTGTTGCCGAAACAACTGCTCATTCCGATCATGGGCTGGTCTTCCGGCGGCCGGCGCAAAAGGAAATGCGTGACCAGCGCGGAGAGCAGCCAGATCACCGCCAGCGCACCGAAATAAATGGCCCATAGCCGCAGCGTTTCGCCGCCGGGTGGACGCGCGTCGACCATCGTGCGGAACAAAAGCGCCGGGATGCCAACGCGCAGCACGAATTCCAACAGCCCGGCCTCAACCGTCCGCGAGATCAGGCCGCTGCGCGCGAAGACGAAGCCGGCGAGGATCACGAGAAACACCGGCGCGATAGTGCTGATGATAGTGGTCATGAGCGGCGGGACCGGGCCGGAGACTGGCCCTCAGGCGAGATTTTCGCGGTTGACAGGATCAGCGCGGCAAGCGCAGGTCATTTGCGCCAGGGCGACGAGCCCCGGCGGCGCGGCGGCTCTTCATCGTCGCGCTCATCATCGCGGCGGTCGCGCTCTTCATCCACCGGCTCGTATTCGACATCGATAATGGTCTCGCGGCCCGGCCGGCGCGCCCCCTCGTCATGGTCGCGCCGTCCGCGCGGCGGCTCGCCCCCGGGTCCGCCGCCGAAGACATGAACATGGCCCGAGCGGACCATATGCGCAAAGATGCGCCGGGCGAGCGCGCGGCGAAACGGCGGCACGAACAGCAGGAACCCGACCGCATCGGTGAAAAATCCAGGCGTGAGCAGCAGCGCGCCCGCCACCAGCAGGCTGATCCCGTCAATCACCGGGTCAACTGGCAGCTCACCCGCCCGCAGCGCCATCTGGGTGCGCTGTATCACCGCGCTCCCCTGCAGCCGCAGCAGCACCGAGCCGACAAGCGCCGTGATGATGACCACCAGAATCGTAGGCCCGACGCCGATCAGACCGCCGATCTCGATGAACAGCACGATCTCCAGGATCGGCGTTGCGACGAAGATCAGAAAGAAAATCAGAAACATGGGGCCCGCATTCTGCACCGGCGCCGTGAAGGACATCACCGCCGGCGATTATTGGTGGTTGGCTTCATTCCCGCGATGCCGTAAAATGCTGACCAGCCGAAGATGAGCTGTCATCCTTCCTTCCCCGCGAGGTCTGGCGCACGGCGTGATCGAAGCCTATATCAATCGCGTACCTCACGGAAGTGCGGATAGCGCAATCCCAAATCAAAGCGTCGCGACAACATGAGCGGAACCATCGACCTCAGCACAATTATCTTTCTGGTCATCGCTGTCCTGATTTTCCTGAGATTGCGAAGCGTTCTCGGCAAGCGGACTGGCAACGAAAAGCCGCCTTACGACCCGTATTCCGCTCAGCAGGCTGGCGGCGCAGCGCGTGACAAGGTGGTGCCGCTGCCCGGTTCTGAGCAGCCGGGCGGGCAGCGCGACATCGCAAGCGAGGATCAGCTGCAGGAAATGGTGCGCGACTACGCCCCGAAAGGCAGCCCGCTGGCTGAAAAGCTGGCGGCGATCATGCGCGCGGATCGTAGTTTCGATCTGCGTCATTTCATC
The DNA here is from genome assembly GCA_964650735.1 of uncultured Hyphomicrobiaceae bacterium. Lineage (GTDB taxonomy): Bacteria > Pseudomonadota > Alphaproteobacteria > Rhizobiales > Rhodomicrobiaceae > Dichotomicrobium. Next base: position 4,852 of record CAZYUT010000112.1, read on the forward strand.
GAGGGCGCCAATACGGCTTATGAGATGGTCGTGACCGCGTTCGCCGCCGGCAATACGGCGACGCTGAAGGATTTGCTCAGCCCGGATGTGTATCAGAGTTTCGTCTCCGCAATCGAAGAGCGGGAGCGCGCTGGCGAAACCGTCGATTTCAAGTTCGTCGGCATCGACAAGACCGAGTTCTCGGACGCCAACCTGATCAACGGCGAGGCGCAGATCACGGTCAAGTTCGTCAGCGAATTCATTACCGTCACCCGTGACAAGGAAGGCCGGATCATCGAGGGCGACCCGAAGGAAATTCAAGAGGTCACCGATCACTGGACTTTCTCGCGGCGGGTGGACTCCGCCGATCCGAACTGGCTGCTGATCGCCACGGAGACCGATAGCTAGGGGCGCGGCCGCGCGCCGGCCAATTCACGCGGTTGGGATCATGTCGGCGGCGTGGTATTTCGCACAGGCTTTCCTACTCACGCTTTTTGTGTTCTTGACTGTGGAACTCTGGCACTGGCAGTTTCCCGACACCGACGGCGACAAACGCCCGCTGCAACTGGACCGCGTCGGCTTTTCCGAAATTCCCGGCTGGGAGGCGGATGACCATCGCGCAGCCTTCAGCGCCTTCAAACGCTCATGCCCGTGGTCGGTCCGCGTGGCCAACCGTCACGACACAGAACAGCGCCAAGCGCTCGCATGGGTCTGCGAACGGGCGATGACGCTGAACGAGCCGCTCGAGAAAAAGGCTGCGCGCGACTTTTTCGAGACCTATTTCACGCCCTACCATGTGCGGCCGCAAACCAGCCGGCGGCTTGTAACCGGCTACTACGAGCCGGAAATCGAAGGCTCACGCACGAAAACCGAAAAGTATAACATCCCGATCTACCGCCCGCCCGATGACCTGACGCTCATCAAGGCAAATGCGCGCGAGGGGCTGCCCGCGGAATTGACCGCCGCGCGCCAGACCGAGGAAGGGCTAAGGGAGCACTTCACCCGTAAGGAGATCGAGCAAGGCGCACTCGAAGGGCTGGGGCTGGAACTGGCCTGGATTGCCGATCCGGTCGCGCATTATTCGATGCAGCTTCAAGGCTCCGGGCGCATCCGCTTCCAGGATGGCACGGCTATTCGCCTCGGTTTTGCAGGCAAGAACGGCTTTCCCTACACTTCGATCGGCCAGGAGATCATCTCGCGCGGCGCGCTGAAACCGCACGAGGCCTCGCTTGCCCGTATTTTCGAATGGGCGGAAGCGAATGGCGACCAGGGTAAGGAGTTGATCTGGTCGAACAAGTCCTACATCTTTTTTCGGGAGTTGTCGGAGGAAGAGGGCGCGGTTGGCCCGGTCGGCGCGCTCGGCTCGTCGCTGACGCCGCTGCGCAGCCTCGCGGTTGATCCGCGCTATCACCTGCTCGGCGCGCCGGTGTGGGTGGCTGCGCCGGAGCTGACGGACGATGCACAACAGCCGTTCCGCCGGCTGATGATCGCGCAGGACACCGGCTCGGCGATCCGCGGCGATGTGCGCGGCGACATCTACTGGGGCAGCGGAGATGAAGCCCATGACTTCGCGAGCCGGACCAAGCACGACGCGAGTTTCACAATCCTGCTGCCGAACGCCTCACGCTAGCCAGATACGCAGCAAACACTGTGAACCCGTCCGATGACCCGCCGTCCGCCACGCAAGCGCGAATTGAGCGAAGACGAGCGGCGCTTGTGGGAACAGGCGATGCGCGAGACGACGGCGCTGCGCAGCCAGGAGCCCGGCGCGGCGATCCCGCGCCCGGCGGACGACCCGAAGCACCCGACGCCGCCGAACCAAAGCCGTGACGCGCGCAGGCAACCGCGCCCGCAGCGTTCCGACACGATCTCGGCGCCGCCGCCGCAGCGGCCACGGAGCGCGCCGAGCGAAGCCACGCTGACGCCGCTGGCCCGCCGCGAAGCGCGCCGCATCGCGCGTGACCCCGAGAGCATCGACGCGCGGCTCGACCTGCACGGCATGCGCCAGCGCGAGGCCTATCCGGCGCTCAAGGGGTTTCTCCGTGCGAGCCAGGCGCGCGGCCACCGTCTTGTGCTGGTGATTACAGGCAAAGGTGTGGCCCGCGAGACAGCGCGAGAAGAATACGAAGCGTGGGAGGCGACGCCGTTTTATGAAAGCCCGCGCGGCGTGCTGCGCCGCCAAGTGCCGCAATGGTTGTCGAAGCCCGAGCTTCGCGATGTGGTGGCAGGCGTCTCTCCGGCGCATCCGCGACACGGCGGCGAGGGCGCGCTGTATGTCCGGCTGCGCAGGGTCGCGCCGCA
>CAZYUT010000113.1:0-7107 GCA_964650735.1 uncultured Hyphomicrobiaceae bacterium
GCACCTGATTGGCCGGGGAGGCGTCCAGCCCGCGCTCGATGATGTGGAGGTATTCTTCGCGGTTGTAGGCGACGCCGCCGCCCATGCCGCCAAGGGTGAAGCTCGGCCGGATGATCGCGGGCAGGCCGACATGATCGAGCGCGCCGAGCGCCTCGTTCAGATCGTGGACCAGCATCGAGCGCGGCGTGGCGATACCGATCCGGTGCATCGCCTCGCGGAAGGCCTGCCGGTCCTCGGCCATGTCGATGGCGGCGGCGTTCGCGCCGATCATCTCGATGCCGTATTTGTCGAGCGTGCCATCGCGGTGGAGCGCCAGCGACGTGTTCAGCGCGGTCTGACCACCCATTGTGGGCAGCAGGGCCATGCGCTCGTTCGGGCGCTGGCCACGCTCGCGCTCTATGATCTTGGCGACGAAATCCGGGGTGATCGGCTCGATATAGGTGGTGTCGGCCAGCTCCGGGTCGGTCATGATCGTCGCCGGATTGGAGTTGACCAGCACGATCCGGTAGCCCTCGGCCTTCAGCGCCTTACAGGCCTGCGTGCCGGAATAGTCGAACTCGCACGCCTGGCCGATCACGATCGGTCCGGCGCCAATCACCAGAATTGAGTCGATGTCGGTGCGTTTGGGCATGCAGCTTGCGCCGTTGCGCCGGTTGGCCAGAGGAGCGGCGGGGCGTCGCAGCGCGCCCGCAATTGCGGCTTTCGCGCTTATAAAGGATGTGGCGCGTGATTCAACAAGATCGTCGCGGACATTGAGATGTCAGTGCGCTGCAAGTTCAGCCATGTTCCCATCCAGGAGCGCATCGACGCTTGCGGCAAATCCCGCGCCCGCTTCAGCATATACATTGAAGACGCAGTGCGCGCCGCCTTCCTTGAGCGCCTCCACGTCCTCCGGATATGTCGCTAGCGCCGCGATGAAGCCCTCGAAGCCCGCACGCTTGATCTGCTGCAGCGCATACATATTCACCTGGTGATCCGGCATGGCCAGCATCACCACCCGGAAATCCTTTCCCGCAGCCTCCATACGTTCCCAAAAATCGCTGTCGGCGGCGTCACCCAGGAGGACGTTACGCCCGGCCTCGCGATGGCTGGCGACCTTTTCCGAATTGCTCTCGATGCCAACCACCACGTCGTCATGGTATCGCTCGCGCAGGTAGTCATAGGCGCCCGTTCCGACGCGCCCCATTCCGAAGACGAGAATTTGCGCCTCGCCGGTATCGAGTGGCTGGTCCTCGGATCGCCGCGTCACCGTCTCGAAGCGTTTGAGCGTGCTGCTGAGATTGGCGTAGGCACGGTTGACGTTCAGGTTGAGGACTGAGGCGCCGACGAAGGAGATTGCGACCGCCAGCGCGATTACTGTCAGCGCATCAGCCGCGAGCCACCCGTTTTCATGAGCAACGGCGCCAACAATGAGACCAAATTCGCTGTAACTCGACAGGCTTGCTGCCGCCAAGAAGGACGAGCGCGCGCGCAGCCGGAAACGTGACAGGATGAAGAAAAACAGCGCTGCCTTCACCGGCACCAGCAGGACAAGAGCAACGGCGATAAGCAGATGATCCAGCGTAACCGCACCGATCAGGCCGATGTTCAGGAAAAAGCCGACGAGCATCACCTCCTTGATGGTGAACAGCGAGTCGGCAACGTCACCCGCGCGGCGGTGATTGGCCATCATCATGCCGAGCACCAGCGCGCCAAGATCGGGTTTCAGACCGGCAAGCTGGAAGCTCGTCGCGCCGACGACCACCGCTGCGAACAGGCCGAACATCGGGAGCAGTTCGCCGCTACCCGCGCGCTCCAATAGGTAACTGAGGAGCGGGCGCAACAGGATCAGTCCGACGAGTGCAAATGCCCAGATTGACGGCAACTCCCCCGTCGAGAAGGTCATGAACGCCACGGCGAGAATATCCTGGAAAATCAGGATGCCGATGGCTGTGCGACCGTCAACCGAGCGCGTGCCGCCACGCTCTTCCAGCACCTTCACCGCGAACACCGTGCTGGAGAAGCTCAGCGCGAAGGCAAGCAGAATGATCTCTGTAGGTCCGCCAACGCCGAGCAGCGTCAGCACGGATACGGGCGCGAGATAGAACAGTATCGAAAACAGCGTGATAATGGTTATGGCGTGGGCCGAAGCGCCCCCCCAGATCTCCGGGCGCACCAAAGTGCTGGGCTTGAGTTTCAGTCCAATCGTGAATAGCAGCAGGATGACGCCGAGGTCGGCCACTTCCTCGATGAGCGGCGAATGCGGCATGCCCACCGCGTTGAGCACGAATCCTGCGAGCAAAAAACCGGCCAATGGCGGCAGCCGGATCATGTGCGCTGTAAAGCCGAGGATTGCTGCTAACGCTAGCGCGATTGAGAAATCCGAAACGCCGGGCAGAAGTTCGGATGAGATCAAATTCATGGAGCCGGGATTCCCATAGTATCAAATCCCGATTGCATAGCAGAATTCACGCCCGCGTGCAGGCCGATCGCTTCAGCGTCAACCCGCACCGCGCCGTCATTCCACGACTGCGGCCTGCGCCCGGGCGGGCGGCAGCTCGGTGATGATGTCCGCGAGGCTGCAGCGATTGTTGTTCAGCTTGTTCACGAGCTGAATGAAGTTGCGGAACGACGGGCTGCGCCCGAAGACCGCCGCGGTCTCCGAATCCGGCGTGTATGCCGGGATCCTGCACTCGCTCGGGAACCCGATCTGTTCGGCTATCATGTTCTGGGTCGTCCGCGACAGGTGCCAGCCAAGCGGCATGTAGAAGTAGTCGTGCTGCAGCTCCACCGAATAAAGGCGCTCGAAAGCTTCGCCCGACTTGACCCGCCATTTGGCCAACTGGCCCCGGCGGCGGCGGGTTTTGTCCAGCGTCATGACGGGCGCGCCGAACTCGGTCAGCCCGGCCGGCTCAAGATCGGCCGTGAAGTCCTCGTTCAGAATGATGATACGGAATTCCGGCTGCACATCGAGTGTGCCCGAGAGGCGGTCGATCCGCTGCTTGATGCCATTGACCAGGTCGATAGCCGTCTCGATTGCGGAGCTTTCAAAATATCCGCCGTCCACCAGGTTTTTCTGCGAGAAGTGGAAGGGCGAAATTTGCCGGGGGTATGCGCCCGGCGGCAAGATAATCGGGAACCGCGCGCTCAGGCTGACCGCCGTGGCAAGCGAAATGTCGTGCTCCGCCGGTAGCCCGTCCTCGCCTTGGGCCATGATCGGATACACGAATTCCATCGGCACGACGGGGTCTTTCAGGAACGGCGCGACGACGAAGCGCTCGCCGGTCTCGACGCTGGTGGTATTCAGCACCAGGGTGGGCGCCTGCACATCAGGATCGCGGAAATCGGCCGAGGCGCTCAGGAAGTTGCGTTCAAACGGGGTCGGCGCGTCTTCAGCCATCTCGTTGCCAAGCTGGCGATTGGTGTCGATCCAGGCGTGGTTCAGGCTGGCCTCGAAGGCGCGTGCGCGGTCAAGAACGCCGAAGCCTGGCACGATAAACCGCTGAAAGAAGTCGGGGAACAGCGCGCCAGCGAGAACCGGCGACAAGAAGTCATGCCCGAGATAGGTGCGGATGTTCCGCTCTAGCTCGCTGATGCGGCCGTCGGTCTTGGCTTGAAGCTGGCAGTGATCGCCCATCACTTCCGGGCTTTCGTTCTGCCGCGCCTGCAGCCAGAAGGCGTTAAACGCGCTTGCGCCAAGGCTGCCGCCAGACACCCCGCTGACGGCGAAAACATGATGGCGAAGGGCTGGGCAGGCGGTGTAGAGGCGCGCCATGGTCAGCGCCGCAAGGTTGGCCGCATAGACGCCGCCGCCCTGCGCCGCAATGAGATAGACCGGATACCTCTGCCCGCCATTGTCCGCATAAAGCCGCTTCCGCTCCTCCGGCCGGGCGTCGAGCCAGTCGAGAAAGGCAATGTAGAGGTCATCCGGCTTCGCTTCGGCCTCGGGGCTGGCTGGCTGCAGCCTTACCGTGTGGTTGTTGTTCCAGTTGAAGAACGCAAAGATCAGCGCTGCCGAAAACAGAATCGTGACGGCGGGAATGCCGATCACGTCATAAACGCGCGTGCAACCAGCGAGCAAATAGGTCAAAGCCATGAGGAAAATACAGATGATGGCAAAGCTGCCGGCGCCAGTGATGATCCAGGTGACGAGCAAGGGGCCGCCGCCCAGCGTCCGGATGATCGGCTGCGCGGCCACCAGAGCGATGATTGCTGCGAGCGCAAGCACGATCGGAATGAAATACCATAGCGAAAATGGCTTATCACCGAAATGGGAGCCTGGCCGGAACGCGCGCCACAGCAGAAACAGGAACATCACCAGAAGAAGCGCCGCCGTCGCTTGAACGGCGATCAGCAGATATACAGCCACCTGATTGTAATTATCGACGATCTCCGTAACATATGCCGGAAACTCGGCCTGGCCCCGCAGGCTCTGGACGATGTCCTGGGAGACGACCGCGAATTGGCCGCCGACGGTCTCGCGATCCGCCGCGCCAGGGATGCCGACCTCCGCGATCAGTTCGGCGGTCGAGACCACGCCTGACGGCAACATCGCCATCATGACGCCGATGATCGGTAGAAGCGCGATGATCATCGAAAACACATGGGAGAGGACACGCGCGAGCGGGCTGGATGTCACGTGCGGGTCAAGGTCGACGGAGTTCTTCCATAGCGAGCGCGACATCGACCACAGGAAGTAACTGAGGGCGGCTAGCAGGATCAGCGAGAGGATCGGGCGGTAAGGCGCCGTCTCCACCTCAAGCGCGAGCGCGCGGTATATTTCTCGGGTCTGGCCCGGGACATAGAAAACGATGAACGCGCCGACCGAAACCAGCAGCGGCGCGCGCATGTCCCAGATGATGTCACCGATGATTTTGAAGACGCGCCAGATCAGCGGCAACTCGGCGGTTTCGCGTTGCGACATGGTTCGATATCCCTAGGCTAAACCGGCCGTATTAACCGTTTGTTAACCAAAACTACCACGCGAACGAAAGGCGCAGAAGTCGCGTTCCGGACGTCGTGCGCTCGTCCCGATGTCAGATTTCGCAATTGTTGCGCTGGAGGAAACGGAGCAGCATCTCATAGCGCTCCTTGTCCTCCGCCGGCACCGAATTGTCGTTCAGGATCTTGTCCTGCACCTGCAGGTCGCTGAGGGCGGGATCGCAATTCTGCACTTGTTCCGAGAACATGCGTGCGTAGAAGCGGTCGCGCGGGCAATAGCCATAGCGCACGAGCATTTCCATACGCAGTTCGGTCAGCGTCGGGCACTGCAGCCTGGAGAAGTCCTGAGCTGCTGCGCCCGCGAAAGCCACGGGCGTTAGCACAAAGCCCAGCAGCAGCGCGCGCGCCGTGCGTGACAGTTTCGCAGTCATGAATGCCTCCCAACCTGCCTATTCCCGCCAACCATGAGACGCGGCGGATGAATAGGCGCTGAATACGCTGGCAAGCGCGGCCGGAACCCGCCGGAAGACCGCACAAAGGCGGCCGCCAAGACGTGCGCTGACTGTGCCGAACCGGGATGTCGCATGCAACCGAATACCGCTTGGCGCTGGGCCCGGGCGGGCGCCTTGTGGCATTTCAGCCAGTCGCGTTCACGCGGCGTCACGCTCCGTCAAAACAGCGGCATCGTGCCTGCTCGGGACCATTCGGCATGAGCCCCTATCAACTCTTTCGTGGTAGAATTCAAAGGAATCGGGAGGCGCACGCTAAGGGCAATAGATGGCAGCAGACACGACAGCCTCTCTGGCCGGCGGCGTAACGGCCGCGCGTCCGGCGGATCAGCATAGTTCCGCTCTCGAGCCACCCTCAAAAACGCTGGCCTGGCCCGGCATTCGTCTTGAACGCATCGAGCCATTCTCCGGGCTGCGGCCCGAGATCCTGTCCGTGCTGCGGACCTTCCTGCGCCGCGTCGAGTTGCAGGCCGGCGATCCGCTATTCCACGAGGGTGGCCGGACCGGCGGGCGCCTTTACATCATCATCTCGGGCGAAGTCTCGATCTGCAAAGGCGGGCACGATCCGATCAGCAGGGCGCCGCTCGAATACGAGATCGCAGTGCGCGGACCGGAGCAGGTCGTCGGCTCGGTATCATTGCTTGACCGCCGGCCAGCTTCCGCCACCGCGCGCTGCCGCAGCGATGTGACGGCGGCCGTGCTCGATCTTGACGCGATCCCGAGCGGCTCATTGCCAAAAAAGGTGCGCCGCGCGCTGGAAAACCAGCTCGCGTTTTATCTGGCGACGCGGCTGCGCGACACGCTGGACGCGCGCGTCGATGCGCTGCGCAACGAGGCCGAGCTGGCCGGCTATCGCAATGCCATCGCGCTAGTGCTGGTCGGCGCGCTGTCGATGCTGTCGGTTTACACGCTGGCGCTGGGCGCGATTTCCGGCATGGACATCACCAACGAAGCGCGGCTGGCCATCACGCCGCTGGTCATCCTTATGTTCGCAGCCGCGTTTCTCGCAGTGATCCGGCTCAGCCGCTTTCCCCCTGCCTTCTTCGGCCTGCGGCTCGACAACTGGCGGCCTGCGCTCAGCCTCGCGGTCAAGGCCTCTCTCATTTTCCTTGCAGGAATGGCCACGTTGAAGTGGCTGCTCATCCTGATTGTGCCCAGCCTGAACGGTCTGAGCGTCATCACGCCCGCTAACATCGCTTTCGAGGGGCAGACGCAGATTTCGTGGGAGGCCTACGCTGCGCTGATTGTGATCTATGCGGCATTCGTGCCCGCGCAGGAATTCGTAGCCCGTTGCGGGATTCAAGCGCCGCTTTATGCCTTCCTTGATGGATCAGAGTTTGGGCGGCGCACCTGGGCGATCCTCGTGTCAAATTTCGCCTTCGCCGCTGCCCATGCGCACACCAACCCGGCCTTCGCGATTGCGTCGTTCTTGCCCGGAATTTTCTGGGGCTGGCTGTTTGCGCGCACGCACTCGCTTTTGGCGGTGTCGGTGTCGCATGTGATGATCGGCGGGGCCGGGATTTTTCTGTTCGGGATCGAGGATTTCCTCGCCGCGCTGCTCTAGAGCGGCTCGCGTTCCACGGCCGCTACGTCATTGCGAGCGAAGCGAAGCAATCCAGTCCCATCTAGAGCACTTTCAGCAAAAGTGGGCACCGGTTTTGCGTCAGAAAGTGCGACA
>CAZYUT010000114.1:0-7048 GCA_964650735.1 uncultured Hyphomicrobiaceae bacterium
CGCTCACGCCGCGCTCCCGATCAGCCGCTTGGCCGCCGCGCGCGCCTCGTCCGTCACCTTCGCCCCGGCCAGCATCCGCGCGATCTCCTCGTGCCGGTCCGGCTCATCGAGCGGCGCGACGCGGGTGACCATCGTCTCGCCCTGCGCGCCGGCCTGCGGTTCCTTGCTGATGCGCAGATGCGATTGCGCATGCGCTGCCACCTGCGGCGCGTGCGTGACGGCCAGAACCTGCACGCCCCCGGCCAGGCGCGCCAGCCGGTCGCCAATCGCCGCGGCGGTCGCGCCGCCGACGCCGGTGTCGATCTCGTCGAAGATCAGCGTCGGCGCGCTGCCCCGCTCGGCCAGCACCACCTTGAGCGCCAGAATGAACCGTGAGAGCTCGCCGCCCGACGCGACCTTCATGATGGGGCCAGCCGCTGTGCCGGGGTTGGTCTGGACATGAAAGCTCACGCGCTCCAGCCCGTCCGGTCCGCCGTCCTCGATTGGCTCCAGCGTTGTCAGGAAGCGCGCCTTCTCCAGCTTCAGCGGCGGCAGCTCCTTCTGCACGGCTTCATCCAGCGCCTGCGCGGCCGCGCGGCGCTTCTCGCTCAACGCGCCCGCAAGGTCGTGATAATGCGCGCGCGCCGCCCTGACGTCCTCGCGCAGTCGCGCCAGCGCGGATTCGCCTGCTGCCAGGTCATCGAGCAGCTTCGTGAATTCGGCTCGCAGGTTCGGCAGTTCGTCGACCGTTACGCGGTGCTTGCGCGCCAGCGCCCGCAGCGCGAACAGCCGCTCCTCGGTCCGCTCCAGATCGGTCTGCGAGAAGGCGCAGTCGCGCAGCGCGCTCTCGATCATGTCGCGGGCCTCGCCTGCCTCGGCGAGCACGCGCTCCAGCGCCTCGACCACGGGCGCGAGCAACTCGCCGCCACCGAACCGCTCCAGCCGGCGCAGCGCCGAACTCAGCCGCTCTTCCGCGCCCCCCGCGCCTGACAGGCTCTCGATCGCTGCGTTCAACTCCGTGGCGATCTTCTCGGCGTTCATCATGGTCCGCCGGGCCTCGGCAAGGCGCTCTTCCTCGCCGTCTTCCGGCGCCAATTCCTCAAGCTCATCAAGCGTGTGGCGAAGATAGTCAGCGCTCTCGCGCGCCTGTGCAAGCGCGGATTCGCGGTCGGCGAGTTCGCCCTCCAGCGCGCGCCATGCATCCCAGGCGCGGCGCACCGCTTCGGCATCCGCGCCGAGGCCGCCATAGCAGTCCAGCAGCCGGCGATGCGTCGCCGCATCGGTCATTGCCCGGTCGTCGTGCTGGCCATGGATTTCGACGAGCCGCGCGCCTGCCTGGCGCAGCATCTGGACGCTGACCGGCTGATCGTTGATGAAGGCGCGGGTGCGGCCATCGGTTTGCTGCACGCGGCGCAGGATAAGTTCGCCCCCCGCATGCGCATCGAAGCCGTTTTCGCCCAGCCAGCGGATCGCCTCATGCGACTCAGGCAGATCGAACCGCGCCGTCACCTGCCCGCGCGCCTGCCCGGCGCGCACCAAGCTCGCTTCGCCGCGGCTGCCAAGCGCCAGCCCGAAGGCATCGAGAAGGATCGACTTGCCCGCGCCGGTCTCGCCGGTCAGCACGCTCAAGCCGGCGCCGAATTCGAGTTGGAGCCTGTCGATAAGGACGATGTTCTCGATCGAAAGGGCGGTCAGCATGATGCCCTTATACGATGATTCCCGCCAAGGGCGTCAGAGCGGGCTGGCCTGCTGGATCATTTGCCACTGGCGGCTGATCCAAGAGCCGGCATCTTCGCGCGGTTCCAGCCCGTCGCTCTGCAAGAGCGCATAGGCGTCCCTGTACCACTCGCTTTCCGGATAGTTGTGACCGAGGACAGCGGCGGCCGTTTGCGCCTCGCTCTTGATGCCAAGCGCCATGTACGCCTCGGTCAGGCGAGACAGCGCCTCCTTGACATGCGCGGTCTGCTGATACCGCTCGACCACCGTGCGGAAGCGGTTGATCGCGGCGATATAGTTGCCGCGCTCCAGATAGTAGCGCCCGACTTCCATCTCCTTGGCCGCAAGCACGTCGCGGGCGATCTTGACGCGCTTGCGCGCCTGCGGCGCGTAACGGCTGTCGGGATACCGGCGCACCAGGATTTCCAGCTCATTGAGCGCCTGCTCCGTATCAGACTGATCGCGGTCCGGGCCGTTGATCCGGTCGAAATAGGCCGAGGCGATGATATGCTGGGCCAGCGGCGCTTCGTCGGTGCCCGGGTGCAGCGTCAGATAGCGCCGCGCCGCACTCACCGCCTTCGCATGCTCGCCCTGCTGATAGTTGGCGTAGGCACTCATCACGATGGCGCGGCGCGCTTCCGGCGAATACGGAAAGTTCTGATCGACCTCCTCGAATTTTTCGGCCGCGCCCTTCCAGTCCGACTCGTCGAGCAGCGCGTCGCCTTCGGTGTAGAGTTGGGCTGCGGTCTTGTCCTCTTTCGGCGCGTCTTCCTCTTCGAACATGCTGGACAGCGATGTCGAGGCGCAGCCGCTGAGCAACGCCGCGCAAACGGCCACCATCAGGAGCCGCGCGGCGCGCGCAGGCGAAAGCGTCCGGAAGACCCGTTCGAGACCTGGCATTTTAGCACCTTTCCTCACGGCGCTTGTCATCGCACCGCGCAAACCCCGTGATGCACCGCCGGCGCCAGTGGACCCTCATCCAGCCGGCAGCTCATCAGAATCATGCAAATTGACACCATAAAGAACACAGCGAATATGGTGATTTTGTGCGTCCTTCGGCCTGCAGCGGCGCCAATCGCCACCACACGGCTACACACAAAACCGATGCTTGAAGGCACCGCCAGGACAGGCTGTCGCGGGGTGCGGCGTCAAACCGTACCTTGACCTTGGTGCGCGCATGCGTTCAAACCTTGGTCCACGCCTTTCCCAAGCATTCTTGAAATGGAAAGAAATGAACAATCAACTCACACATGCACAGCATCTCGTTCTCTCCAAGAGCGAAACACCGATTCTGCTGCTCGAGGGGATCGCGGAAACCGCGGTGGAAGCGCTGCATGCTGACGGATACACGAACGTCACACACCTGAAGACGGCGCTTGGCGCGGAAGAACTGAAGGCGCGTCTGCAGGACGGCGTGCGCATGCTGGGAATTCGTTCGCGTACCCGCCTGAGCGCCGACATCTTCGAGGCCGCGCCGCGGCTGATCGCGGTGGGCTGCTTCTCGGTCGGCACGAATCAGGTCGATCTCGCCGCCGCCGGGGCAAGAGGCATCCCCGTTTTCAACGCGCCGTTCTCCAACACGCGCAGCGTCGCCGAACTGACGATCGCCGAGATTGTCATGCTGTTCCGCCGCATCTTCCCCCGCTCGATGGCCGCGCATCACGGCGAGTGGCAGAAGTCCGCCAAGGACAGCCACGAAATCCGCGGCCGCACGCTCGGCATTGTCGGCTATGGCAACATCGGCACGCAGCTTGCCAATCTGGCCGAGGCGATGGGTATGACGGTGATCTTCCATGACCAGACGGAGAAACTGCGCCACGGCAACGTCGCCGCTGCGGAAGACCTCGCCGACCTGCTCGCGCGCTCCGACGTCGTCTCGCTCCACCTGCCGGAAACGCCGCAGACGCGCGGCATCATCGGCGAGCGCGAAATCCGCGCGATGAAGCCCGGGGCCTTCCTGATCAACAACGCGCGCGGCACGCTCGTGGACATTGAGGCGCTGGCCCGGGCGCTTCAGGACGGACATTTGCGCGGCGCGGCAATCGACGTATTCCCCTCCGAACCATCCTCAAACGCGGAGGAGTTCGTCTCGCCGCTGCGCGGGCTGGACAATGTGATCCTGACGCCGCATGTGGGCGGCTCCACTGAGGAGGCGCAGCAGCGCATTGGCGTGGAGGTCGGGCGCAAGCTGATCGAATATTCAGACGTCGGCTCGACGATGGGCGCAGTGAACTTCCCGCAGGTGCAGCTTCCCGTGGCAGCCGCAGAGTCGAAGCGCTTCATCCACATCCACCACAATATCCCCGGCATGATGCGCCGCCTCAACGACGCCTTCGGCGCGCGCAACGTGAACATTACCGCGCAGTATCTGCAAACCGAGGGCGAACTGGGCTATGTTGTGCTCGATGCGGAGGTGAAAGAGGATGTCGCGGCAGACCTCCTCGCCCAGTTGCGCAGCCTGGAGGGCACGATCCGCTCGCGGATGGTCTACGGGCCGAGCGGCCAGCCGGGCCGCTGAACGGTCCGCGAGACAGGCCAGCGCGACGCACTGCATGAGAGGGGAAGGCGGTGTCGAACAGCGCGTCCGGCGGCGGGCAGGCTGCCAATCTACGGGATCGCTTCGCCGCTGCTCTTGCGCGCATGCGTGACTGGCGCGTAATTTCGGGTCTGGCGCTGTTGAGCGGGATCATCCTCGGGGCCACGGCAGTTTATCTCGCTCTTGCCGTGGACTGGGAAGGTCGCACGCCTGAGGAACAGCGCTGCGCCGCTCTTGTCCAGGGCCGCATTGCCTGGAACGACGACGGCAGCACCAATTGGGACGAGCCTTCGCTCGACCGGCTCTGCCGGGGCACCACCCGTCCCGTGCAGCCCGGCCTATGCTTCAGCTTAATCCGCAACGTTCCCCTGGAGCGCGGCGCGGCGATACAGGCGGACTGGAAGGACGCTGTGGCCCTTTGCGCGGGCACGGATGGTGGCCAGGAGCGCGTCTCCTGCTATCGTCGAGCCGTTGACAACGGCCTTTTCTTTCGTGACGCCATCGCGGAATGCACGAACCCTCCCATCATCGCCGGACGCACAGCCTGCGAACGGCTGGTGCAGAACAACATCGCGTGGAACAAGCAGGGCGATACGCGGTGGACGGCCGAGCGCCTCGATGCCCTGTGCGCGGAGACGAACAATCCTACGCAGCCGCTGCTGTGTTTCGACCGCCTGTTTCACGGCAGCGGACCGTGGGATTCCATCATTGGCGGCACCTCGCGGCGCGCGATCCAGCTCTGCGCCGGGACGAACAGCGCCGCGCAAATCAGCAGCTGTGTCACCGAAACCCTCGCCAAGCTTGAGGGCGCAAATCTCGAAGCAGACCCTCAGATCGTTGACGCCGGCGAACAGGCCCCGCCGCCGCAATCCCGCTCCGACCGGCTGTTCGCGGCCGTGCGCAATGCATGCAATCCGCGCAGGTCCACGGATTTCGGGGACCGCTGCAAGCAGTTGGTGCAAGGAAGCATCGCCTGGAGCACGCGAGGCTTCAAGACCTGGCAGCCGGCCGTGCTTGACGAACTGTGCGGCGACACCCGCGCGCCAGAGCAGCCAGGTCTGTGCTTTGCCCGCGCCCTCAGCGGCGAGATCGCCGAGGACGCGAAAGGCGCATCCAAATGGGCTTACGCCGTGCAGCTCTGCGCAGGTACCAGCAATGCCGACTTGCGGCTCGACTGTTACGAACGCGAGCAAGCCGCCGGAAAAGGCAGCCGCGCCGCAATTAGGGCTTGCAAAGAAGCTGAGGAAGATTGAGTCAGGACGAGTTGGTTAAAAGACGGTCAATGAGCCGCGGCCAGCGCCCGTGCCGAAGAATCACTGTTCAGGAGCGATACACATGCCCCGTATAATTGGTTTGCCTCGTATACTCGGTTTATTGACCGTTTTTCTCGGCCTGATGGCCGCGGTTGCCGCCGAGGCTCAGCCTCGTGGCGACTGGGTCGTTCTGGGCGAGCAACGCAGCCGTCCCGGCGTCGAAAGCCTCATCATAGAAGTGCCTGCGCGCCGTGCGGGACGCTTCGACGCGATCAAGGTCGCCGTGCGCGGCGGGAACATCCTGCTGCTTGACGTCGTGGTCACCTTCGGCAACGGCGATCGCCAGCGGATCGAGACCCGGCTCCCGATTACCGCCGGTAATGAGAGCAGGCCGATCGACTTGGAGGGCGGCGGACGCTTCATCCGTTCGGTCGAGGTCCGCTACGGTTCGCTCGGCTTTTTGGGCCGCCCGGCGGTCGTTGTGCTCGCACAGCCGGTGCGCGCCCGGCCTGAAGTCGTGTTTCGCGATCTGGGACCACGCTGGGAGCAGCTGTCGGTGGAGCGCGTGGAGCGCGAGCGTGATCGCGACGTGATCGAGCTGTCGCGCCGCGACGGACGTTTCGACGCGATCCTACTGCGCGTGCGCCAAAGCCCAATTCAGCTCCGCCGGGTCAGCGTCGTGTTCGGCAACGGCCAGCGCCAGGATTTCGATCTGCCGGACGTGCTGCGCCGAGGCGACAGCGACGTTTTGGAGTTGCGTGGGCGGCAAGGCCGCTTCATCGACCGCATCGTGCTCGTTTACCGCGACATCGGCAGCCCGCGCCGCGCGCAGGTCGAGGTCTGGGGCCGCCAGGCGGAGCCTGCGTTCCGGGAGCTTGGACCGGACTGGTCACGGCTGTCGGTCGAGCGCGTGGAGCGCGAGCGTGATCGCGACGTGATCGAGCTGTCGCGCCGCGACGGACGTTTCGACGCGATCCTACTGCGCGTGCGCCAAAGCCCAATTCAGCTCCGCCGGGTCAGCGTCGTGTTCGGCAACGGCCAGCGCCAGGATTTCGATCTGCCGGACGTGCTGCGCCGAGGCGACAGCGACGTTTTGGAGTTGCGTGGGCGGCAAGGCCGCTTCATCGACCGCATCGTGCTCGTTTACCGCGACATCGGCAGCCCGCGCCGCGCGCAGGTCGAGGTCTGGGGCCGCCAGGCGGAGCGTACCGGCTTTCGGCCGCTTGGTCCGCGATGGGACGAAATCGGCGTCATGCGTGCGAGTCGCGGCGGCGACCGCGACGTGATCGAGATGTCGCGCGCTGACGGCCGTTTCGACGCGCTGCTGCTGCGCGTGACCCGCAATGATGTCGAATTTGGCCGTGTACGCGTCGTTTACGGGAACGGGAGCGTCGACGATCTCGAGATCGACCGGCGCATTCGCGCGGGCGAGGAGTCTGACACGCTCGAACTGCGCGGCGCGCGCGGGCGTTTCATCGACCGGATCGAGCTGGTCTATCGTACGCGTGGCGGCGGCCGGCAGGCTGTCGTGGAAGTCTGGGGCCGCAAGTCGCTTCGCAACTAG
>CAZYUT010000115.1:0-6963 GCA_964650735.1 uncultured Hyphomicrobiaceae bacterium
CTAAGTTCATGTTTTGTCGCACTTTGGTCGCTTCGCGCCCGCCTTTGGCTCCTGATGCAAAACCGGTGCCCATCCCGGATCAAGTCCGGGACAGGCTTTTGCTGAAAGTGCTTTAACGCACGCGAATCCGGGCGCGTTCCCGTCCGTTCGGATCGGTGACGTGGACCGCGCAGGCGATGCACGGATCGAAGCTGTGCACCGTCCGCTGGATCTCGAGCGGCTGTTCGGGGTCGTGCAGCGTATGCGCGTCCATCAGCGCCGCCTCGTAGGGGCCGA
Source organism: uncultured Hyphomicrobiaceae bacterium (assembly GCA_964650735.1). Taxonomy (GTDB): domain Bacteria; phylum Pseudomonadota; class Alphaproteobacteria; order Rhizobiales; family Rhodomicrobiaceae; genus Dichotomicrobium. Next base: position 277 of record CAZYUT010000115.1, read on the forward strand.
TACCGCCTTCGGCGTCGCGCGGACCGGCGTTCCAGGTGCTCGGAACGACCGCCTGATAGTTGTCGATCACCCCGTCCTTGATGACGATCCAGTGTGCCAGCGCGCCGCGCGGGGCCTCCATGAAGCCGACCCCGCGCGCGACTGGCGGCCATGTCGAGGGGTCCCATTTCGCGGTGTTGTGCACCTGCTTGTCGCCGCCCTTGATGTTGGCGATCAGGTTGTCGAGCCAGATCTCCATCTGGTCGGCGAACACCTTGGACTCGATGGTGCGCGCCGCCGTGCGGCCCATTGTCGAAAAGATCGCCTCCAGCGGCAGATCGAGCTGGCGCAGCGCGCTGTCGGCCAGCTCCTTCGTCGGCTCGTGCCCCGTGCCGTAGAGCATGACGAGCCGGGCCAGCGGGCCGACCTCCATCGGCTTGCCGCGCCAGCGCGGCGATTTCATCCAGGAATAGCTTTCCTCAACGTTGAGCTGCTTGTAGGGCGGCTGCGGGCCGGTGTAGTTCAGCACCGTCTCGCCGTCATAGGGGTGCAGTCCGACATCCTTGCCGCCTTCGTAGTCATACCAGGCCCGCGCGACGAACTCCTGCACCTGCTCCGGGTCGTTGAGATCGACCGGCTCGATCGTGCGCAGGTCGCGGTTCATCACCGCGCCGGCCGGGATGAACCAGCTCGACGGGTCGTCCATGCCCTGCTCGGGGAAGTCGCCGACGGTCAGGAAGTTGCCGACGCCTTCGCCGCGGCGGAACCAATCCTTGTAGAAGCTGGCGATCGCGATGGTGTCGGGCAGGTAGACCTGCTCGATGAAGGCTTGCATCGAGCGGATGATGCGGCGGATTTCCTCCAGCGTGACGATGTTGACGCCGGTGGAGGCGGTGCCGTCCGTGCCGGGGCCGGCGCTGACAGGGCTGGGCGCGCCGCCGACAAGGAAGTTCGGGTGCGGGTTCTTGCCGCCGAAGATCGCGTGCAGCCGCACGACGTCGCGCTGCCACTCCAGCGCCTCCAGATAGTGCGCCAGCGCCATCAGATTGGCTTCGGGCGGCAGCTTGTATTCCGGATGGCCCCAGAAGCCGTTGGCGAAGATGCCGAGCTGCCCGCTCTCGACGAACTCCTGCACCTTTTTCTGCACCTGACGGAAATAGCCGGGGCTGGAATTCGGGTGGCCGGAGATCGACTGTTGCAGCTCGGAGGTTGCGTTCGGGTCCGCCTTGAGCGCGGAGACGACATCCACCCAGTCCAGCGCGTGCAGATGGTAAAAGTGCATGACGTGGTCATGCACGTGCTGCGCGGCGATCATCAGGTTGCGGATGAGCTGGGCGTTCGGCGGGATTGTGTAGTCCAGCGCATCCTCCACCGCGCGCACCGAGGCGATGCCATGAACCAGCGTGCACACCCCGCAGATGCGCTGGGCGAAGGCCCAAGCCTCGCGCGGATCGCGGCCCTTCAGGATGATCTCGATGCCGCGCACCATCGTGCCCGAGCTGTAGGCCTGGGTGATCGCGCCCGCACTGTCGGTTTCAGCCTCGATGCGCAGGTGCCCTTCGATGCGGGTGATCGGATCGACGACGACGCGCTCTGCCATAAGTCAAACCTCCTCAGGACACCATGTTGTCCGCGACAAGCTCCAGCAGGCTTTGCGGCGACTTATCCCAGTTCACCGCCTTCGCGCCGCGCTCAAACGTCATGCGGCACTGGCCGCAGCTCGTGATGAAATTCTCTGCGCCGGTCGCCTCGACCTGCCGCCGTTTCAACTCGAACACGCGCTCGCGCAGAGGGGCCGCGCGCTCGTTGGCCAGCACGCCGCCGCCGCCCCCGCAGCAGTAGGAAAACGCACCGTGATCCTCCATCTCGCGCAGGTCATAGCCGAGTGCGGCGAGGATGCGGCGCGGGGCTTCCTCCAGCCCGCCGCGGCGGACGATCTGGCACGGGTCGTGGAAGGTCGCGGTCTCGCCGACTTTCTGGACCTTGATGCGGCCCTTGGCGAGCAGCTCATCCAGAAATTCGACCATGTGGAGTACGCGCACCGGCGGGGGCCCGCCATACCAGTCCGCCGCCTCCCAGCGCGCCGCGCTGTAGGCGTGGCCGCATTCGGGCAGCAGAAGCGTACGCGCGCCGATCTCCAACGCCTTGTCGATGATGCGCATCGTCAGTTCGCGCTGCAGGCGCATGTTGCCCGACAGGAAGCCGAAATTGGTCGCCTCGAACGCATCGGACGAGAAGGTCCAGTCCGCACCGATTGAATCCAGGATCTTGACCGTGTCGGCGAGCGACTTCTGATGCGATTCCAGCTCGCCCGGCGCGGTGGTGACAAGAATGTCGGCCTTGTCCTTGTCGACCGGGATCGAGATGTCGAATTTCTCCTCGATCTGCTTGATCGTGTTGATGAAATCTTCCCTCGTCCCGAACGGGCTGTGGCGGTTTTCGGCGTTGCGGGTGATATGCGCCAAGCGGTCCGGCACCAGACCGGCCTCATACATGCCGTGGCGCGCTTCCTTCACCAATTCGGCAATGTCGATGCCCATCGGGCAGATCAGCGTGCAGCGCCCGCAAAGCGTGCAGCTATCGTAGATCAGCTCTTCCCAGTCCTGAAGCTCTTCGATGTCCACGTCCTTGACGAGGCCGAGCATCCGGTAAATTGGCGCGAACGCGCTCATCTCCCGGTCGTAGGCCTGCTGGAACGGCTTGAGCTTGTGAATCGGCGTATATTTCGGGTCGCCGGTGGTGACGTAGAAGTGGCACGCCTCGGCGCATAGCCCGCAGCGCACGCAGGCCGACATATGGCTGGCGACCGACATGCCGAAATCGCTGACAAAGGCGCGCATCGCATTGGTCACGCGCTCCTCGTCGGGCAAGTCCCCCTGTTTGTCGAAGCGGGCTGGTTCGGGGGTTGCGTCTTTCTTGTATTGATCCGCCGTCATACTTTTGCTCCCCGCCATGCCAGACGCGCGCCAGTGGCGCCGCGCGAGATGAAAAACAGGAAGGTGTGCATCAGCTTGCCGAACGGCAGCCAGATCAGCAGCACCGCGACACTCAGCAGGTGCACCGCAAGAATGGTTTCGTAGGGCCCTCCGACATGCCCGGCCGCCATCAGCCCCGTGACGACCGGCGCCGTGGTGATCAGCCAGCTGAAGTAATCATCGAAGGACGAGATCAGCCGCTGGACCGGATTCGTCAGTCGCCGGATCAGCGCGGCGAACAGCGAGGCGAGGGTTATCACGCTGACAATATGAATGAGCGGCGAGGGCAGGGCGGGCCAGGAGATGCCCAGCAAGCTTTCGATGTAGAGGATATGCGGCCCATAGCCGAATACGATGATCGCCAGACCGACGTGGAACACGTAGCCATTCACAACCTGGAACAGGCTCTGCCGCGTGAAATTCTTGTGCGGGATGAACCGGGAAAGAATGCCGCGCGCCGCGCCCATGGGGCGGCTGGACGCGCCTTCGCGCTTTTCCGAGGGCGTCAGCTTTTTCGGCAGCAGGAACAGCGCAACAAGCCGCCAGATGGTGCCGAACACGAAGATTGCGATGGCGATTTGCAGCGCCGGACCGCGCGCGAATTCCAACAAGCCTGTCATGTTCAGCCCTCCTCCTTGCCGGCGTGTTCCTCGGCCATCGCCTTGCTGCGCTTGCGGGCGGCCCACGCCGAGCCCGCGCCGACGGCCACGCCCGCAGCCGCGGCGATACCGGCGGCCGTTCCTACTGGCGCGATGCCCGCCGACAGCGGCTTGTAGAAGCCGCCCTGGTCCCAGAAATTCGGGGAGGCACAGGCGAAGCAGCCGTGCCCCGACTGGATGGGGAAAGAGATTCCGCCGTTCCACTTCGTCGTGGCGCAGGCGTTGTAGGCGATCGGCCCCTTGCAGCCGAGTTCGTACAGGCACCAGCCCTTGCGCGCGCCCTCATCATCGAAGCTCTTGGCGAACAGGCCCTTGTCATAGAACGGCCGGCGATAGCAGCGGTCGTGGATCGTCTCGCCAAAGAAGGCGAGCGGGCGGTTCATGTGGTCGAGCGCGGGCAACTCGCCGAAGGAGAGGATGTGCGAGAGCGTGCCGGTCATCGCCTCGGGCACCGGCGGGCAGCCGGGAATGTTGATGAGCGGCTTGTCGCCGATGAGCTTGGAGACCGGAACCGCGCCGGTCGGGTTCGGCCTGGCGTAGGGCAAGCCGCCGAACGCTGCGCAGGTGCCGACAGCGACCACTGCGAAGGCGTTCTCGACCGTCTCGGCCAGCATATCGACATTGGTGTGGCCGGCGATGGTGGAATAGACGCCGCCGTCCTTTGTGGGGATCGAACCGTCGACGATGACGATATACTTGCCCTTGTTCTCCTCCATCGAGCGGCGGCGCGCATCCTCGGCTGCTTCGCCGGAGACGGCCTGAAGTGTGTGGTGATAGTCCAGCGAGATGAAATCAAAGATCAGGTCTTCGAGCGTCAGACCGTTCGCGCGGGTCAGCGATTCGGTGCAGCCGGTGCACTCCTGGAAGGACAGCCAGATGACCGCCTGACGCCGCGCCTGTTCCAGCCCTTGCGCCAGCAGCTTGCTGGCCGTGGGCGGCAGCGCCATGATCGAGGCGAGATAGGCGGAGTATTTGAGGAACGCGCGCCGCGAGACACCCTTACGGGCCAATTGCTCGCCAAGCGTCTCGGCTTGCTTCATCAGTCCGTCTCCTCCGGTTCGGGATTCAGAAGTTCGTCGAGCCGTGCGCGGCCTTGCGGCAGGTCCGCCGGGTGGGTGCGCAGGATGTCCGGCAGCAGCGTGATGGCGATGTGCTCGTTCACCACCTGGCCGTCGGCCGCTTCGTGGCGGATCCACCACACGCCGCGGATGGCGGTTTCCTCGACGGTCGAAGTTCCGGCGACCTCCAGCGTGGCGCGCACCTCGCCGGTGCCGAGCTTCTCGCGCAGCGCCTCGCGGTCGGCATCGGTCATGGGCAGGCTGCGCAGGTCGATCGCGCCTTCGTTGCCGTTTTCGATGAGGTCGTCCAGCAGCGCCGCGATCTCGGGAAGCACGGCGTCGGCAAGGCCCGTGGTGAAGCCCTTGGGGTCCGGCGGCGGCGCTTCGAAGATCTTGTGGCTCATGCCGCTGCGACCTCCGCTTGCCAGCGCGCCGCGAGTTCCAGGACCCGCGCGGTCATTTCGTCGAGCGCCGCCGCGACCGCCGGCGTCGGCTCCATGCCGAGCGCCACCTCGGCGGGCTGGACGCCCACGAGCGCGCGCCGTGCCGGGCAGGTGCCGCGTATCGCCGCCGCGCCGATCAGGTCGCAGAGTGCAACGTCATGGGCGCTGAACTTCTTGGTTCCGAGTTGGCGGTCCATGGCCGCGCCTTCAAACACGCGCACGGCACCCGGTGACGCGCTGAAATGTGCGGCATCGACGGCGATCAGCGCGGCGCAGCTTTCGATCTCCGGCAGCAGCGCCATGCCAATGGTCCCGCCGTCGCACAGCCTCGCTCCGGTAATCCCGCCTGCCGCCAACCTGTCAACGACCAGCGGGCCGGCCGCGTCGTCGCGCATAAGCCGGTTGCCGAGCCCGAGGATCAGAATGTTGCACGTCTCACCCATCGCGTGTCCGGACCGCCGCCTGCCGAAACTTTAATCATTCAGATATCACGACCCGCGCATTGGCTTCCTTGATGAAGGTCAAGGAAACTTGACAGGCCCTGCAGTAAGCTCATCAACCAATTTGCACTGGAGACAAGGGGTTCGGGTGATGTGTCTGGCGATCCCGATGCGCGTGGTCGAGGTCGATGGGCTTAATGCCCGTTGCGAAGCCAAGGGCGTCGAGCGCACCGTGAGCCTGTTCATGCTGCAGCATGAGACGGTCGCGCCTGGCGACATGGTTATGGTCCATGTCGGCTACGCCTTGCAGAAGATGACCGAGGCCGAAGCGCGCTCAACCTGGGAACTCTACGACGAGATCCTGGAACAGGAGGACGCCGCGCGTGCATGAACTCGCCGTGTGTCAGGGATTGATCGGCGAGGTCGAGCGGGTCGCGGCGCTGAACGGCGCATCAGAGGTGACCAGCGTGACAGTGCTCATCGGCCCGCTGTCCGGCGTCGAGATCGACCTGTTGCAAAGCGCGTTCCCGATCGCGCGCGCCGGTTCGGTGGCCGCGGCGGCGGAACTGGTCGTTGAAACGGGAGATATCCGGGTCCAGTGCACCTCATGCGGCACGCAAGGGGCGGCCGCGCCGAACAAGCTGGTCTGTAGCGCCTGCGGCGACTGGCGCGTGCGCGTGGTCGCGGGCGATGAATTGCTGCTGAAAAGCGTCGAACTGAGCCGGGCAGCCGCCCCGGCGAACTAGGGAGGGTCGAATGTGCGGAACCTGCGGTTGCTCCACCACGCCTGACAGTCTCCACAATCTGCCGAACGACGAGGCGACCGAAACGGTTTCGGTGCTTTCCAACCTGCTGTCAAAGAACAACCACGCCGCCGCGCATAACCGCGAGCATCTGGACCGCGCGGGGGTGCTGTGCGTCAACCTCATGTCCTCGCCCGGCGCGGGCAAGACGGCGCTGCTGGAGGCGACCATCGATGCGCTGGGCGGGCGCTACCGCATCGGCGTGATCGAGGGCGATCTGGAAACCGAGAACGATGCTGAGCGCATCCGCGCGAAGGGCGTGCCAGCGGTGCAGATCACGACCGGCACGGCTTGTCATCTCGACGCGCATATGGTCCACCGCGCGCTGCA
>CAZYUT010000116.1:0-6940 GCA_964650735.1 uncultured Hyphomicrobiaceae bacterium
GCGCGGCTTCAGCGGCTGCGCCGCCCATGCCGGGCATCCCCATCGGCATAGCCATGGGCGCAGCTGCGGCCGACACGCCCCATTCGTCTTCGAGCTTCTTCACCAATTCGGCGACTTCCAGCACCGTCAGCTTCGATAGCTCGTCATAGATGCGATCAGTAGCTTCAGACATTTCTCTTTACCTTGCTTCCGTTTGGTTTTTCCGTTTGAACTCTGTCCAAGACCTTTAAGCTGCTTCTTCCTGCTGCTGCTTCCTGGCCAGAAGCACCCCGATGAGACCGGAGGCTGGGGCATTCAGCGTGCGTGCAAGCTGCTCGCCCGGCGCGTTGAGCGTGCGCACGAGTTTGCTTGCAGGCGCGTTCAGGACACCAACGAGCTTGGCCCGCATTTCGTCGATCGAAGGCATATCGGCGAGCGCCTTGATGCCCTCTGCATCCACGGCCCCCTTGCCCACGATGCCGCCAACGATGATGAACTTGTCTTTCTCCTTGGCGAACTGCGTGGCCACCTTGGCCGGGGCGACCGGGTCTTCGGCATAGGCGATCCCGGTCGGTTCGACGAAAAGATCCGCGGCTGCGCCGCGGTCGGTGTTTTGCAGCGCGATCTTGGCGAGGCGGTTTTTGACGACCTTGAACCGGGCTCCGGCCGCTTTCATGCGTTCGCGGAGATCGGTCATCTCGGCCACCGTGAGTCCGGTGTAGCGTGCAACGACGATAGAGCCGGACTCTTCGAAGACATGGCCAAGATGTTCGACCATCTCGACTTTTTCGGCTCGTTCCACCGCTTCTCTCCAAGGTTCTGGCGGGACCGGCATTGAGCCGGTCGCCACCGCTTCCACCATGTCGCCAGCCTGACAACAGGCCCGAGCGACAGTTGCGATAACCTGTCCCAAGGGCCGTGGCTGACGCGCAAACGGAAAGCAAGGCGTCATGTCACGAAGACACTGTCGCGAAACGGTTTTTGCGTTTCGATCCAGCGCCTCACCCCTGTCTATTGCGGGCCCCTTGCGGGATTAAGCCTTTGCGGCGCCCCCAGTCTCGGACAGGACTTTGCCGGGTCTTGCGTCCCGGCGTTTTCCGGCGCGAGCACCGGAAACAGGCAAGCGGCACATGGCCGCCCGAAAACTCTCTGCGGCTCAGACGTTTAGAACGCTCTGCGTATCCACCTCAACGCCTGGCCCCATGGTCGATGTCAGCGAAAGCTTTTTCAGATAGGTGCCCTTTGCACCAGTTGGCTTCGCCTTCATCACCGCATCGGCGAACGCGCGAATGTTCTCCACCAGCGCATCTTCGGGGAAGCTCGCCTTGCCGACGCCGGCATGGACGATCCCGGCCTTCTCGACACGGAACTCCACAGCGCCGCCCTTCGCGGACTTCACGGCCCCGGCAACGTCATTGGTCACGGTGCCGACCTTCGGATTCGGCATCAATCCGCGCGGGCCGAGCACCTTGCCGAGCCGGCCAACCAACGGCATCATATCTGGCGTAGCAATACATTTATCAAAGTTGATATTTCCTTTCTGGACCTCCTCGACCAGGTCTTCAGCGCCCACCACGTCCGCGCCCGCCGCGCGCGCCTCGTCCTGGCGCTCCGGCTTGGCAAACACAGCCACCCGCACCTCACGGCCGGTGCCGTTTGGAAGCTGGCAGACGCCGCGCACCATCTGGTCTGCGTGACGCGGATCGACGCCCAGATTGAAGGCCACTTCGATAGTCTCGTCGAACTTCGCCGCTGCGCCCTGCTTGATGAGCTTCACCGCCTCGGTGAGCTCGTACGCCTTGCCGGGATCGATGCCCTCGCGCAGGCTCCGCAAGCGTTTTCCAATTCTCGCCATTGCCGTTACTCCTGCACCGCCAGACCCATGGACCGCGCGGAACCCTCGATAATCCGCATGGCCGCGTCGATATCGTCGGTATTGAGATCCTTCATCTTCGCTTCAGCGATTTCACGGATCTGATCCCGCGTGACCGATCCGGCCGTCGTGCGCCCTGGCTCCTTGCCACCGGATTTGAGCCCCGCCGCCTTTTTCAGAAAGTACGTCGCCGGCGGCGTCTTCATCGCGAAGGTGAACGACTTGTCCTGGTAGATCGTGATCAGCACTGGCACCGGCGCACCCGGCTCGATTTCGCCGGACGCGGCATTGAACGACTTGCAGAACTCCATGATGTTCAGACCACGCTGACCTAGCGCCGGGCCGATCGGCGGCGACGGATTGGCCTGGCCGGCCGGAACCTGCAATTTGAGATATCCTGTTACTTTTTTCGCCATCAGTTTCCCCTAAGACGTCATCGGCAAGCTATCGCTGCCCCGGGTTAGCGGTTAAACGGGCGGCGGGCCCTCCCGCAAACTGTCTCCGCATGCGGAGACTTCCGTACACGGCACATACACGCCGTGAACACATTCGGCCGTCGGCCAATGACTGTTATGATTTCGCCCCCCGGCTCCTTAGCGCGCTACCACGGCGGCGGTTACATCTTTTCGACCTGTCCGTATTCCAACTCCACCGGCGTCGCGCGGCCAAAGATCGACACGGCGACCTTGAGGCGCGAACGCTCTTCGTCGACCTCTTCCACCAGACCGTTGAACGAAGCGAACGGCCCGTCGGCCACACGTACCTGCTCGCCAATCTCGAAGGTCACGGTGGGCTTCGGCCGTTCCACGCCCTCCTGGACCTGATGCAGGATCCGCGCGGCCTCGGCTTCGGAAATCGGGGTCGCCTTGTTTTCAGCCCCCAGAAAGCCGGTCACTTTCGGCGTGTTCTTCACCAAATGATAGGTGGCGTCATTCATCTCCATCTTCACCAGCACATAGCCGGGGAAGAACTTGCGCTCCGCGTTCACCTTTCGCCCGCGGCGCATCTCGACAACCTCTTCCATCGGCACGAGCACCTCTTCAAACGAGTCGGCCAGCCCCTGGGTTTCGGCCTCCTTCCTGATGCTCTCCGCCACCTTCTTTTCGAAATTCGCGTATGTGTGAACGATGTACCAGCGCTTCGACATGGCCTGCTTGATGGCCCTTTCGTGTTCTTGAATGTCGTGTGTTCGGGCGCGGAGCGCGGAGTTTAACGGCTCGCGCCAAGCAGCAGGCCGACAATGCCGCCAAGGATCTGGTCCGCGATGAAGAAGAATATCGATGCCAACGTCACCATGATCAGCACCATGATCGTGGTGATGATGGTTTCGCGCCGGGTCGGCCATGTGACCTTGGCCGTTTCCTGTCGCACCTGCTGGATGAACTCGAATGGATTCGTTTTTGCCATGCTGCACCAAATCTCGCCGCACCGAACTGTCGCTTCAGCCTATCGCCCGCGCTGCCAACCTCGTCGGCGAGGCCGGTCATCCGAATGGCAGGAGTGGAGGGACTCGAACCCCCAACCCCCGGTTTTGGAGACCGGTGCTCTAGCCGATTGAGCTACACTCCTCAACGCGCCCACCCGCGCTCGCGCGTTCGGACGCCTGAAAACGCGACGACGCGACCCAGCCCCTTTCAGCCTGACCCTTGATCAAACATTGGGGAAGAGCCGCAACAGCTTCCGGTGTCTTTTAAACCTGAGCGGCGACGAATAACACCGAATGCGCGGGAACGCCAGCAGAAAATTGTTGATTTCCTGTGGAAAGTTGCTCCACGGCTGCGTTTGGCGCTATGTTGGAGCGGGTGAAGGGAATCGAACCCTCATCTTGAGCTTGGAAGGCTCCTGCTCTACCATTGAGCTACACCCGCCGGAAGCAACCACAGGTGACCCATTGCGGCACCTTTCCGGGGTGTCATCGCCTTAAATCGGCGCGCCTGTCAAGAACGCAAGCCCTACACGGAAATCAGGCGGCAAGTTCGCGCGCGCCGCGCCCAAATTTGTCGTGCATAGCTGTCCGCGCCGCGGCGCTCACGATTGCGTGAGACGCTTTAATCGCTATATCTCAGGCAGAGATATAGGCTGGATGAGATATAGGCTGGATGAGATCATCCCAGCGATAGCCCCCTAAAACACGCAAAGACCACCCCATCGTGTCCGATCATTCCGACAGTCATGGAGACGGCGCCGCGCCGGAAGGCGGCGGCTTCGACATCCGCACCCGCTCGATCACCAGCGAGATGCGGAGCTCCTATCTCGATTATGCGATGAGCGTAATCGTGAGCCGGGCGCTGCCCGATGTGCGCGATGGCCTCAAGCCCGTGCACCGGCGCATCCTCTACACCATGCAGGAAAACGGGCTGGACTGGAACAAGCCTTACAAAAAGGCCGCGCGCGTCGTTGGTGATGTGATGGGCCGCTACCACCCGCACGGCGACCAGGCGATTTATGATGCGCTTGTGCGCATGGCCCAGGATTTCTCCATGCGCCTGCCGCTGGTGGATGGCCAGGGCAATTTCGGCTCCATCGACGGCGACCCCCCGGCGGCGATGCGCTACACCGAGTGCCGGCTCGAGAAGGTTGCGCATTCGCTACTCGACGACATCGACAAGGACACTGTCAATTTCCAGGACAACTACGATAATTCCGAGCGCGAGCCGACCGTCTTGCCGGCGAAGTTCCCGAACCTGCTGGTCAACGGCGCGGGCGGGATCGCGGTCGGCCTGGCGACGAACATCCCGCCGCACAATCTCAATGAAATCACCGAGGCCTGCATTGCTTATCTCGACAACCCGGCGATCACCATCGACGAGCTGATCGAGATCGTTCCGGCGCCCGACTTCCCGACCGGCGGCATTATCCTCGGGCGCACCGGCGCGCGTTCGGCCTATCACAAGGGCCGCGGCTCGATCGTGATGCGCGGCAAGGTCCATTACGAAACCGTGCGCAAGGAGCGTGAGGCGATTGTCGTCACGGAAGTGCCTTATCAGGTCAACAAGGCCTCGATGATCGAAAAGATCGCCGAACTGGTCCGGGAAAAGCGCATCGAGGGCATTTCGGATGTGCGCGATGAGTCCGACCGGGACGGCTACCGGGTGGTCATCGAACTGCGCCGCGACGCCAACGCCGATGTCGTGTGCAACCAGCTCTACCGCTACACGCCGCTGCAGACCTCGTTCGGCGCGAACCTCGTCGCGCTCAACGGCGGGCGCCCCGAACAGCTTAATCTCAAGGACCTGATTCGCTCGTTCACAGCCTTCCGCGAGGAGGTGGTCAGCCGGCGCACCAAGCACCTGCTGGCGAAGGCGCGCGAGCGCGCGCATGTGCTGGTCGGCCTCGCGATCGCGGTCGCCAATATCGACGAGGTCATCGCGCTGATCCGCCGCGCGCCTGACCCGGCCACGGCCCGTGAACAGCTCATGGAACGGCGCTGGCCCGCGAGGGACGTCGCGCCACTGGTCGCGCTCATTCAGGATGCCCGCCACGTCGTGGCTGACGACGGCAGCTACATCCTGTCTGCCGAACAGGCCAAGGCCATCCTCGATTTGCGCCTGCAGCGCCTCACCGCGCTCGGCCGCGACGAGATCGGCGACGAGCTCAACGGGCTGGGCGAGAAGATCAAGGATTACCTGGACATTCTGCGCTCGCGCGCCCGCATCATTGAGATCATCAAGGACGAGTTGACCGAGATCGCCAATGCGTTCGGCACGCCGCGCCGCACCGAGATCATCGAATATGCCGGCGAGGTCGAGGACGAGGACCTGATCCAGCGGGAAGACGTCGTTGTCACGGTCAGTCATCGCGGCTACGTGAAGCGCGTGCCGCTCGCGACCTACCGCGCCCAGCGCCGCGGCGGCAAGGGCCGCGCAGGCATGTCGACGCGCCAGGAAGACTTCGTGACCCGGCTGTTCATCGCCAACACCCACACGCCGGTCCTGTTCTTCTCCTCGCGCGGCATGGTCTACAAGATGAAAGTGTGGAAGCTGCCCGCCGCGCAGCCGCAGTCGCAAGGAAAGGCGCTCATCAACCTGCTTCCGCTCGATCAGAACGAATGGATCACCTCGATCCTGCCGCTGCCCGAGGACGAAAACAGCTGGGATCAGCTCCACGTCATGTTCGCGACCGCCGACGGCAATGTGCGCCGCAACAAACTGTCCGAATTCGTTGAGGTGCGCCAAAGCGGCAAGATCGCCATGAAGCTCGACGAGGGCCAGCGCATCATCGGCGTGGAGACCTGCTCGGGGGATGACGATGTGCTGCTGACGACCGCCAAAGGCCGCGCGATCCGCTTCCCGGTCACGGCGGTGCGCGAGTTCAAGGGCCGCGATTCGCGTGGTGTCCTTGGCATCCGGCTGGAGGACGGCGATCAGGTCATCTCGATGGCGGTGCTCCGCCACGTTGACGCCGCGCCGGATGAGCGCGCCGCCTACCTCCGCCAGGCCAGCGCCATGCGCCGCGCCGCCGGCGGCCAGACCGCAGAGGATGCCGCCGCCGAAGACGCTTCGAGCGAGCCTGAGAACGGCGATGAGGAGTTGGTCGAGCCCGGAGAGCTGTCGCCGGAGCGCTACGCGGAATTGAGCGCGCGCGAACAGTTCGTCCTGGCCGTGTCGGAAAACGGCTATGGCAAGCGCACCAGCGCTTACGAGTACCGCATTTCCGGGCGCGGCGGCAAAGGCATCATTGCTATGGTCGTCAACGAGCGAAACGGCCCGCTGGTCGGCGCTTTTCCGGTGGAAGACACCGACCACATCATGCTTGTAACCGACCGCGGCAAGCTGATCCGGTGCCCGGTGGAGGGCATCTCGATCGTCGGGCGCGCAACGCAGGGCGTGAAGATCTTCACCACCGGCGCGGGCGAGCGCGTCGTCTCCGTCGTCCACATCCCCGAAGACGACAACGGCGGCGACGAGAGCGATAGCGAAGAGGCGTGACGCTCGGGCCAGCCCGCGCCAACCTAACATCGGGTAACCTGCGAGATGTCGTCATATCTGTTCGGCGCGTTTGTCCTGACCTGCGTCGTGCTGGCGGTGACGCCTGGTCCGTCCATGGCCCTGTTCGTCGCCAACAGCACCAGCCATGGGACCCGCGCGG
>CAZYUT010000117.1:0-6797 GCA_964650735.1 uncultured Hyphomicrobiaceae bacterium
ACGGACGCGGCGACCACCGGGCTTGCGGGTTCAGGTTCAGCCGGGCGCGCTGCTTGGGCGCTTGCTGTCTGAGCGATGCTTGCCGTGGTCTCTGCGGGCTCGCGCTCCACCGGCCGTGACTGCGCAGCCACCTGCGGCCGTTCACCCGCCAGACGCGCCAGGATCGTCGCGGGCTCAAGAATGTGGTGCGGCGGACACGCCTTCTGCGGGTCGGGCTTCACAGCATCGCCGAGAAATTCGGCGTTCACGAGATACCGCCTTTCGCAAACCGCTACACTCGGCTGCACGCGCGTCGCCTCGAACGCGTCGTACCCCGCCTTGAGCATCTGCCAGAAGCCATACCAACGATGACCGCGGTGCCGCGCCATGTTCTCGTCGGTCATCCGGAACGGGAAGGCGTGGACGTGGAATTCGCGCTGCCCGCCCTCGAAGGCCTCGCGCGCGATGGCGTAGATCTCCTCGATCAGCGCGTCGGTCATCGCGTAGCAGCCAGCCGAGCTACAGTCGCCATGCACCATCAGATGCGCGCCGGTACGCCCGTGTGCGGCGTCGTAAAGGTTTGGATAGCCGAGGTTGAAGGAAAGGTGAAAGTCGCTGTTCGGGTTCATCCGGCCGGGGCTGACGGTGTAAAAACCCTCCGGCGCCTGCTTGTCGCCCTCTTTCAGCTTTGGCCCCAGATCGCCGGAGAAAAAGCAGATCGGATAGCTCTTGAACAGGTGGAAGCGGCCGTCATCCTTCTGCTTCCAGATTTCTAACTCCGCCTCTTCCTTGAAAATGCGCATCAAGATGGGCGCATCCGCTGTCATGCCGAGCTTCGCCATCCGCGCTTGCGCGGCGGCCGGGATGGGCTTGAGATGCGGCGCGGTCGCCTCGCCGAGGCAGCCGCTCAGCCCGACAGCGGCAAGCAGAAGCGCAAGCACCGTGAACGCACGGTGAGAGAAAGTGCCAGCCATATACAAGTTCCCCGGCAGTGAGCGATGCGCCGCAGTCAGTCCGCGGCAAGAAACGCGTAGCACGGCATGGTTTCCGGGCTATAAATCATTCGTGTCAATTTTGTGAGGCGAATCACCGCCTTGGTCACGCTTGCGTGAGGCGCGGTGCCCAGGAGAGGCTTACAGGTCGCGGCCGATCGCAAGAAATTTGGCCTCGCGCGCCTTGCGCAGACGATCGCCTGGGACATTGTCATAATCTGCCAGCGCATGCTCCAGCGCGTCGCCGACGCGCTCGATCGTCACGTCGCGCGCCCGGTGCGCGCCGCCAACCGGCTCGGGAATGACGTCATCAATGATGCCGAGCCCGTGTAGATCCTGCGCGGTGATCTTCATGTTGGTCGCAGCCTCCTGAGCCCGCGCCGAGTCATGCCACAGGATGGACGCTGCGGCTTCCGGCGAGGCAACGGTATAGATCGAATGCTCCAGCATCATCACGCGATTCGCCGTGGCGATGGCGACCGCGCCGCCGGAGCCACCCTCCCCGATGACCACTGCCAGCATCGGCGTCTCCAGCGCAAGGCAGCGCTGCGTCGAGCGCGCGATCGCCTCGGCCTGGCCCCGTTCTTCCGCGCCGATGCCGGGATAGGCGCCCGCGGTATCCACGAAAGACAACACCGGCATACCGAACTTTTCGGCAAGGTCCATAAGGCGCACGACCTTGCGATAGCCCTCGGGCCGGGCCATGCCAAAGTTGTGGTGCAGGCGCGATTCCGTGTCGAAGCCCTTTTCGTTGCCTATGACCATCACTGGACGGCCACGGAACCAGCCCATGCCGGCGACGATTGCGGCGTCCTCGGCGTAGTAGCGATCGCCGGCGAGGGGCGTGAACTCGCTGATCAGCGTGCGGACATAATCTATTGTGTGCGGGCGGTCAGGATGTCGCGCGACCAGGGTTTTCTGCCACGGCGTCAGCGATTCGTAAGTCTGCCTCAATGCCTCGCGGGCCTTCGCCTCGAGCTGCGCGACTTCGTCCTGAAACTCGACCGAACTGTCTTCCTCCGCGAGGGACTTCAACTCCTGAATCTTGTTCTCCAGTTCGGCGATCTGCTTTTCAAAATCGAGATAGCTACGCATTGAGTTCGAAGCCGTTCCTGGTTGCTGTGATGTATAGGGCGCGAACCTTGGGCTGCATAATTTGTCGCTGTCAAGGCGGTTAGCGCGCGCCGCGCTCAGCCCGCCTAGCCGCCCGTCAGCGAAATCCGAAGCGCTGAACGGGCTCTAAGTTCTTGTTTTCTCACACTTTCTTACGCAAAACTGGTGCCCACTTTTGCTGAAAGTGCTCTAGCCGCCCGTCAGCGCCGGGTTCTTCGCCAGCGGGTGATGCGTTTGCACGATCTCGCGCAGGCGTTCCTCCAGGACATGCGTGTAGATCTGCGTTGTCGATATATCGGCGTGGCCGAGCAACTTTTGAACGGCGCGCAGATCTGCGCCTCGCTCCAGCAGGTGGCTGGCAAAGGCGTGACGCAGCACGTGCGGGGAGAGCTTAACCGGGTCAATGCCGGCATCGCGCCCAAGCGCCTTCAGTTCCTGAGCGAGCCGCTGGCGGGTCAGGTGTCCGCCCCGGCCCCAGGACGGAAACAGCCAGACCGACTTGCGGTCCGCCGCCTCGCTCGCGGCAAGGTGGTCATCGAGCGCCTCGATTGCTGGGCCATTCAGCGGGACAATCCGTTCGCGCCCGCCTTTGCCGCGGATGGTCAGCACCTGGCGGTCGCCCACCAGCGCGCTGCGCGGCAGCGAGACCAGTTCGCTCGCGCGCATGCCTGTGGCGTAAAGCATTTCCAATAGACAGTGCAGGCGCGCAGCGCGCTTATGCTCGGAGCCTTTGGCCTTCAGCTTGCGGGTCTTGGCCTGCGAGAGGAGTAGGTCGACCTCAGCGACGCTAAGCGTCTTCGGCAACGGTTGCCGCCGGCGCGGACCTTCGAGCAGCGCAGCCGGGTCGTCGTCACGCAGGCCCTCGGCGGCCAGAAACGCAAAGAACTGCTTGATAGCCGACAGCCGCCGGGCGCGGGAGGACGCTGCGAGGCCGTGCTCGCCCAGCCGCATCATGTAGCCGCGCAGGTCGCCAGCATCCGCGCACCGGAAACTCCGCCCCAAACCGGTCAGAAACGCGCCGAGATCGGCCAGATCGTTGCGATAGGCCGCCAATGTGTTCGCCGCCGCGCCCTTTTCCGCGGTGAGCATGTCGAGGAAGCTGGACAGATCGCGGCTTTCAAAGACGATCCTGTCCGCGCCAGCGCGACCATTTAAAGGCGGCGGATCGCTTGCTTTCATAGCATCGGGTTTCAGCGTCGGGTCAGCCATGGCGAGGCCATTCACGGTTGGCCGCACCGGCGCGCAACGAACGGCAAGCAGGATTATCTCAGTTCGATATTGCGGACCGGCTTGGTGATTTCTTTTTGTTCGGGCGGGAAATACTGCGGCAATGCATACATGGTTCCGTAAAACAACGCAACGATCAATCCCACAATGAACAGGAACCTGAAAAGCGTCGGCATTCCGTTCCCCCATGATACCCGGCACGGGTACAGCTATGGCTGGCCCGACGGCGTCTGATTTGTCAAGCGCCGGTCGGAAAAAAATTGCCTTGAGAGCACAGTTATGGAACCGTTCGCGGCGGCCAAAGCGGCGCGCCACAGTTTCCGTGCGATTTTCGATGAGTCATGCCTTCAAAGTCCACTGAACCCGACGCGGACCCGAAACCGTCTCAGGACGAGACCGCCCGCGGAATCTTGGAGGCGCTGGGCTCTCGCAGCCTCGTCTTGATCGGGTTAATGGGCGCCGGCAAGAGCGCGATCGGCCGGCGGCTTGGCAAGCGGCTGGGACTGCGCTTCGTCGATGCCGACAAGGAGATCGAGGCGGCTGCCGGCAAAACCATCAACGAGATTTTCGCGGATCATGGCGAAGCGTATTTCCGCGACGGTGAACGCCGCGTTATCGCGCGGCTTTTGGGCGAAGGGCCGGTCGTTCTCGCCACCGGCGGCGGCGCTTACATGAACGCCGAGACGCGCGCGGAAATCGCCGAACGGGGCGTGTCGATCTGGCTGAAGGCCGATCTGGATGTGTTGATGGAGCGGGTGTCACGGCGCGATACGCGCCCGCTGCTCAAAGCCGGTGATCCGCGCGAGATCATGCGGCAACTGATGGATGCGCGCTATCCGGTCTACGCGGGCGCCGACATCACGATTGAAAGTCGCAATGTGCCCCACGAAATCATTGTGGAAGAGATCGTGGAGGCGATCGCCGCGCGCCTATTGTCCGATGACATCGGCGATACGGACAGTGCAGCCGGCAGCCGATGACACCCATGTCCAAAAAACGATGAGCCAAACCAAAACCGTTCCCGCCAAGCGAGGCGGCGAAAACCGCACCGTGACCGTTGCGCTCGGCCAGCGCAGTTATCCCATTCATATCGGCGCGGGTCTTCTCGCAGATGCGGCCGGATTGATCCTGGCAGCCGGGGATTGGCGGCGCTGCGCCATTGTCACGGATGAGACAGTGGCGCGGCTGCATCTGGGCCCGCTGCAGGCAAGCCTCGCGGAGGCGGGGCTGGCGGTCGAGCCAGTCATCGTTCCGGCCGGCGAGTCGAGCAAAAGCTTTGCCCAGCTTGCCCCGCTGTGCGAGGCGCTGCTTACCCGCGAGGTCGAACGCGGCGACGCGGTCATCGCGCTCGGCGGCGGTGTCATCGGTGATCTGGCCGGCTTTGCCGCCAGCATCCTGCGCAGGGGTGTCGCGCTGATCCAAGTCCCCACGACGCTGCTCGCGCAGGTCGACAGCTCCGTCGGCGG
The DNA here is from genome assembly GCA_964650735.1 of uncultured Hyphomicrobiaceae bacterium. GTDB lineage: Bacteria > Pseudomonadota > Alphaproteobacteria > Rhizobiales > Rhodomicrobiaceae > Dichotomicrobium. Next base: position 4,778 of record CAZYUT010000117.1, read on the forward strand.
CAAGACCGGCATCAATACGCCGCAGGGCAAAAACCTGATCGGCACCTTCCATCAGCCGCGGCTCGTCATCGCCGACAGCGCCACGCTCAACACCCTGCCCGCCCGCGAGTTGCGCGCTGGCTATGCCGAAATCGTCAAGTACGGCCTGTTGGGCGATGCCGGTTTCTTCGCCTGGCTGGAGGCGCACGGCCTTGCGCTCCTGCGCGGCGATGTGGAGGCGCGGGCCACCGCCATCGAGAAGAGCTGCCGGATGAAGGCGGACATCGTCGCGGCGGACGAACGCGAGTCCGGGGACCGCGCGCTGCTCAATCTCGGCCACACTTTCGGCCACGCCCTCGAAGCCTGGGCGGGCTATTCCGGCGACCTGCTCCACGGCGAGGCCGTGGCAATCGGCATGGCGCTCGCCTTCAAGCTGTCGGAACAGCTACGCCTATGCCCGCCAGGCCGGCACGCGCGCGTCACGGCGCATCTGGGGGCCGTTGGCCTTCCGGTTGCCATCGGCGAACTGGGCGCGAAGGGTCGCGGCATCCCCGAGCCAGCCGAACTCATCACCCACATGATGCAGGACAAGAAGGTCTCCGGCGGCCGCCTGACCTTCATTCTCGCGCGCGAAATCGGAGAGGCTTTCATCACGCGCGACGTCGCAATCGATGATCTCAAACGCCTGCTTTCTGAGGAATGCCGGGGACAATGACGCTGGAAATCGTTCTGACTTCTGCCGCGATCCTGGTTCTGCTAGGGTTGTCCGGCTTTTTCTCCGGCTCCGAGACGGCCGTGACGGCTGCGTCGCGGGGGCGGATGTACGCTCTGGCCCAAGAGGGCGACAACCGCGCGGCGGCCGTCAACCGCCTGATCGAAAATCAAGAACGCTTCCTCGGCGCGATCCTGCTGGGCAACAACCTCGTCAACATTCTCGCCTCGGCGCTGGCCACTAGCCTGTTCTTGCAACTTTTCGGCCAGGCCGGGGTCGGCTATGCCACGCTCGTAATGACCGCGCTGGTGGTGATTTTCGCGGAAGTGATGCCCAAGACCTACGCGATCGGCAACGCGGATCGCTACGCGCTGACGGCGGCGCCGATCTTGACGATCCTGGTGCGGGTCTCCTCGCCCATTACCATGGGCATCCAGATCCTCGTATCGCGGCTGCTTACATTCCTCACCCGGCATCAGGCTGAGGATCATTTCTCGCCGCGCCAGGAGATTCGCGGCGCCATCGACCTGCACCACCGGGCGGGCCGCGTCGTCAAATATGACCGCGACATGCTCGGCGGCGTGCTCGACCTGCCGGAACTCACAGTCTCCGACATCATGGTCCATCGCACCAAGATGGAAACCATCAACGCCGATGAACCGCCTGAACAACTTGTCGAATCCGTGCTTCACAGCCCTCACACCCGCCTGCCGATCTGGAAGGATGACCTCGACAACATCGTCGGTATCGTGCACGCCAAGGCGCTGCTGCGCGCCGTGCACGAGGCGCAGGGCGACATGAGCAAAATCGACATCCTCTCGGTTGCCGCCGAACCGTGGTTCGTGCCCGATACAACCAGCCTGAAGGACCAGCTCAACGCCTTCCTCCGCAAGAAGGCGCATTTCGCGCTCGTCGTGGATGAGTATGGCGAGGTTATGGGGCTGGTCACGCTTGAGGACATCCTGGAGGAGATCGTCGGCGAGATTTCCGACGAACTGGATGTGACAGTCACCGGCATCCGCCAGCAGCCCGACGGCAGCCTCATCGTCGACGGCACCGTGCCGATCCGCGATCTCAACCGCCTGCGCGACTGGGACTTGCCGGATGAGGAGGCCACGACCATCGCCGGGCTGGTCATTCATGAGGCCGAAACGATACCGGACGAGGGGCAGGTGTTCCGATTCCACGGCTTCCGGTTCGAAATCATGAAGCGCCAGCGCAACCGGATCACGCAGCTCCGCATTTCGCCTGTTAATACGGCCCGGCTCTAAGCTGCGTTCTTTTTCTTAATTCTGGCCTGCTGATGGAACGTGTTCTGTTCAATATAGC
>CAZYUT010000118.1:0-6782 GCA_964650735.1 uncultured Hyphomicrobiaceae bacterium
ATGCAACCTGCGGGCTCGTCGAGGCGAAATGATGTCAAGTACAGGTCTTCTTCGACCTGCACGGAGCGTTGCCGCAGTTCCTGAGGAAAGCTTGCCAATTCCTCCGGCGAGACAAGGCGGCCGCCCCAGACAGCGATAAGTTCCCCCTTGGCGATCGGGGCTTGGGCGAACACATAGTTGTTTCCGGTTTCCGGATTTTGGGCCACGTCGCATTTAAATGACAAGAACGAGCAAGAACGATCTGTCATGATTTTGGTCCTTTGAACGCGCATTCGCGGCAGTGTATTCGTCCGCAGCCTTAGCGGTGCTAACGGTCTGATAATACCGGTAATTCTCTCTCGATCGCGGGTCGCGAGACGAATTCGGTGGGGCTATTTAAAGTAAAGCGACATGAACCGCGAGCGGAAATTGCGGCTTGATGCGTTTGTGGCGAGTCAGGGCTTAGCGCCATCGCGGGCGCGGGCGCGCGACCTGATCAGACGCGGGCTGGTGCGCGTGGACGGCGCGGTCGTGAGCAAAGCCGCCGCGCTTGTCGGCCACGATGCGGAAATCACGATCACGGGAGACGAAGCGGCTTACGTCTCGCGCGCCGCGCTGAAGCTGGCCGCCGCGCTCGATGCATTCGGCTTCGATCCGTCGGCGCGCGCGGCGCTCGATATCGGCGCGTCGACCGGCGGCTTCACCCAAGTATTGCTGGAACGAGGCGCGCGGCGCGTTTATGCCGTCGATGTCGGGCGGGGGCAGCTTCACGAGAGCCTCGTTGCCGATCCCAGTGTCATCAGCCTCGAACAGCGCGATGCGCGCAGCTTGAGCCCTGACGACCTGCCGGAGCCGGTTGGCGCGATTACTGTTGATGTGAGCTTCATCTCGCTGCGGCTCGTGCTTCCCGCTGTACTGGCCTTCGCTGCGCCCGATGCATGGCTGGTGGCGCTCATCAAGCCGCAGTTCGAGGTTGGCCGGGCGCATGTGGGCAAGAGCGGTATCGTCTCGGACGCCGCCGCAACGGAGCGATCCGTTGAGACGATTCGCCAAATGGTGGCTGATCAGGGCTGGCAGACTCTATCGCCGATCCCGTCGCCCCTGCGCGGCCAGCGGGGAAACCAGGAGCATCTGCTTGGCGCTTGGTACGGCTAGAGCGCACTGCGAAAAGCATGTCCCGGACTCGATCCGGGATGGGCACCGGCTTTCGGATAAAATGCGCGTTACACGGCCCATGTGATTATGCCACACTGTTGCCATGATGTTGCAGCAACCGGAAGGGCGTCAGCGGGCTGTACGCCCGCCGCGAACACCAACACCAGCAGGACATCATCAATGGTAAAGCGCGCAAAGTTTGCCATGCGCGGCTGACCATTCGGCGCTTTCGCCGTCTCGCTCAGCCGTGTGTCCATATAAATCTTCAAGACCACACGAGAGCGAGTTTCATGTTACGCTGGATAGAACGACGTATTTCGCCATTTCGACGCGCATCAATAGAGCGTCCCCCCGAAAATATCATCGGCTTCTTCTGGCATTACTGCCGCCAGATCTGGGGTACATTGCTGGCCGTCGTCGTGATCGGCTCGCTGGCCGCCCTGATCGAAGTCGCTCTGTTCACTTTCCTCGGACAGATCGTCGATTTGGCCCGCTCCGCTGAGTCGCCTCAAACTTTCTTTGAGCAGAACGGCCAACTTCTCCTGCTCATGGCGGCATTCGCGATCCTGCTGCGCCCGATCACATTTCTGGTTCATATCTCGATCATCAACCAGTCGCTGATCCCCTCATTCACGAACCTGATCCGTTGGCAGGCGCACCGGTACATGCTTCGGCAGAGCCCGTCGTTCTTTCAGGACGATTTCGCCGGGCGCATTGCCAACCGGGTGATGACGACGGGCGCAGCGTTGCGTCAGGCGATAGTGGACCTGACCGATTCGCTCTGGTTCGTAACAATCTACGCGGTCTCTGCGCTCACCGTACTGTTCTCGGCGGACCCGCGGCTGATGGCGCCGCTATTGGTCTGGCTGGCGGCCTATGGCTTCATGCTGTTCTATTTCGTGCCGAAGGTGAAGGAACGCTCGGCCGTGATGTCGGATGCGCGCTCCACGCTGGCGGGGCGGATTGTGGACAGCTACGTGAACATCCAGACGGTCAAGCTTTTCGCGCGGACCGACCACGAGGACGACTACGCGGCTGACGGCATCGCGCGCCACACCTCCAGATTTCAGAATCAGATGCGGCTGCTCACCCTGATGGAGGTCATCCTCTGGACAATGAACGGCATCATGATCACGACGACCGTCGGGCTCGCGCTGTGGCTGTGGAGCCAGCAGCTTATCACGCTTGGCGCGATCGCGACCGCCGCCGGCCTTGTCATCCAGATCAACAACATGTCCGGCTGGACAATGTCGGTAGTCACCAGCGTTTTCGAGAATATCGGCGAGGTTCAGGAAGGGATCAAGTCGATCGCCCGGCCGTTGCGACTGGTCGATGCCAGGGATGCGCGGCCGCTGAAGGTCACGCGTGGCGAGATTCGTTATGAAAATGTGACCTTCCACTACGGCAAGGAGGGCGGGCTGATCGAAGATCTTAACCTGACCATTCAACCGGGCGAGAAGGTCGGGCTGGTCGGGCGTTCCGGCGCGGGCAAGTCGACGCTGGTCAACCTGCTGCTGCGCTTTCATGACCTGGAACGCGGACGCATCCTGGTTGATGGGCAGGACATCGCCCACGTCACACAGGAGAGCCTCCGCCAGCAGATCGGCATGGTCACTCAGGACACCTCGCTGCTGCATCGCTCGATCATCGACAACATTCGTTACGGCAGGCCGGAGGCAAGCGACGAGGAGGTGTTTGAGGCAGCCCGGCGCGCGCATGCCGATCACTTCATCCCCGACCTGCGCGACTGGCAGGGGCGGACCGGATACAAAGCGCATGCGGGCGAGCGGGGCGTGAAGCTATCGGGCGGCCAACGCCAGCGCATTGCGATCGCGCGGGTGCTGCTCAAAGATGCGCCGATCCTGGTCCTTGATGAGGCGACTTCGGCGCTGGACAGCGAGGCCGAAGCCGCCATCCAGGAGCAGCTTTACAATCTGATGCAGGGCAAGACCGTCATCGCCATCGCGCACCGGCTATCGACCATTGCGATGCTCGACAGGCTGGTGATCATGGATCAGGGCCGCATCGTCGAGCAGGGCACGCATGATGAGCTGGTGCGCGCGGGCGGCATATACGCCTCGTTATGGGCGCGCCAGTCCGGCGGCTTTCTGTTCGAGGGCAAAGGAAAGGTGGCGTAACAGACGGCGCTACCGGCTGGGCGCGTCGCCCTGCCGGTTAGCGTGGCGCGGGCGCATCCACCAGATGATCGCCGCACAGACCGCGAACCAGACCGCCGCAACGACAAAATAAAACGCAAGTTGAAGGCCAAGAGCCGTGCCCGGCAGGCGCACGATGGCCACGCTCACGGCGAACCACAGATAGAACACCGTGAAAACAACCATGGCCATGACGCCGATGAATTTGCGTGTGCGATCCGTCATGGCGCGCACCATACTCAAATGCCGCGTTCCGCGCCAACGGAAAAAAGCGGCCCGCTTGCGACACTGCGCACGCTTGCTGTCACTGTGGCACCGGACTAAATCGCTTCACAGCATGTGGAGGTATGCACCATGACCGACGCCGTCGCGCTGAGCCAGACGCAAGCGCAATCCACCAGCGCTGACAACGCGATCCGCATCTGGCTGGGCGGCGTCATCACGCTGATCTTCGCAATGGTGGTCGTTGGCGGCGCCACGCGGCTGACCGGCTCCGGCTTGTCGATCACCGAGTGGAAACCGATCCTCGGCGCGATCCCCCCGCTCTCTGCCGCCGACTGGCAGGAAGCCTTCGACAAATACCGCCAGATCCCGCAATACCAGCTCGTCAACAAGGGCATGAGCCTCGCGGAGTTTCAGTTCATCTACTGGTGGGAGTGGGCGCACCGCTTCCTGGGCCGGGTCATCGGCGTTGCCTTCGCCGTTCCGTTCATCGCCTTCGCGCTGGCTGGCTACATCCGCCGCGACCTTGCGCCGAGCCTGATCGCGCTGTTCGCGCTGGGCGCCCTGCAGGGCTTTATGGGCTGGTACATGGTGCAGAGCGGGCTGGTCGACCGGGTATCGGTGAGCCAGTACCGCCTGGCGGCGCATCTCGGGCTGGCCGCGATCATCTATGCCGCGATGATATGGGTGGCGCTCGGCGTTGGGCACCCAGCGCGCGTGTTGAAGCGAAGCTGGGTATGGCTATCGGCCGCCGGGCTCGCGGCGTTTACGTTTGTCCAGATCGTGCTCGGCGCATTCGTGGCCGGGATGAAGGCCGGTTTCGCCTACAACACCTGGCCGCTCATGGACGGGGAATTCATTCCAGACGGGCTGATGGTCATGCAGCCGTGGCATCTCAACCTGTTCGAGAACGCGCTGACCGTGCAGTTCAATCATCGCATCGGCGCGTACCTGCTATTCGCCTGGGCGATCATACACGCGCTCGCAATGGTGAGGAGCCATCATCCCTCGCGCCTGACGGCGCTGGTCCTCGCGGGCGCTGTCACGCTGCAGGCCGTACTCGGCATCTGGACGCTCGTGGCGCATGTGCCGCTTAGCCTTGGGCTGGTGCATCAGGCCGGCGCATTTATCGTGCTGGCGATCGCGGTGTATCACCTGCATGAGCTGTCTCGCGCAGGGGAACGCCTCAACGCGCCGCAGATCCGCAGCTAACCCGCTCGCCCGCTGCCGGACATTCCTGAATGATATTGATTTCTGGATAAAACGCGTGGGCGACAAACGCGAATGTCACTTCGTAAGGCATATCGTCCTGGCCGCGCCGGACCGAGACCGTGCCAACATCGCGCCCGCTCGCGACTTGATCGGCATCGAGCGCCGATGCCTGACCGGGCTGCCAGCTGAGCGAGACGTCGCCTGCTGCGATCTGCTTGTGCGCGCGCAGCAGTTCGAGCGAGATGATCATGGGTTTCTCGGTCCGCACCATCACCACCCGCACCATCGGGTTGATATCTTCGGGCAGATCGCCGCGGAACAGGAAGGGCCGCGCACTGGAGTCATAGCCCGCATACGGGTTGCGGCCGTAGTTCCGGAAGTCCGGATCGTTCGGCACGAGGATCCGCCCGTCCGGATGCCGCGCGCGGAACTGCGCGAGCGACTCCAGCCGCGCGGGCAGGATGTCGAGCTGCGCGCCCGTCATCTCGCCGACGATGGCCTCGCCGGTGAATTGCTGCCACCAGCTTTCGGTGAGGCGGTCATACATCACGAGGTCGGAATTGCGAAGCTTGCCCGTGGTGCCGAAGGTCGTGACCTCGCCCTTCACCACGCGCTCGAACACCACCGCTGAATTGCACAGCGGGCAATAAGTGACAGCGACGGGTTCGCCGCCGACATTGTCGTTGACGATCTCGTGCCAGATCAGGATGCGCAGCGGATAGGCGCGCGCATCGCCGCCTATCTCCAGGCCGATCACCGGCTCGTTTGCCTTCACCTCGGTCTCGTCCGCAACCGGCTGGAACTTCGGGTTGTCGATCGACGGGATGCCGTCTTTCGGCGGGCCGCCCGACATGATCTCGTTCCATTCGATCGCGCGCTTGGAGAAGTCGGTGCCGGCCCAGCCTTGCCGCTCCCAGACGCTGGGGTTGGCGGCGGCGGTTGTGGCTGTGACGATCGCGATGAGGAAGGGGGCGATGGCGCGCATGGGCGGCTCCCTAGCTTGACGGTTGGGCGAGGTAATAATCGAGCAGCGCGCGGGCCTCGCCGGAGCGCCAGTCCACCGCGCCCTGGATGTAGCCCATCACCGCGCCAGACTTGCCGATGACATAGGTGGTTGGCATGCCGAACAGGGCGAAGGGCGCGCCCGCGCCTTCCGGCGGGTTGATCGCGCCAACGCGCTGGTCCGGATCGGTATAGATTTCCAGCGTGTCGAGCCCGAGCCGCTGATAAAACGGGATGACCTTGTTGCGCCCGGCCTGATCCAGCGAGATCGCCACGACCGCGAACGGCTGGTCCGCCCGGTCGCGCGCGAGTTCGTCGAGCCACGGCATCTCATGGACGCAGGGCGCGCACCACGTCGCCCAGAAGTTGAGCAGCACGACCTTGCCGCGAAAGTCGGCAAGCGTGACCGCCTTGCCCATGCCGTTCTCGAACGGGACAGGCTGAGGCACTTCGGCCGGTTGCATGACAGTAAACTGGCCGCTATGGCCGACAAGCGGCGGCGGATCGTTTTCGCCAGCGGCGAGCGACGTCGCCGCAAGCAGCGATGCGCCGAGCAGGGCGGCGGCGAGCCAGAGGGCGCGGCGAGAGGGTGCGGGCATCCGGGTCTCCCAAAACGTGTCGGGAGAAGTGTCCGCGCTTCTGCCGCTTCGGGCAAATCAGCTTGTGGTGATATTCGCGTGATCGAGACTTCAGATTGGCGTCATTGCGAGCGTAGCGACGCAATCCAGCCCGGAACGCTTCGCGCTGGATTGCTTCGGCACTTCGAGCCTCGCAATGACGGCAGGGCGCGCACGTGTCTTGCCTGCCGCGCTAAAAGATGCCAGCTTCCAGACCTGCGGCCATCGCCTGGCCCAGCTCCTCGCAACTATCGAGGAACGCGTCGTCCCACGGCCCGCGGCAGATCAGCGGCTCCTGAACCGCGCGCCAGCGCAGTCCGGTCGTGATGCTCTCCACCGCCCGGCGCGTGCCCGTCCCGTCCTGCCCGGCGCGGATGTAGAGGGCATAGGCCAGCCCTTGCGTTTCTTCGAGGCACGGGTAATAGCAGCGATCGAAGAA
>CAZYUT010000119.1:0-6753 GCA_964650735.1 uncultured Hyphomicrobiaceae bacterium
GATTATTGAAAGTACAAGCGATATCGAATGGTTGCCCGAAACTGGCGGGCGAGCCCGATGCGCTAGAGCACTATCAGCAAAAGCCTGTCCCGGACTCGATCCGGGATGGGCACCGGTTTTGCGTCAGGAGCCAAAGGCGGGCGCGAAGCGACCAAAGTGCGACAAAACATGAACTTGGAGCCTGTTCAGCGATCCGGATTTCGTTGAACAGGCTTTAGATCACGCGCGCTCATCGCGTTCAATCAGGCTGGGTTTGGTCCATAGCGCCTCACGCGGGCGCACCGGACGGACCGCTGCAAGGGTATGAACGCCGAGCGCGTCCAGCCCGCCCAGCGTCAGGCTGCCCAGCTTGCGCATGGAGCTGGTGCTCACGCGCTGGTCCCATGCGCGCGGACCAAGCGTCTGCACGTCGCGCCCGATCGCCCGGTAGATCCGGCTCGCCGCTGCAATTGTCCAGGCCGAGCGCAGCGGCAGTTCTGCAATGCCTTGCCGCGCCGAGGCGTAATAGGCATCAGCCAGATCAAGAAGCCGCGCAACCACACCGGCCACGGGCTCGCGATAGGCGGGATCTGCGACACGGTCCTGTGGAATGCCGGCCTCAGCCAGCCACGCCGCCGGCAGGTAGACCCTGTCGTCCTGCGCATCCTCAAGCACGTCGCGGGCGATGTTCGTCAGCTGGAAGCCAAGGCCGAGATCGCAGGCGCGCAGCAGCGTCGCGCGATCGCGCACCCCCATGATCATCGCCATCATCACGCCGACAACGCCGGCGACGTGGTAACAATAGTCGAGCGTATCCTCGATGGTCTCGTAGTGGCGGCCCTCGACATCCATCGCGAAGCCTTCCAGCAGTTCGAGCGGATGCCGCGCCGGAATGTCGTGCTTTGCCGTCACGCGCGCGAGCGCCTCGAACACCGGATCGCACGCCTCGCCGCGCAGCGCAGCTTGTGTTTTCTCGCGAAGCTCGGCCAATTTTGTCTCGCAAGCAAGCAGTGTCGCGCCGCCCGTGCGGAAGCCGAAGTCTTGCCCGTCGATTTGGTCATCGCAGTAGCGGCACCAGGCATACAGCATGTACGCGTCATGCCGCGTTTCCCGCGGGAATAGCTTCGCAGCAGCGGCGAAACTCTTGGAGCCGCGCTCGATACGCCGTTTGCTGTCGAGGACAATCGGGTCTCGGGGCATCAGGATCATGCAGTTTGCAGGTGACGTTGCGGGCGGCGTGGAAAGTCTTTCATTGCGCGCGGATTATGCGTTTTTTGGGGTGGCCGGGTGCGCAACCCAGATATTTTGCAGCGCTCTGGACACCGGTACGGGCGGGCGCCCGATCAGGATGCGCGCCTTATCCCAAGGTGTCAGGCGGCACGCATAGAACCGCTCGATCAGCGGTTCAGGCAGGGTGTAGAAGCGCTCCATCACACCCGCACGCTTGTCCGGATCGGCGGCGAAGAACAAAAAGCGGTTGAGCACCCGGAAGAAGTCGCGCTGGCGCCAGGCGATTTTCGAGTAGCGCTTTGCAAGCGTGTGGGCCGCTTCGGTGGTCTTTGGGCGGTGGCTTGCGAGCAGGTCGGCGAAGCGTACGGCATCGGGGAGCGAATAGCCTGTCGTCGGGTGGAACAGCGCCGCGCGCATTCCCGCACGGGGGATGCCGTCTGAGGATGCCCAAAACCCGTCAATGTCGCCAGTCAGCACGATCGGCAGCACGCCGCGCTCCTCGCGAACGACCTCGGCGATCTGGAATCCGCGCCGCTCCGCATAGGCGTTGATCTCCGAGACCAGCATCTGTCCGTCCAGATCCGGGCCGTCGCTGTAGTACGTGTCTTCGATCAGGATGCGCGTCTCGTCCAATGGCAGGGTGTAGATGAAGCGGTAGCCGTCCTGCTGGGAGACGGTCGCATCCATGATGATCGGCACATGCTGGCCGTGGGGTCTTGCGCAGCGCACTTCGCGGCCGATGAATTTCTGATAGCCCAGCGTCAGGTTGTCGTCCCCGCGGACGCCGCGCCCGTCGATGATGCATTCGGCCTCGATCGCCTCGCCGTTCGACATCATGACATGCCGATCACCGATCTTTGCGACCTCGCGGCCGAGCAAGAAGCTGTCGCCAAATTCGCGCGCAGCGACCTCGGCGAGTTTATCGGAGGTCGCGGAGTGGTAGGACGCGCGCAGTTCGCGCCGGTAACCGGGGAAGCGCACCTCCTGGCCCGGCCAGTTATGCGCGACAAACGGCTTGAGCCATTCGTGCTGCGCGGGCGTCAGGTCGGTGCCGTGAAACGACCAGGTGTGGTTGCCGCCGATCTGCTCGGCGCGCTCGATAATCGCGATTTTCAGGGCCGGGTCCGCCAGCCGAAGCCGGTATGCGGCAAGTGTGCTCGCCAGTCCGCCGCCCGCAAAAACAAAATCGTATCGCAAAATGCAAGCTCCGCCCGCTCGAATTGGCTGATGTTACCCTCAAAAGGTAGGCCGCCCGGGCCGTCACGCAATGGCAAGGCGCGAAAGCGCGGGGCACTGTGGCGTGAGCGCGCCGCGCTGGCCTCAAGCCATTTCCGGCTCGGTGTCAGGCGTATCGCGCTCGCCCCCGCTCAGTTCGGGCATGTTGCGGTCCATCTGCGGAGAGCGGCCAAAGTATTCCCGGTAGCGCTTCGAGAAATGCGAGGCCGAAACGAAGCCCGAGGCAACAGCGACCTCGATGATCGGCAGGTTGGAATGGCGCAGCAGACGCCGGGCGCGCTCCAGGCGCACCTCCAGATAATAGCGTGCGGGCGAGCGCCCCAAATGGTGGCGGAACAGCCGCTCGATATGCCGGCGTGAGATGCCTGTGCTCTGCGAAATCTGCGCGAGCGAAACCGGCTCGGCGATGTTCGCCTCCATGATCTCGATGATCGTGAGCAGCCGCGGGTTTTGAATGCCCAATCGCGAGCCGATCGGGAGGCGCTGGCGGTCATGGGCAGGTCGCACGCGGTCCATGAGGCACACCTCACAGACTTTCTCGGCCATCTCCGCGCCGAAGCGCAGTCCGATGAAATAGAGCATCATGTCGAGCGCGACGGTGCCGCCAGCACAGGTGAAGATGTCGTTGTCCACCTCGAACAGGCTGGATTTGACGTTCACGTCGGGAAAGCGCTCGGCGAAGCTGGGGATCATTTCCCAGTGGATCGCGCAGGTGCGATCCTCCAGCAGGCCGGCTTCCGCCAGCACCCAGGCGCCGGTGCAAAGCCCGCCAATGCTGACGCCGCGCTTGTGCATCCGCCGCAGCCAGCTGAAGACGGCGCGATGGTGGAAGTTCTCGACTTCCACGCCCGAGCACACAATCACCATGCTCGAATCGCTGGGGTGGGTGATATCGTTCAGCACTTTATCCAGCGAGGAGTCCACGCTCAGCACGACCCGGTTGCTGGCTTGCACTGGATTGCCGTCTTCTGAGATCAGCCGCCACTCGTAAGCGGTTCGCCCCAGCGCCCGGTTCGCAAGACGCAGCGCTTCTATCGCCGAGGAAAAGGCGATCATCGAGAAGTTCGGGATCAGCAGAAAATGGATCCGTTGACGATCCAACGCGCGAGGTTCCATCGCACGCCCTCCAGACACACCCGCCTCGCCGGAACGAGCGCCTCAAATCCGCACGACTGTCCCGGACAGCGCGCTTCGGGCGGCCCTGGACAACAAATTGACTCCTCATGATTGCGCAAGATGAAGGTCTTCTCAAGAGAAAGCGTTATCAACATCTTATAGGGCTTGCTGAGCGGCGGAAAGCCAACGTATTTGTCGCGGCGCCGCGCCATGTCGCTTTCGGACAAAGATGCGCCGACGCTGAACCGCAGCGGCGCGCGATTGCTCGGCAAGATGCGCTCGCATGTGATAAAAGACGCGCCTATGCCTGGGTGCCGGCTGGCAGCCGACCGTGCGGAGGTGGCGCGTCCCGCAAGCCTCTAACATGTTCTGCAAGCGATCCGGGCTGTCGAGCCATAAAGCCAATGACTGTCTTGTTCAACCGAGGAAACCGCCATGCTGAACGCCGAGGGCAAAGCTGAAGCCGCCGCCAAGAAGCACGGGTCCGATCTGGAGATCGCCCGCGCCGCCACTTTGCGCCCGATCGCGGAAGTCGCCGCGCGGCTGGATGTCCCGAACGACGCGCTTTATCCCTTCGGCCATCACATCGGCAAGATCGAGGACTGGTACCTTAAGAGCATCGAGGACCGCCAGGACGGCAAGCTGATCCTGGTCACGGCCATCACGCCGACCCCGGCGGGCGAGGGCAAGACGACGATGACGATCGGGCTGGGCGACGGCCTGAACCGCATCGGCGCGCGCACAGCCGTTTGCATTCGCGAGCCCAGCCTCGGCCCATGCTTTGGTATGAAAGGCGGCGCGGCGGGCGGCGGTTATGCCCAGGTCGTGCCGATGGAAACCATCAACCTGCATTTCACGGGCGACTTCCACGCCATTACCGCCGCGCACAATCTGCTCGCGGCGATGCTCGACAACCACATGCATTGGGGCAATGCGCACGACGTTGATCCACGCCGCGTGGCTTGGCGCCGGGTGATCGACATGAACGACCGGGCGCTGCGGCGCATGGTGATCGGCCTGGGCGGGCCGACCGAAGGCGTTCCGCGCGAGGACGGGTTCGATATCACGGTTGCCAGCGAGGTCATGGCGATCTTCTGCCTGGCCAGGAATTTCGAGGACCTGCACGAGCGGCTCGGCGCGATGGTTGTGGGCTATCGCCGCGACAAGTCGCCGGTCTTTGCGCGTGACATCGACGCGCCGGGCGCGATGAGCGTGCTGCTGCAGCAAGCGTTCAATCCCAACCTCGTGCAGACGCTGGAGAACAATCCTGCCTTCGTGCACGGCGGGCCGTTCGCCAATATCGCGCATGGCTGCAATTCGGTGCGGGCAACGCGCGCGGCGCTCAAGCTGGCCGATTATGTGGTTACCGAGGCGGGCTTCGGCGCGGATCTGGGCGCGGAGAAATTCTTCGACATCAAGTGCCGCAAGGCCGGCCTCACGCCAAGCGCGGCGGTGGTTGTCGCGACGGTTCGCGCGCTGAAGATGCATGGCGGCGTTGAGAAGGGCGAGCTGGGCCAGCCGAATGTCGAGGCGGTGCGCGCGGGCGCGGTCAATCTCGGCCGGCATATCGAGAACCTGCGCAAATTCAGGGTGCCGCTGGTGGTCGGGGTCAACCGCTTCGGGACCGACACCGACGAAGAGCTTCAAGCTGTTGTCGATTATTGCGCCGGGATGGGCGTCGAGGCGTTCGTTTGCACGCACTGGGCCGACGGCAGCGCGGGCAGCGAGGCCATCGCCAGGCGCGTGCGTGAGCTCGCCGACGGTAATGCCGGCGACGCCTTCGCGCCGCTTTACGAGGAAGACCTGCCAGTTGAGCAGAAGATCCGCACGATCGCCACGGAGCTTTACCGCGCCGGCGATGTTGTGCTGTCGGATGCCGCGCGCGCTGAAATTCGCCGGCTGACCAAGCTGGGCTATGGCAACCTGCCGGTGTGCATGGCGAAAACCCAGTACAGCTTCAGCTCCGACCCCGCGTTGCGCGGCGCGCCGGAGGGTCACACTCTGGAGGTCCGCGAGGTGCGGCTTTCTGCCGGGGCGGGTTTCATTGTCGTGGTCTGTGGAAGTATCATGACAATGCCTGGACTTCCCAAGGTTCCGGCCGCCAATGCGATGTATGTCAACGCGCAAGGCCAGATCGAAAACCTGTCCTGAGCGTCTTTCGGAGGTGCGCCATGCAGAAGTATTCCGCCTTCCGCCTGTTTCGCGAAGGCTTGCGCGGCCACAAAGGCTGGAAGCCGGCCTGGCGCGACGCCGAGCCAAAGGACCGCTATGACGCGGTGATTATCGGCGGCGGCGGGCATGGCATGGCCACCGCTTATTACCTCGCCTCCGAGCACGGCATGACCAATATTGCCGTCGTCGAAAAGGGGTGGATCGGCGGCGGCAACGCCGGGCGCAACACGACGATCATCCGCTCGAACTACCTGTTCGACGAGAGCGCGGCGATTTACGAGCACGCTCTCAAGCTCTGGGAAGGGCTGGACCGCAAGCTCAACTTTAACATCATGATGAGCCATCGCGGCGTACTGAACCTGGCGCATGACGATGGCGAGGCGCGGATGCTGAAACGCCGCGTCGAGGCCAACCGGCTCAACGGCATCGACAGCGAGTATCTCGATGCCAAGCAGGTGAAGGAGTTCTGCCCGCCCATCGACATCTCGCCGAACGCGCGCTTTCCGATCATCGGCGCGACCTTGCAGCGGCGCGGCGGGGTCAACCGCCATGATGCGGTCGTCTGGGCCTATGCGCGGGCGGCCTCTGCGCTCGGCGTGGACATCATTCAGAACTGCGAGGTCACCAGCATCAAGACCGAGGCTGGCGCCGTGACCGGCATTGAGACGACGCGCGGCAGCATCATGACCCCGCGCGTGGCGAGCGTCACGGCCGGCCACACTAGCGTCATTGCGCGCATGGCGGGCGTGCGCCTGCCCATTGAGAGCCACCCGCTGCAGGCGCTGGTCTCCGAGCCGGTCAAGCCGGTCATGCCCTGCGTGGTCATGTCCAACGCCGTCCATGCGTATTGCAGCCAGTCCGACAAGGGCGAACTGGTCATCGGCGCGGGCATCGATGCCTATTTGTCCTACACGCAGCGCGGCGGCATGGACATCATCGAGCATCAGCTCGCAGCGCTGCTGTCGATGTTCCCAAGCTTTTCACGTCTGCGCATGCTGCGCCAGTGGGGCGGCACGGTCG
>CAZYUT010000120.1:0-6742 GCA_964650735.1 uncultured Hyphomicrobiaceae bacterium
GGCTGTCGGCGCGGCCATCCAGGCCCACACGGTCCAGCAAGCGAAACGCGTTCGCAATATCCGCGCGGGGGAATTGGCGCAGCCATGAGCGCCAGAAGGAAACGTAGCCGAGCCGGCCGGACAGCACGTTTTCCATCACGGTCAGCCGTTCGACAAGCGCGTATTCCTGAAAGATCATGCCAATCCGCCGGCGGGCGCGGCGCAGCGCGCCTTTGCTCAGCCGGGTGAGGTCGGTGTCGTTAAGCAGCACCCGCCCGGATGTCGGCTCGACGAGCCGGTTCACGCAGCGGATGAGCGTCGACTTGCCCGCACCGGACGGGCCGATCAGTCCCACAACCTGGCCTTTGGGCACCACGAAGCTGACATTGTTCAATGCCTTATCGCCGGTGCGATAGGTCTTGACCAGGTTCTCAACAGTCAACATGGGAAAGCCCCAGATCGGCGGGCGCGCGCGAGAGCCCCGCACGCGCCCCATTTACGTCGGTCCGATTACTCGCAGTCGTAGCTGACGTTGTTGGCAGCGTCGATCTTGCGAATGACGTCCCAGTCCTCCTTGAACGTGATCTCGATGAACTGCTCTTCGCCGTTCTTGCCGAATTCTTGTTCAAGGCCAGTGCCTTCCCAGTTGAAGGAGAAGAAGGCTTCCTTGATCTTCTCCTGAAGCTCAGGCTTGAGGTTGTAGACGACGCCGTAGCCGGTCGTCGGGAAGGTCTGCGAGGTGTAGAGCACTTCAAGCTGGTCCTCGGAGACGACGCCGCGCTCAATCATCCGGCCCTTCACCGAGTTGGCGATGGTCGCGACTTCGTAATCCTTGTTGGCGACGCCGAGGATCGAGTTGTCGTGCTTGCCGGAAAACTGGGTGTCGTAGTCTTCGCCCGAGATCATGCCGAATTCCGCCTTCATCAGCGCGGTCGGCGCCTTGAAGCCCGAATTGGAGGTCTGCGAGGTGTGGGTGAGCGTATTGCCCCGGATGTCCTCGACCGAGCGGATGTTAGAACCCGGATAGGTGATGACTTCCATCTCATAGCCGAACGAGCCGTCATTGCCCGCCATCATGGCGAACGGGCGGAAGCCGGCGCAGGCCACGGCGATCGGGTTGGAGCCGGTATTGAAACCCGCGACATGCAAACGGCCGGCGCGCATCGCTTCGATCTGCGCGGCATTGGACTGAACCGGGAAGAACTGCACGTCCTTGCCGGTCACTTCGGCCATGTGGTCGAGGAATTCAGCCCAAACTTCGCGATAGACCGCCGGGTCTTCGACCGGGGTGTAAGCGAAGATGAGCGTGTCGGGGTCGATCTGCTGAGCAGGATCGCTGGGGATGTCGGCGACGAGATCGCCGTCTTTATCTTCGAAGCCGGCGCCCAGCTGGAAAGCAGTGGCCGGCGCGGCGAAGCCGATGATGGCGAGGACCGCAAACGCGGCTGCGAATTCACGCAAGCGAATCATGTAGACACTCCCTGACGGTGGTATTCTGCAACATGGCGACTGCCAGTCTTGGTTATCGCGCAGGCGCGTTACAGGCGCATGACATGCGTCAAAGCTGCCTGGCAGCGCTGTTCCAGTCTGACCTTGCCGCAGGATGAACAAGTTGGCGGGCACCTCTTGCGCTTTTTTGGGGTCAGCGCGATCATCCGAGCATAAGGGCCCGGCGGTGTGCCCGAGAGCATACGATCAGGACGAAGTATCACGTCATGCAGTCAGATCGAGATCAGACCGACGCCACGCCGCATTGCATGCCGTCGGCGCCGCCTTTCACAGAGAACTGGCAGGGCGAGCCGCGCCATGTCGGCGTGGAGATCGAGTTTGCAACCGTATCTCCGCGCCAGGCGGCCGAATGCGTGCAGGAAATTTTCGGTGGCGAGATCACCATTCGCACCCCGCACCGCCTTGAGGTGACGGGCACCAGCCATGGCAACTTCCTCGTCGAACTGGACTCGCAGTACATCCACCGCCTCGAATCCCCTGAAGAGTCGCCCATCCTCGCCGCGGAGGTGGACGAGTGGCTGCGCTGGTTTCAAAGCTCACTCGGCGAAATCGTCGGAGACATCGCGGCAGCCGTGATTCCATGCGAAATCGTCTGCCCGCCAATGCCGCTGTCGGAAATGCGATTGCTGGACCGCACGATCGATGCGCTCAACCGGCGCGGCGCGACGGGCACCCGCGAGAACCCGCTTTACGCCTTTGGCGCGCAACTCAACCCCGATATCGCGCGGCAAGACGCGGACTATATCGCATCAATCCTGAAGGCGTACCTGTTGCTATCGCCATGGTTGCGCGAGGTTATCGCGGTCGACATGACGCGGCGTGTTTTTGCCTTCGCAGATCCGTTTCCGAAAGCGTATGTCCGCCGCGTAACTGCACCGGATTACTGGCCCGGCATGGCGCAGCTTATTGACGACTATCTGTGGCACAACCCGACCCGCAATCGCGAGTTGGACCTGCTGCCGCTGTTCGTGTGGCTGGATGAGCCGCGTGTGCGCGCAAGCGTCGCCGACGCGCGGGTCAAGAGCCGGCCGACATTCCACTACCGGTTGCCGGATGCGAATTTTGGAATTCCCGACTGGACGATCACGCGGGAGTGGAACCGCTGGGTGGAGGTCGAACGGCTCGCGGCGGACGCTGACAAACTGCGTGTGGTGTGCGACGCCTTCGCCGAGCACGAGGGGCGCTTTTTCAAAGGCTGGTGGTCGGAGCGGGTCGCTGATCTGCTTGGGCTTCCAGGGCCGGGCGCGATTTAGAGCGCGTTCAAAGAAATCGTGATAAGTCAATGCGCTCTAAGCCGTTCTGTTGCCGCGTTTGCGAACGCAACACCGGTTCCATCCCGCATCAAGTCCGAGACAGGCTTTTGCGGACAACGCTCTAGCGGTTCAGGTCGCGCCCGAAAACAGATCGGCGCGCTCATCGAGCCGGCGGATGATCTCGGGCAGCGCTTCACTCATATCCTCGGCGATCATGCCGGGGCCGATGACCTTGGCGGTCTCGCCGTGGATCCAAACGCCGGCCATCGCGGCGTCGAGCGCGTCCATGCCCTGCGCAAGCAGCCCGGTGATGATGCCAGCGAGCACGTCGCCTGTTCCCGCCGTCGCAAGCCAGGGCGGCGCATTCTCCACAAGCCCGGCGACGCCATTGGGCGCGGCGATGATCGTGTCCGGACCTTTTAGAACGATCACTGCGCCGGACATCTCCGCCGCCGCGCGGGCGCGCTCAAGCTTGGACGGTTCTTCCAGCAATTCGGGGAAAATGCGCTCGAACTCGCCCTCGTGCGGCGTCAGGATCACCGGGGGCTCGCGATACTTGATCTGCTCGAACAGCACCGACGGTTCGTCCTCGAACGCGGTCAGTCCGTCGGCGTCAATGACCGCGGCCGAGGCGCTGCCCAGCACGGCGGCAACGTTCTGCTGCGTCTCCTCGGTAAGACCTGCGCCAGGGCCGATCATCACTGCGGTAATGCGCGGGTCCGTCAGCAGTTCGGCAAGGCCGTCCGGCCCCTCATAGGCATCCACCATTATTGCGGTCAGTTGCGCGGCATTGATGTAGAAGGCCGATTTCGAGCTGGCGAGCGAGACGAGCCCCGCGCCCATCCGAAGCGCCGCGCGCGCGCCCATGCGGGCTGCTCCGGTGCGCTCCATCTCGCCGGAGACGACGACGGCGTGGCCGCGATCGTATTTGTGGCCGGTCAGTTTCAGACGCGGGTAGTATTTCAGCCAAAGTTCCGGCTGGTCGGAGAAGGCGCGCGGGCCGACCTCTTTCATCACCGAAGCGGGGATGCCGATGTCCACCGTCGTCACGTCGCCGCAATAAATACGCCCTGGGAACAGCACCTGCCCGGTTTTACGGCGATAAAAAGATACTGTGCTGACCGCCTTGAACGCTGTGCCGCGGATTTGTCCTGAGGTCGCATCAACGCCCGTCGGCATGTCCACCGCGACAACGGGCAGGTTGCGGCGCGTGACGTCTTCGATCATCTGGGCGGGGATATCGCGCACGTCGTCCTTCAGGCCCGAGCCAAAGATCGCATCGACGATGAGCTGCGCCCCGTCGAGACACTCCGGCGTCATCGGTTCGATGGTTTCGTCCCAGCGCTTCGCCATCTCCTGCGCTTCTGCCGGGATCTTCTGCTTGTCGCCTAGAAGCGCGAGACGGATGTGATAGCCGCGCTCGCGCAGACGGCGCGCAGCGACGAAACCGTCGCCGCCGTTGCGGCCCGGGCCGCAGAGCACGACCACCTTGCTCCCTCGGGCGAACCTCTTGACCACATCCTCGGCGACGCCGTTGCCCGCGTTTTCCATCAGGATGAGGCTCGACGTGCCGTTCTCCATGGCGAGTTTCTCGGCACGGATCATCTCTTCGGTGGTCAGTAACTCCAGCACTTGTCAGCCTATACGCTATACGGAAAACGTCGTGGGGCCAGTCTGCGCCGCCAGCGATCTGCCGGGGAGCAGATCAGAGCGCAGACCGGACACTTGAGCAGCGCAGCCGCGCCGGCTAGCCCCGCATGAGCGAGCGAGCCAGACCGTCGCGAACCGCACGCGGCACATTAGGATCAATGCATTGCCACCGCAACATTTAAAGACGACGGATGCACGCACAGCGTGTTCCCATCCGTTTTTGCGCTCGCACACCGAAAATCTGCCCAAGCATTAATCAATGCGCCTGTATCATAAGCAGCATCGCTGCCACGGATGAGGCACCAATCCGCGTTCGCGCCTCCCAAAGCGGCAAACGTCGATTTTGGCACGAGTTGTGCATCACACGACGGACAAAGGCGCTGCGCAGCGGCATCGCGTGTCCGCGCCGGTCAAATCACGCGGAAGGACGCCAGGGACATGAAAAAAATCGAGGCCATCATCAAGCCGTTCAAACTGGACGAGGTGAAGGAAGCGCTTCAGGAGATGGGGCTGCAGGGCATTACGGTGACCGAGGCGAAGGGGTTCGGCCGGCAGAAGGGGCATACCGAGCTGTATCGGGGCGCTGAATATGTCGTGGACTTCCTTCCCAAGGTGAAGGTCGAGCTGGTGCTGCCCGACGAAATGCTCGACAAGGCGTTGGAGACCATCCAGAACGCCGCGCGCACCGGACGCATTGGCGACGGCAAGATATTCGTCACGACCATCGAGGATGCTGTGCGCATCCGCACCGGAGAGACCGGGACCGACGCGCTGTAGGGGCGGCGCAACGTTTTCATTCACAAACACGAGATCTTGAGATACCGGCCGTGCTGATGCGGCGGTTTTCCCTAGGGCCAACCCAAGTCATGAGAAGCAAAAGGGAGTGTCATGGCAGACAAATCTGAAGTTCTGAGACGTATCAAGGACGAAGGCGTCAAGTTCGTGGACCTGCGTTTCTCCGACCCGCGCGGCAAGATGCAGCACGTCACGATGGATATCGCCGCGTTCGACGAAGACTCCTTCACTGATGGCATCATGTTCGACGGCTCGTCGATCGCCGGCTGGAAGGACATTTCGCAATCCGACATGACCTTGATGCCGGATGCGGGCTCGGCCTATATCGATCCGTTCTTCGCGCAGTCGACCATGGTGATGTTCTGCGACATCTTCGAGCCGACCACCGGCGAGCGCTATGAACGCGATGCGCGCGGCACCGCCCGCAAGGCGGAGGCTTATCTCCAGCAGACCGGCATTGGCGACAAGGCCTATTTCGGCCCGGAGCCGGAGTTCTTCATCTTCGACGACGTGCGCTTTTCCTCTGATCCGTACAATTGCGGTTTTAAGATCGACAGCATGGAGCTGCCGACGAACACCGATACTGAGTACGAGATGGGCAACCTCGCCCATCGCCCGCGCATGAAGGGCGGTTACTTCCCCGTTCCGCCGGTGGACAGCGCACAGGACATCCGCTCGGAGATGCTCAGCGTGCTGGCCGACATGGGTGTCGAGGTCGAGAAGCACCACCATGAGGTGGGCGCGGCGCAGCATGAGCTGGGCATCAAGTTCTCCACGCTGGTCGATATCGCCGACCGCGTGCAGAAATACAAATATGCCGTGCATAACGTCGCGCAGGCCTATGGCAAGACGGCGACCTTCATGCCCAAGCCCGTCTTCGGCGACAACGGCACCGGCATGCATGTGCACCAGTCGATCTGGCGCGGCTCGGAGCCAGTCTTCGCCGGCAACCAGTATGCCGATCTGTCGGAGACCTGCCTGTACTACATTGGCGGCATCCTGAAGCATGCCCGGGTGATCAACGCTTTCTCAAATCCGACGACCAACTCCTATAAGCGTCTGGTTCCGGGCTACGAGGCGCCGGTCCTGCTGGCTTATTCGTCGCGCAACCGCTCGGCGTCCTGCCGCATCCCGCATGTGGCCAGCCCGAAGGCCAAGCGCATCGAGATCCGCTTCCCCGATCCGTCCGCGAACCCGTATCTGGCGTTCTCGGCGATGCTTATGGCCGGTCTGGACGGCATTCAGAACCGCATCCACCCGGGCGACCCGATGGACAAGAACCTGTACGACCTGCCGCCGGCCGAACTTGAGGGCATCCCGACGGTCTGCGGCAGCTTGCGCGAAGCGATTAATGCTCTTGATGCCGATCGCGAATTCCTGAAGCGCGGCGGCGTGTTCACCGACGATCAGATCGATGGCTACATCGAGCTGAAGATGGAAGAAGTCGAGCGTTTCGAGATGATGCCGCACCCGGTAGAGTTCGACCTCTATTACAGCGTGTAACCTTCCAAACGTTACGCCTCCCGGAAGGGCGGTCCGCAAGGGCCGCCCTTTTT
>CAZYUT010000121.1:0-6707 GCA_964650735.1 uncultured Hyphomicrobiaceae bacterium
CAATTCGAGGGGCTTATCGCAGAGCTGATGGAGATTGACCGCGTGGTGAAGGCGCAGCGGGCTGGCTGACGCATTGGAAGAGCGTCATCGCGAGGCCCAGGGGGCCTAAGCGATCCAGTGTTGGCGTGTGATCCGGATTGCGTCACTTCGCTCTCAATGACCGTGCTGTATAGAGGTCGTCGTTGCCGGGCTTGACCCGGCAACCCAATCAGCCGTTTCCGATGCCAACAGAACGGATGCCCGTGTCAAGCACGGGCATGACCTGAGTGCGTGTTTAGCCGCGGCCGCGATAGGGCGCCACGCCCTGATCCGGTATCCACACGCCCTCGGGCGGTGCGCCGGTCTGCCAGAACACGTCGATCGGGATGCCGCCGCGCGGATACCAGTAGCCGCCGATGCGCAGCCATTTGGGCGAAAGCAGGTCCACCAGCCGCTTGGCGACTGCCACCGTGCAATCCTCGTGGAACGCGCCGTGGTTGCGGAACGCGGTCAGATACAGTTTCAGCGACTTGGACTCCACGATCCACGCATCCGGCACATAGTCGATGACGAGATGCGCGAAGTCGGGCTGCCCCGTCACCGGGCAGATTGAGGTGAACTCCGGCGCGGTGAAGCGCGCGAGATAATCGACATCCGGGTGCGGGTTCGCCACGCGCTCAAGCCGCGCCTCATCGGGCGAAGCCGGGATCGCCGCCGCCTGGCCGAGCTGGGTCAGATCATCGCTCATCGCGCACTCCCGCCGGTGTAGATGCAGCCCTCCTGACAGGTCGGGCGCGACAGCGCCACCTCCGCCAGGCCGGGCACGCGCGGCGCCAACTCCTCCCAGATCCAGCGCGCGATCATCTCCAGCGTCGGCGCGCGCAGGCCCGGCACGTCGTTGAGCATCTGATGGTCCAGCGTCTCGCGCACATCCGCGATGGCCGCGCTCAGGTCATCGAAATGGTAGATCAGGCCAGTTTCGGGGTCCGGCTCGCCGTCGATGCTCACGCGCACATGGAACGAATGCCCATGCACCCGCGCGTTGCGGTGCCCCGGCGGCGCGGATGGCAGATAGTGCGCCGCCTCGAATGTGAACTCCTTGTAGATGCGTGTCATGTCATTGCTCGCGCTCGGGCGCGTCCGTGTTCGCGCCCGCGACTTATCCGTTTTCGCCTGTTTAGCCGATTGCGCCCGGCTCAGGCCAGCCCGATGAATTTGTGAGTTTGCAGCGAAAGCCGCCAGCGCGGATGTTCGAGGCAATAGCGCGCAGCCGCCGCCGTGTTCGCCTCGCGTTCCGGTCCGTCCATCGGCTGCAGGAAGAAATGCTGAAAGTCGAGCGCCGCGAACGCTTCGGGCAGCGCGCCCTCCTGCGGATAGACCAGCTTCAACTCCTGCCCGCTGCGCTGGACGAGCGGCGCGCCAGCCTTCGGGCTGACGCAGATCCAGTCTATGCCCGGCGGCGCAGGCAGCGTGCCGTTGGTCTCGATGGCGATTTCGAAGCCGGCCGCGTGCAGCGCGTCGATCAGCGGTCCGTCAAGCTGCAAGAGCGGCTCGCCCCCGGTGCAAACCACAAGAGACCTCCCGCCACCCGGCCAATGCGCCGCCACGGCCTCCGCCAGCGCCTCCGCATCCGCGAACTTGCCGCCGCCCGGCCCATCGGTCCCGACGAAATCAGTATCGCAGAACTGGCAGATCGCCTTTGCGCGGTCCTCCTCGCGCCCGGTCCACAGGTTGCACCCGGCAAAGCGCAGGAACACCGCCGCGCGGCCGGTCTGCGCGCCTTCGCCCTGCAGCGTGTAATAGATTTCCTTGACCGAATACATGACTCGAGCCTGTTCAATAAATCCTGAACCTCTGTAAAGGCTCGAAATTATTGTTCGGTCGCATTTTCTGACGCAAAACCGGTGCCCACTTTTGCTGAAAATGCTTTAGCCGGTTACGGCGGCTTCTGCGCGCCAGTCGCGCCACCCCTTGGCCCGCAATCCGCAGGCCGGGCACTGCCCGCAGCCATAGCCCCAGTCGTGGCGCTGCGTGCGATCGCCCAAATAGCAAGTGTGGGTGTGCTCAATTATAAGGTCAACCAGCGCGCCGCCCCCCAGATCCTGCGCCAGCGCCCAGGTCCCGGCCTTATCGACCCACATCAGCGGCGTGTGGATGGCGACCGCGCGATCCATCCCGAGCGTGAGGCTGCGCGCGAGGCTTTTGAGCGTCGCGTCGCGGCAGTCGGGATATCCGGAATAATCCGTTTCGCACATGCCGCCGACCAGATCGGCGATCCCGCGCCGGTAGCCCAGCGCCGCCGCGTAGGTGAAGAACAAGATGTTGCGGCCGGGCACGAAAGTGCTCGGCAGCCCTGCATCCGTGATGGTGATTTCGGCGTCGCGGGTCAGCGCCGTGTCGCTGATCTGCGCAAGCGTGGGCAGCGCCAGAACGTGATCTTCGCCGAGCCGCGTGGCCCATTCGGGGAACGCCTTGGCGATCTGCGTGCGCACAACCGCCCGCGCCTCAAGCTCGGCGCTGTGGCGCTGGCCATAATCGAAGCCGATGGTCTCGACGCGCGCGAACCGCTCCAGCGCCCAGGCCAGGCATACGGTTGAATCCTGGCCGCCCGAAAACAACACCAGCGCGCGATCACCCTGTCGCGATGAATTGTTCATACTGCTGCGCCGCGCGGGGCACGGCCTCTTTCGTTTGCGGCCCGAATTGGCTAATAGCTGACATGACCTCTTTATATGGACCGCGCGGGGGCGGGCGCAAACGCCGCGTGCAGGAGAAAGGGTTACGCCTCATGACCGCGATAATGGATATCATCGGCAGGGAAATCCTTGACAGCCGGGGGAATCCGACGGTGGAAGTCGATGTGATCCTCGAAGACGGCGCGCTGGGCCGCGCAGGCGTCCCCTCGGGCGCATCGACTGGCGTGCATGAAGCGCATGAACGGCGCGACGGCGATGCGAGGTATATCGGCAAGGGCGTGCGCGGCGCTGTCGCCTCGGTGAATGAGGAAATTCTCGACCGCCTACAGGGCATGGATGCCGAGGACCAGCGGCGGATCGATAACCTGCTGATCGAACTCGACGGCACGCCGAACAAGGGCCGGCTCGGCGCGAACGCTATCCTGGGCGTGTCGCTGGCGGTCGCGAAGGCTGCTGCGGAAAGCGCTGGGCTGCCGGTTTACCGCTACGTCGGCGGGCTGCATTCGCGGGTGCTGCCCGTCCCGATGATGAACATCATCAATGGCGGCGCGCATGCCGACAACCCGATCGACATCCAGGAATTCATGGTCATGCCGGTCGGCGCGCCCAGTTTGCGCGAGGCGGTGCGCTGGGGTGCGGAGACCTTCCACGCTCTTAGAAAACTGCTGCGCGATGCCGGCCACAGCACCAATGTTGGCGACGAGGGCGGCTTTGCGCCGGCGCTGAAGTCAGCCGATGAGGCGCTCGGTTTCATCATGCGCGCGATTGAAGCGGCGGGCTACAAGCCGGGCGAGGACATTGCGCTGGCGCTGGATGCCGCCGCGAGCGAATTTTACAAGAATCAGCGCTATGAGTTGGCGGGCGAGGGCAAGAGCCTCGATGCCGCCGGGCTGGCCGCCTACTATCAGGATCTGACATCGCGCTACCCGATCGTGTCGATCGAAGATGGCATGGCCGAGGACGACTGGGAGGGATGGGCCGCGCTCACGAATGCGATTGGCAAGGCCTGCCAGCTCGTCGGCGACGACCTGTTCGTCACCAACCCCACGCGGCTGAAACAGGGCATCGACAAAGGCATCGCCAACGCGATCCTGGTCAAGGTCAACCAGATCGGCACCCTGAGCGAGACGCTGGATGCCATCGACATGGCGCAGCGCGCGGGCTACGGCGTCGTGGTGTCGCACCGCTCCGGCGAGACCGAGGACGCGACCATCGCGGACCTGTCCGTTGCCACCAACGCCGGGCAGATCAAGACCGGCTCGCTGTCGCGCTCCGACCGCACGGCGAAGTACAACCAGCTCATGCGGATCGAAGACGAGCTGGGCGACGTGGCTGTCTATGCCGGGCGCGCAGCGCTGGCCGTGTCGCGGGGCTAGTTTACGCTTCGTTTAGGCCGCCGGGTGTATTCGGATCTCCCGCAACCCCGCCGGGAGGCGTTCATGCAGGATCTGGTTAACCGCACCGCCGATCTGCTGCGCCGGGGCCGCAGCCTTGCAATATTCCTGCTCCTATGCACGCTGATCGCGTCCTTCGCGCATCAGGCGGTGCAGGGAGATCACGGGCTGGAGCGCCGTGCGCTGATCAAGGCGCGCATCGCCGAGATGGAAGCCGAGCGTGACCGGCTGGCGGCGAAGCGGGCGCGGCTTGAGCGCGATGTTGCGTTGATGCGGGCCGCGGCAACGCAACCCACCGACCTTGCCGAAGAGCAAGCCCGTGCGCTTCTGACCCTGGCGCGGCCAGGCGACATCATCATCCTCGACAATTCCCGGTCTGGCAACTGAGCCGCATAGACTGCAGGGCCGTTTCTCCAGCGCGCACAGCATTTCTTGCGTGTACGACCGATGAACGCGCATGCCGGAATCGGTTGTGATCCAAGCCTTAATGGCGCTAAACTCCAATAATTGCCGAGCAATCACCGGCTGGAGGATTTCATGGCGAGCGAGACATCGAGCGCGGTTGCGGCCACGGCGGAAGCGCCCGTTCCCGGCGGCAACGGACGCGACTTGACCGCGTTCACCCGCGAGCAGGAACTGCAAGCTTACCGCGACATGCTGCTGATCCGCCGCTTCGAGGAAAAGGCCGGCCAGCTTTATGGCATGGGCTATATCGGCGGCTTCTGTCACCTTTATATCGGGCAAGAAGCGGTCGTCACCGGCATGCAGATGGTTGCCAAGGAGGGCGATCAGGTCATCACCGCCTATCGCGATCATGGCCACATGCTCGCCACCGGCATGGACCCAAAGGGCGTCATGGCCGAACTGACCGGGCGCGAGGCCGGCTACTCCAAGGGCAAGGGCGGCTCGATGCACATGTTCTCTGTGGAAAAGCGCTTCTACGGCGGGCACGGCATCGTCGGCGCAACCGTGCCGCTCGGCACGGGGCTGGCCTTCGCCAACCGTTACCGCGACAACGACAATCTCTGCTTCACTTATTTCGGCGACGGCGCGGCGAACCAGGGGCAGGTTTACGAAGCTTTCAACATGGCCAAGCTCTGGAGCCTGCCGGTCATCTACATCATCGAGAACAACAAGTATGCGATGGGCACCAGCGTCGAGCGCTCGCACTCCATCACCGATCTCTCTCAACTTGGCCGCAGCTTCGACATCCCCGGTGAGCAGGTCGACGGCATGGATGTCCGGGCGGTGCATGCCGCTGGCAAGCGCGCGACGGAGTATGTGCGCGCCGGCAATGGCCCGATCATCCTGGAGATGATCACATACCGCTATCGCGGCCACTCGATGTCTGACCCGGCGAAATACCGCTCGCGCGACGAAGTGCAGAAAATCCGCACTGAGCAAGACCCGATCGAGCAGGTGCGCCAGCGCGTGGTCAGTAGTGGCCATGCCAGCGAGGACGAACTCAAACAGATCGACAAGCAAATCCGCGCGATTGTCAACGAGGCGGCGGAATTCGCGCAACAGGCGCCGGAGCCGGACCCGTCCGAGCTGTGGACGGATGTTACGCTTTGAGTTGATTTCACCCAGACCTTTTCCTCGAATCCGGAGCGCAGATGTCCTTTGAAGACGCCCCAACAACTTTCGAAGAGATTCAGCGTCATATCCAGGCAAAAGTTACGACTAGTTTGAAGGTAAGGCGCCAACAAAAATTTGAAGATCTCGAAGACAGCGAAAAGATTCAAATGAAGTTGGATATATATGACGGTTTTTTCCGAGATCTGGCGATCCTCGATGCAAAGGCTGGTGCGTTAGCCACGTCAAATGCAATTCTGGCTGGTTTTATCGCGATTGTTATAAGCCAGCCGAGAGAGGGTTCTGCAGGACAGTCTATCGACGGTGTCCCGTTTCTGTTGCTGATATCCTTCATTGCTGCCGTACTATCGTTAATTCTCACGATTTCTGTGCTGTATGTAAGGTGGTCCACTACAGAAGAGCTCGAGCGCCGCACTCTCGAAGGGATGGTCGAGGAGATCTGTCGAGTCCGAAACGGCCGCACAAGACGTTTTCGTGTAGCTTTGTATTTACTGGTGATTTCTTTAGTTATCATCTCAGTCTATGTCGTGGAAATCCACCTGGTTCCTGGGTTTCTGACCTAATAAGGGTGAAGAAATGCCGACTGAAGTGCTGATGCCCGCTTTGTCGCCCACCATGGAGGAGGGAAAGCTGGCCAAATGGCTGGTCAAGGAGGGCGATGATGTGGCCTCCGGCGACGTAATCGCCGAGATCGAGACCGACAAAGCGACCATGGAGGTCGAGGCGGTCGACGAGGGGCGGCTCGGCAAGATCCTCGTGCCTGAGGGCACCGAGGGCGTGAAGGTCAACACGCCGATTGCGGTAATCCTCAGCAACGGCGAGGACGCTGCGGAAATCAGCAGCGAGTCTCAGCAGGAGCGGAAAGCGCCCGCAGCCGAATCCGAGGCACCCAAGGCCGAGGCCAAGGCGCCGTCGCCCGCGCCAGAGACCGCCGCCACGGCCATGGCCGAGCCGGAGGTTCCCGAGGGTGCCGCGATGGTCACGACGACGGTGCGCGA
The DNA here is from genome assembly GCA_964650735.1 of uncultured Hyphomicrobiaceae bacterium. GTDB lineage: Bacteria > Pseudomonadota > Alphaproteobacteria > Rhizobiales > Rhodomicrobiaceae > Dichotomicrobium. Next base: position 6,664 of record CAZYUT010000121.1, read on the forward strand.
GGCGCTGCGCGACGCGATGGCCGAGGAATTGCGCCGCGACCCGG
>CAZYUT010000122.1:0-6634 GCA_964650735.1 uncultured Hyphomicrobiaceae bacterium
ACCTGGCGCATCTTCTCATCGAGCTCGTAGTCATCGTCGTCCAGCTGCGGGATGATCGCGTCGACTGCGGTGTAAAGCTCGGTGCGGTCCTCAACCGGGCCAGAGATGATCAGCGGGGTGCGCGCCTCGTCGATCAGGATCGAGTCGACCTCGTCTACGATTGCGAAGTGATGCCCGGCAAGCTCCCACGGGCGGCCGCCGAACTGAACCATTTCCGCGGTCGAATACTTCATGTTGTCGCGCAGATAATCAAAGCCGAACTCGTTGTTCGTGCCGTAGGTCACATCGCAGGAATAGGCCTGCATGCGCTGCTCATCGGACATCTCATGCGTGATACAGCCGACGCTCAGGCCGAGAAACTCGTAGATCGCGCCCATCCAACCGGCGTCGCGCTTGGCGAGGTAGTCGTTCACGGTGACCACATGCACGCCGCGCCCCGTCAGCGCGTTGAGATAGACCGGCAGCGTGGCCACCAGCGTCTTGCCCTCGCCCGTCTTCATTTCGGCGATGTCGCCTTCGTGCAGGACCATGCCGCCAATAAGCTGAACGTCGAAATGGCGCTGATGAAGCGTCCGTTTCGCAGCCTCGCGGACCGTGGCGAATGCTGGCACCAGCAGATCATCGAGCTTCGCGCCCCCGGAGAGCTGCTCGCGGAACGCATCGGTGCGCCCTCGCAGTTCGTCATCCGAAAGATTTTCCAGCTCCGGTTCCAGCGCGTTGATCGCCTCAACCCGGGGAGCGTACTTTTTCAGCTTGCGATCATTGGAGTTCCCAAAAAACTTGCCGACGATCGCATCCAACGAAACCATGTCCTAGAGCCTTCCTCGTTATCGGCTTGCCGCAACCGTTTCAGCCCGGCTGCCGGCGTGCGCCGGACCTGCTGAAGAACCATGTTTTGTCAGGTTGACGGCCATGATAGCTGCCCTGTTCGACGCGCGCACTATGCCGATGTCCATCGAATATCGGTAGTCAGAAAGCCGCGCGCGGCCACGCCGCAGGATCTCATTGGAAATAAGCGGGGCACTTGCCGCTGTCAACGCGCGCACGTGCCATCGCCCGGCCCTGTTTCTCGGCTTTGCATCGCGCCATCGGAACGGCTAAAAGGGCGCGGTGAAGTGGAAACGCGTGCCGGAACCTGATCTTGCGCAGCGGGCGCGGCAAAAAATGCTTGAAGGACCGTGCTGCTCAGCCCAGTTCCGACAAAATTATCCCCTGAAACCCCGGTCCATTGAGGTATTTTCTGTGACTATTCGCTCCCTTACCATCGGTTTTTGCGTGGCGCTTGCCGCTGTGATCGGTGCCGCGCAATTCGCTCCGGTCAGCTTCGCTCAGGACGCTGAGACCAACCCCGACGAGGTCGTCGCGCGTGTCGATGGCACACCGATCACCCGCGGCCAGCTCGATCTTGCCGAGGACGAACTGGGGCCCGATCTCGCGCAGTTGCCCGCGGCGACCCGCAACCAGGTCATCCTCCAATATGTTGTTGAGTTGACGCTTCTGGCCGATGCCGCGCGTGACGCCGGCCTTGATCAGAGCGACGAATACAAGCGGCTGTCGCGGTACTATGAACTGCGCGCTCTTCGCGACGTGTTCTTCCAGGAGGAAATCCGCGCGAATGTCACCGACGAAGCCGCGCAGCAGCTTTACGACGAGCGGATTGCCAGCGCCGCGCCGGAGCCGGAGGTTCGCGCACGCCATATCCTCGTCGCCAGCGAGGACGAAGCCAAGGCGATCATCGAACAGCTTGAGGGCGGCGCCGACTTTGCGGAATTGGCCCAGCAGCAGTCGACCGGCCCGAGCGGGCCGAGTGGCGGCGATCTTGGCTTCTTCACGAAAGAACAGATGGTGGCGCCATTCGCGGAAGCCGCATTTTCGCTGGATGTCGGCGAAGTGTCCGGGCCGGTTCAGACCCAGTTCGGCTGGCACGTGATAAAGGTCGAGGAAAAACGCGACCGCGAGCCCCCGCAATTCGCTGACGTCAAGGAGCAGTTGAAATCCTCGCTGATCCGTCAGCAGCTTCAGCAGCGCATGGCCGATCTGCGCGACGCCGCCAATGTCGAGGTTCTGGACGAGAGCCTGAGGCAGGATGAGCAGGAGGACGGCGGCGCCCAATGACGAAGCCGTCACCGTTTGCGCCGGACGAACTGCCCACGCTGCCTCCGATCGGCGGCGTGGCGCTGGCAGCCGCCGAGGCAGGCATCCGCTATCGCGGCCGCAAGGACCTGCTGCTGGTGCGCTTCGCCGAGGGTGCGCAGACCGGCGGCGCGCTGACCACCTCGCGCGCGCCCTCGCCGGCGGTGAATTGGTGCCGCAGCCTGCTGGAGAGCGGGCGGCGCGCGCGGGCGCTGGTCGTCAATTCCGGGAACGCCAACGCCTTCACCGGCCAGCGCGGCGTGGATGCGGTGCACCTGACCGCGCAGATTGCCGCCGAGATGGAAGGCTGCGCGCCGGAGGATGTGTTCCTTGCATCGACCGGCGTGATCGGCGAGCCGCTGGAGGTGTCTGCCTTCGCAGACAAGCTGCGCGGGCTGCACGGCGCGGTCCGGCCGGACGCCTGGGAAGACGCCGCCCGCGCGATCATGACCACCGACACCTTCCCTAAGCTCGCAACCCGCACAACCGGGATCGACGGCGTCGAAGTCACGATCAACGGTATCGCCAAAGGCTCCGGCATGATCGCGCCGAACATGGCGACGATGCTGGCTTTCCTGTTCACCGACGCGCCGCTGCCCCGCGACGTGCTGCAAGTCCTATGCAAGGAGACCGTCGCCCAGAGCTTCAACCGGATCACGGTAGACAGCGACACCTCCACCAGCGACACGGTTCTGCTGTTCGCCACTGGCGCGGCGCGCAACCGGGGCGCGCCCGAGATCGCCGATCCAAATGATCCGCGGCTGGAGGCTTTCCGGCTGGCGCTCGATGAACTGACGCTCGACCTGGCGCATCAGGTGGTCAAGGACGGCGAGGGGCTGACGAAGTTTGTCACGATCCGCGTGGACGGCGCGCACACCGACGCCGACGCGCAGGCCATCGCCTTTTCCATCGCCAACTCGCCGCTGGTAAAGACTGCGCTGGCCGGCGAAGACCCGAACTGGGGCCGGATTGTCATGGCAATTGGCAAGGCCGGTGTCGCGATCGACCCGGACGAACTGGCGATCTGGTTCGGCGAAATTCCCGTCGCGGCGGGCGGCGAGGTCCATCCCGAGTATGACGAAGCCCGGACGGCTGAATACATGAAGCGCGACGAACTGCTGATCCGGGTTTATGCAGGCTTGAGCGGCCACGGCGCGGCGACCGTGTGGACCACCGATCTGACCCACGGCTATATCGACATCAATGCCGATTACCGGAGCTGAGCGGGCGCAGCTATGACTAACGCCCTGGCAAAGCCGATCAAGCTCGTCGTCGCCTGCGCGCTGATCGATGCGGACAATCGCGTGCTGCTCGCCCAGCGGCCTGAGGGGCGGGCGATGGCGGGCCTGTGGGAGTTTCCCGGCGGCAAGGTCGAGCCGGGCGAGACGCCCGAAGCCGCGCTGATCCGCGAGTTGGAAGAAGAACTGGGGATCATAGTGCCGCCGCGCTGCCTCGCGCCGCTGACATTCGCCAGCCATGCCTATGACGACTTTCACCTCCTGATGCCGCTCTACATCTCCCGCAAGTGGGAAGGCGAGCCGGAGCCGCTGGAATTCCAGGCGCTGACATGGGTGCGCGCGGCGCGGCTGCGAGACTATGAGATGCCCCCGGCGGATTTGCCGCTGATCCCGATCCTGCGGGACTGGCTATAACCTCCAAAAGCCAATGAACGGGGCGCGCAATGAGCGAACCGGAGCTGCCCGACTACTATGACGATCTCGATCTCACCCTGCGCGCGGCATGGTCGCTTCTGGGGCGCGGCGCGAAGGACCGCAAGGCGCCGGCGCATACGCCGGTGCTGGCGACGAACGGCGCTGGCGCGCCTAGCGTGCGAACGGTCGTGCTGCGCGGCTGCGACCGCGAGGCGCGGCGGCTGCGCTTTCACACCGACCGGCGCTCGCACAAGGTCGCGGAGATCGAAGCCAACCCGGCTGGCGCAGTGCATGTCTATGATCCCAAGCAGAAAATCCAGCTCCGGCTCGATTGCGAGCTGAGCCTCCATATCGGCGATGAGCTTGCACGCGACGCCTGGGCCGCCACGCGGGAATTCAGCCGCATCTGCTATCAGGTGATGCAAGGGCCCGGCGCAGCAGTACGCAACCCGCGCGAAGTGCCATTCTCAGCGGATGCTAGCAGCGAGGGGTGGGACAATTTCGCGGTCATCTCCGCGCTGGTGACGCGCATGGAATGGCTCTATCTCGCGCATCAGGGCCACCGGCGCGCGGAATTCACCTGGCGGGACGGCGGCTGGCAGGGCCGCTGGCTGGTCCCTTGACGTGTCAGCCGACCAGGCTCCAACAGTCAAGGGGCGTCATTGCCGGACTTGATCCGGCAATCCAATCAACAGGTTAACGGAGCTGCAATATTGCATGCCCGTGTTCCCCGGATCGCTGTCCGGGGACAGGCAAGCACGGGCATCACGTAGTGCCAACCGATTGGCTCGTCTCTTAGTAAAGGTAACGCTTGCGGATACCACGGCCGGTGATGAGCTGCGACAGCAGCACCGACGACGACGTCACCAGAAAGCTGACAATGAGAAGGCCAATGATATTGGCCGGCCCGCCAGCCATGCCGTCGAACACGAAATCGCGCGTGCCAATGAACGAGGTGTAGAGGTCGATCACGAAACACACGACCCAAGCGACCTTGAGCAAAACCGAGATCGTATTGTTGGCCTCCGCCCCGCTCCAGATCAGCCGCGTCGCGACCATGAAGCCCACGATGGTGATCGCAGCAATCAGCGCGAAGACGATCTGGCGCCAATCACTCTGCCCAACCACCAGATCGTAGAACTCCGCGATGCCGTAAAAGCTCGTGAACCCGTCCCACAGGGCCCCGAGGGCAACCACGAAGATGAGTGCGCGCATGATCTGAACCCCGTCGTTACCGCAGCAGCATTTCGATCGCCGCGAGCGCGACACCCAGCAAGAACATCCCGGCCACCACGAGCTGAACCGCACTCTCGCTCAGGAAGCGCCGCGCCCGCCGCTCCGGCTTGTCCGTGCGCCCGCCCGACGGCCGTCCGCGCAAGTGCGCCAGAAACGGCCCGCGCTGGCGTCTTGCAAAGACCACGGCCTCTGCGATCACCCGCTCACGCGGCAGGCCGGTTTCGGCCTCCATCTCGTCGAGCGCCGATCGCACGGCTTCGGCTTGCAGCGCCCGGAACAGGGCCGCGCCGTGCTGGTCGTCGTCGTCCTGCGGCGTCCATGCCATTGACGGCCCCTTCGCATGTTCGATGTGAGATTAACCATATTTTAATCAAATGCCCCGGACGCGCAGCAGGGATGGTTAACGCACCCGCCCCCTTGACCTTCCAGTTGCTGGAAGCGCCACGCTCTGCTTCAGGCGAGAAACATCCGGGAGCGAGCGATGAAACTTCTGACTGCGGCGATGGTTCTTCTTGGTGCCGCGCTGATGACGCTGACGCCCGCAAAGGCGAGCGAGGACGGCGCACGCGCGCAAAGCCTGCCGGTCGTGGAGATGACGCGGCACCCGCAGTGCGGCTGTTGCGCGAAATGGGCGGATCACCTGCGCGCGGAGGGCTTCGAGGTGAAGGTCACCGAAACGCGCAAGATGTGGGGCGTGAAGCGGCTCGCGGGCATCCCGAAGGAGCTCGACTCGTGCCACACAGCGACGGTCGGTGGCTACGTGGTCGAGGGGCATGTGCCCGCGAGCGATATCAAGCGCCTGCTCAGCGAGCGCCCCGATGTCAAGGGCATTGCCGTGCCAGGTATGCCGATCGGCTCGCCGGGCATGGAGATGGACGGCCGCACCGAGCCCTATGACGTGCTCTCTTTCGATGCGGATGGCCGGACGGACGTGTTCCGGTCGTATCGCTAACGCGCGACGAGAGGACCGGAAATGCAGGACACACAGCGCAGCGACGCGCACGGCGCGTGCTGCCACGACCATGACGGCGAGATGGCCGGGCAGGTCACAGACCCGGTCTGCGGAATGAAGGTCACGCCCGGCCCGGACGCTATCCGCTACGAACACGCAGGCGAGACCTACTATTTCTGTCGCGAGGGCTGCCGCGACAAGTTCGCCGCCGATCCCGAGAAATACCTGAGCGATCGGGGCGAGCCTGAGCCAGCTCCACCCGGCACGCTCTACACCTGCCCGATGGACCCGGAGATCGTGCAGGAAGGCCCCGGCACCTGCCCGATCTGCGGCATGGCGCTGGAGCCGATGAGTCCAGCCGCCGCGCCGTCCGGGCCGGACCCGGAACTCGTTGATTTCACGCGGCGGCTGATCGTCGGCGCGATCCTGAGTGTGCCCGTGATGCTGTTGGCGATGGGGCCAATGCTCGGCCTGCCGGTGGGGCAGTGGATCGGCAAGGACATCGCGCGCTGGGCCGAGCTGGTGCTGGCGACGCCGGTGGTGCTCTGGTCGGGCTGGCCGTTCTTCGTGCGCTGCGTGGCCTCGTTCCGCAACGTGCGCCCCAATATGTGGACGCTGATCGGGCTGGGCGTCGGCGCGGCCTATGGCTACAGCGTCGTTG
>CAZYUT010000123.1:0-6362 GCA_964650735.1 uncultured Hyphomicrobiaceae bacterium
CGTCAAGCTGGCGTTCTGCGCGTCCGCGTGGAGCCATGGCGAGTGTCCAGTCTAGGGCGGAGGGGACTTATTCCCCTTCCATCACATCCGCCACGCGCACGCGAATGTCCGGCGCTTTATAGAAGATGTGCTGACCGATCTGCTTGACCCGGTTGAAGTGGCGCGCCCAGTGCGGCCGCACATATGTGGCGTGATAATGCGTGGCATAGCCAATATCCGTGAGCCAGTGCTCGCCGCGCATAACCTCGCGGGCTAGTTCCTCTGACCGCTCCCACAGCGCCTTGTTGTTGGGCCGCTCGGGCTTGCCGTCGCAGGCAAAGGAGAACTGACAGGCGTTGCGGTTCCATTGCCCCTGGAAGATGACGCCGCAGATCGTGTCAGGGTACACATTGGCGCGCACGCGGTTCATGACGACTTGCGCGACCGCGATCTGGCCGAGCCGCGGCTCGCCGCGGGCCTCGAAATAGATCGCCGCGGTCATGCAGCGCAGCTCGCGCGCGCGGAACTCCTGCTCGGTGAACCCGCCGAAAAGTGCATCGCTGTCCTCAGCCCTCAGACTCGCCAGATGCAGCCGCCCGGGCCATTCGATGGGGTCGGCGTCCTCGACTTGATCGGCGTCCACCATCCCGAATGTCGAGGTTGGCGCCATCATCAGGATCGCCGCGCTCGCGCGCTCGACGCTGCCCGGAAACGCATCAAACTCAGGCGGCTCGGCGCTTGTATGGGAGAGCAACACCTGGCTGCCCGCAGGCGGATCGAGGCGCGGCCCCTTGTCTGACCGATTGATCGCGGCGGTGGCGACCGGGCTGTCTTGCAGCTCTCCCGCGCCTGGCAACGGTCTCATTGACGCAATCATCGGCTCTGGGCGCTTGCGCACGATCTGGGTACGGTTGAGCGCACCAACCCGGTCAGCGCGCGGTTGCTTGCCCGGTGTGCGGAACAGAGCGATCGCCTCGCGCGGCAGCGGATCCTGCGGCGAGGCGCTATCAGACGGCGCCGGCCGCACGATTTCCGTCGCGCCGGAGCCCAGCAGATGGGCATGCACATACACGCTACCCGTGGCGATCAGATCGCTGTCGCGCAAGACATAGCCCGCCGCCACCAACGGTATGGCCGCCAACAGGAACAGAGTTCGGCCCATCACGCGTTTCCGCCCCACCCGGCCTTCGCCGACATGCAACTCCAAAAGGGGCTTGGAACCGAAGGGCCCTGTCTCAGCGTCGAAGGATCGGAGCGCGAGCGCGCGAGCCGTTCCAGCCCGATCGCTTACAAAACCTGGACTTGGTAAATTTTCCATTAACCTCTGCACCGTTACGCGAGACTCTTACTCACAACGCCGCCATCTGAGCGGCTGGCGCGCAATCATGCCGCAGTTTGTGAAAAGAATGAGGAATTTATCAGGTTATTGCTTGACCTGTGTTCATCATGCGCAAACCAGGCGTGCCGCATGCAGCCATTGGGCGCGCTGCCACGCACGGCTTTGCCCGCACCGCCGTATGGTTTAGAACGGTTTGGGATCCTCGCGATCAAACAAGGATACAAAGGGAGTGCGCGCGATGAGCAAGGTGGCTTGGATTGGACTTGGCGTTATGGGCTTTCCCATGGCCGGACATATCCATGAAAAGGGCGGACAGGAGCTGACCGTCTATAACCGGACTGCCGGCAAGGCCGATGAGTGGGCTGCGAAGTTTGGCGGGCGCGCTGCGCCGACCCCGGCCGAAGCCGCGCGCGGCGCCGAATTTGTGTTTGCCTGTGTCGGAAACGACGACGATCTGCGCGAGGTCACTGTTGGCCCGGACGGCGCGTTCCAGACGCTTGAGCCAGGCGCGATCTTCATTGACAACACCACGGCCTCGGCTGACATCGCGCGGGAGCTGTACGCTGCGGCGAAGGAGCGTGGGGCAGGCTTTTTGGACGCGCCAGTCTCGGGCGGCCAGGCGGGGGCGGAGAACGGCAAGCTGACCGTGATGGTCGGCGGCGACGAGGCCGACTTCAACCGCGCCGAGCCAGTGATCTCCTGCTACGCCCAAAAGGTCAAGCTGCTCGGCCCGGCGGGTGCGGGTCAGCTCACCAAGATGGTCAACCAGATCTGTATCGCCGGTTTGGTGCAGGGCCTGTCCGAGGGCATCCACTTCGCGCAGAAGGCCGGTCTCGATATTCCGGCGGTCATGGAGACGATCTCGAAAGGCGCGGCGCAGTCCTGGCAGATGGACAATCGCTGGGAGACGATGGCGCGCGGCGAGTTCGATTTTGGCTTCGCAGTGGACTGGATGCGCAAGGATCTCGGCATCGCGATGTCCGAGGCGAAGAACAACGGCGCGCGGCTGCCGGTCACCGCGCTGGTGGATCAGTTCTACGCCGAGGTGCAGGCGATGGGCGGCAAGCGTTGGGACACGTCCAGCCTGATCGCGCGGCTCAACGCGGCCGACAAGAAGTAGTGGCCAGTGGGGGGTGCACGGTGTGAAGCCACAGCGGCCAAGCAACTCTCGATCCCGGAAAGTCATACCGGGGGACTGTGGTCTCACAGAAAGCAGCGCGAACATTACGGATGGTCGACCCCATGAAAATTTGGATAAATTACGAATTCAAAGACCATGCATGGGGAGGCGGAAACCAGTTTTTGAAAGCTCTTGCGAACGAATGGGCCAAGGCCGGCTTGCTGGCCGCAACGCCGCATGACGCCGATGCGATATTGTTTAACAGTCACCACGATATTCTGGATGTTATATGTTTGAAGAAACGATACCCCACGAAAGCATTTGTTCACAGAGTCGACGGTCCGGAAATAATATGGCGAGAAGGTGATAATTCGGTAGACGAATTTGTGTTTCAAATTAATCAATTGGTCGCAGATGCAACAGTCTTTCAAAGCAGTTGGAGCCGCTATGCCTGTTTACAGATGGGTTTGAAGCCGTCTCCTCATGAAACCGTGATCTTAAATGCCCCGGACAAGACGAAGTTTTTTCCAAAAAAAGTTGCCACGGATCACTCTTCCGGAATTATCAATTTGGTAGCGACCGGCTGGGCCCGCAGCGAGAACAAGGGGTTTGAGATATATGAGTGGCTTGACCAAACTCTGTGCAAACATCGCTTCAGTTTCACTTACATTGGGCGTGTCAATCAAAAATTTCAGATCAGCAATGTAATTGGTCCAGTCGACAGCCATAAATTAGGAGAATTATTACGGCAACAAGACATCTACATTACCGCATCGCGAAATGATCCATGTTCAAACAGTTTGATAGAGGCGATGCATTGCGGTTTGCCGGCAGTTGCCCTCAACAGTGGGGGGCACCCGGAAATTGTAAAAAAAGGCGGATTATTATTCAATACGAAAGAAGAAGTGCCTACGGTTTTGGAAAAGATGTGTTCTGATATAGATAGCTATCGTTCGGCGATAGATCTGCCCTCTATAGAGGAGACTGCGAAATCGTACGCTGATTTCATGTCTCAGGTTGTGCGAGAACAGCGGACGCTTTCGACAGGGACTTTTGATGTCCGACGAGCGCTGAGCCTGATTGACCAACATCACGACAGATCAAAGTTCCGGCCATGGAAAAAAATCAGGCGGCGCCTCAAGCTAGCTTTTGCCTGACCGGTCCTGACAGCTGGCCACACCCATAGTGTTGGCCTTCAGGCGCGAGCATAGACTCAAGTTGAATAATACGCTAGTCAAGATTTCGCGGTATTTTCTCACAGTGTCCTTGGAGCACCTTGGCAAAGCATTTTTTGATTTGCAATAGATCCGGCGCGAGATTTCCAGGCAATAATTCAGCGCCCCGCCCGCTTCGCCTCCGCGCGGCGGCGATGCAAAATCGGCTCGGTATAGCCGCTCGGCTGCTCGCGCCCCTCGAACACGAGATCACACGCCGCCCGAAAGCCAGGGCTGGCGTCGAAATCCGCCGACATGGGCTTGTAGGCCGGGTCGCCGGCATTCTGCTCGTCCACCACGCGGGCCATCCGCTTCATCGTCTCCAGCACCTGCCCGGGCGTGCACACACCGTGGTGCAGCCAGTGGGCGATATGCTGGCTGGAGATGCGCAGCGTGGCGCGGTCCTCCATCAGCCCGACATCGTTGATGTCCGGCACCTTCGAGCAGCCCACGCCATGCTCGACCCAGCGCACGACATAGCCGAGGATCCCTTGCGCGTTATTGTCCAGTTCCGCGCGCACGTCGTCGGGCGCCCAGTTGGCGCGGTCGGCGACGGGGATGCTGAGCAGGTCGGCGAGGCTGGCGCGCTCCCGGTCCTTGAGCGCGTCCTGGCGCGCGCGCACATCGACCCTGTGGTAGTGAACCGCGTGCAGCGTCGCAGCCGTCGGGGAGGGGACCCAGGCGGTATTCGCGCCGGCCATCGGGTGGCCGATCTTCTCAGCGAGCATGTCCGCCATCTTATCCGGCATCGCCCACATGCCCTTGCCAATCTGGGCATGGCCCGGCAGACCGCAGGCGAGGCCGACATCGACGTTGTTGTTCTCATAGGCCAGCAGCCACGGCGCGGTTTTCATGTCGCCCTTGCGGATCATCGCGCCGGCTTCCATCGAGGTGTGGATTTCGTCGCCGGTGCGGTCGAGGAAGCCGGTGTTGATGAAGAACACGCGCGCGCTCGCCTCGCGGATGCATTCCTTGAGGTTGAGCGTGGTGCGCCGCTCCTCGTCCATGATGCCCATCTTGATCGTGTGGCGGGGCAGGCCGAGAACGTCCTCCACGCGCGAAAACAGCTTATCGGAGAAAGCGACCTCCTCCGGCCCGTGCATCTTTGGCTTGACGATATAGACCGAGCCGGCCTGGCTGTTCGCGCGACGTCCTGACGGGCCGATATCGTGCAGGGCGATGGCGCTGGTCACCATGGCGTCAAGCAGGCCCTCATAGACCTCGTCGCCGTTGGCGTCCAGTACCGCCGGCGTGGTCATCAGGTGCCCGACATTGCGCACGAGCATAAGGCTGCGGCCTTTGAGCATCCGCTTGGCGCCGTCCGGCGCGGTGTAGGCGATGTCGCCGTTCAGCTTGCGGGTGAAGCTGCGCCCGCCCTTGGCGACCTCCTGGGTCAGATCGCCTTTCATCAGGCCAAGCCAGTTGCGGTAGACCAGCACCTTGTCTTCGGCATCGACGGCTGCGACCGAGTCTTCGCAGTCCATGATCGTGCTCATCGCCGATTCGAGCCGGACATCCGCAACGCCCGCGGGGTCTGCCGCGCCGATTTCGCTCGAGCGGTCGATGCGGATTTCGACGTGCAGGCCGTTATTGCGAAGGATGATGGCCTCTGGCTGGTCCGCAGCGCCGCGATAGCCGGCGAATTTGGCGGGGTCGATCAGGCTGGCGGTGTCGCCGCCAATCTGCGCGACGAGCTGGCCATGTTTGACCGTGTAGGCCGTGACATCGCCGTGGCTCGGGCCGGATAGCGGCGCGCTCTCGTCGAGAAAGCCTTTGGCCCAGGCGATGACGCGCGCGCCGCGCGCCGGATCGTAGCCGCCGCCCGCCGGCATATCGCCGAGTGCGTCGGTGCCGTAAAGCGCATCGTAAAGGCTGCCCCACCGGGCATTCGCTGCGTTCAACGCATAGCGGGCGTTCGACACCGGCACCACGAGCTGCGGCCCGCAGATGTGCGCAATCTCATCATCCACGTTCGCCGTGGTGACCGCGAAGTCCGGCCCCTCCGGCAGCAGATAGCCGATCTCGCGCAGGAACCGCTCATATTCCGCCACGTCGAAGGGCTGACCGCGCCGCCCCTTGTGCCAGTCGTCGATCTTCGCCTGCAACGCGCCGCGCTTTTCCAGCAGCGCCTGGTTCTCCGCGCTCAGTTCGGCGACGATGCCGGCCAAGCCGCGCCAGAAGGCGTCCAGATCGATGCCGGTGCCGGGCAGGGCTTCGTCGTTGACGAAAGCGTAAAGCTCGGGCGCAATATGCAGCCCAGAATGCGTGACACGGTCGGTCAAGTTGGTCTCCTTGCTCTCTCCGGCGCGCGGACGTGCTGCGTTGCCACGCGCGTAGACGCTGGGCGCTATTCAGACCTGAAACGGGTTGCAAGATCAACCGCTGCGCTTTTGCCGCGCAGGCGCAACTGTTTTATGGGCGATCAGTTTGGGCTGACCACGTTCGCCTCGCCCTCGCGGTGGAACGTTTCGATGTTGGCGATCACCTGATCCCAAAGCGTCTGCATGGCGGTGTCGCTGGCCCAGGCGCAATGCGGCGTGATGATGACGTTCGGCCGGTCGGCGATCTGGATAAGCGGGTTGTCCAGCCCTGGCGGCTCCTTCGTGAGACAGTCGAAGCCGATGCCGCGCACCTGGCCGGCATCGAGCGCGGCTACGAGATCGGCCTCGTTCACCAGCCCGCCGCGCGCGGTGTTGATGATGATGGGCTG
>CAZYUT010000124.1:0-6259 GCA_964650735.1 uncultured Hyphomicrobiaceae bacterium
TCCTGAAGAAATACGACATCCTTTTCATCGTCGACGAGGTCGTGACAGGCTTTGGCCGGCTCGGCTCCATGTTCGGATCGTCGCACTATGGCCTGGAACCGGACATCATAACCATCGCCAAGGGCCTGACTTCGGCTTATGCCCCGCTGTCCGGCTCGATCGTCTCGCAAAAGGTCTGGGAGGTGTTGGAGCGCGGCACGGACGAGTTCGGCCCGTTTGGGCACGGCTGGACCTATTCGGCGCACCCGGTCTGCGCGGCGGCGGGCGTCGCCAATCTGAAGCTGATCGACCGGATGGCGCTGGTGGCGAACGCACGCGAGGCCGGCGCCCATTTCAACGCGCAACTCAAGGAGGCGCTGGCGGATCACCCGAATGTCGGGGAGGTCCGCGGCGAGGGGCTGCTCGCGGCCGTCGAGTTCGTCGAGGACAAGGCCAGCCGGACCTTCTTCGACCCGGCCCAGAAAGTCGGCCCGTCGGTCACGGCCGCGCTCGCGCGCCGGGGCGTTATTGCGCGGGCGATGCCACAAGGCGACATCCTCGGCTTCGCGCCGCCGCTTTGCATCACACACGACGAGATCAACCACGTCGTCGCCGCCGCAAAGGCCGCCGTTGATGAGACGCTGCCGCGCTGAGAGGGAGGCGTCGCGAAACGTCACGGGCGTGGGACAGAATGTTTCGCGCCCGAGGCCAAAGCCTTATTTTTGATTTATTTCTATACAACGCCTCAGTGTTCCAAAGCTGGAATGCAACGAATACCGGCATCCTGGCCGCCGCTAAATATCGCCTTGGAAAAACAATAATTTTCTGGGAGGGGCGTCCGTGGTTCAGGTCATCCGCACGCGGCACCAAGGTGTCCCGGACATCATTCATATCCGTCCGAGAGAGTTGCGGAAGGTTACTTTCGCATCCTCCGTCGGCACAGTATTTGAATGGTACGACTTCTTTCTATACGCGACGCTGGCCCCATTCTTTGCATTCCTCTTCTTCCCGCCCGGGAATGAGACCGCAGCCCTGCTCGCGGCCTTCGCGACTTATGCCGCAGGCTTCATCGTCCGGCCCTTCGGCGCGATCCTGTTCGGCCGATATGGCGACATGCTCGGGCGCAAATACGTCTTTCTCATCACCATCCTGCTCATGGGCGGGGCGACCTTCGCAATCGGGCTGTTGCCCACTTTCGAGCAGGTGGGCTGGCTGGCCCCCGCGCTGCTTGTCACGCTGCGGATCACGCAAGGGCTGGCGCTCGGCGGCGAATACGGCGGGGCGGCAACCTATGTGGCGGAGCACACCGTCAGCGAGCATCGCGGCTATGTCACCAGCCTGATCCAGACGACGGCGAGCGGTGGATTCCTGCTCTCGCTGGTGGTCATCCTTTTGTGCCGGCTGGCGATCGATGAGCAAGAGTTTGCCGAGTGGGGCTGGCGCATCCCGTTCCTGCTGTCGCTCGTCCTGCTCATTCTGTCGATTTACATCCGCCTGCGCCTGAGCGAGTCGCCGCTGTTCCAGTATATCAAGTCGCGCGGCATGGCCTCCAAGCGGCCGCTTCGCGATGCCTTTCTGCGCTATCCGAACAACAAGAATGCATTGCTGGCTCTGCTTGGCGCGGCGGCGGGTCAGGGCGTGATCTGGTACACGGGGCAGTTCTATGCGCTGTTCTTCCTTCAGATCACCATGAAGGTCGATTATCTGATCGCCTATGGCATTATGATCTCGGCGCTGCTCATCAGCGTGCCGTTGTTCCTGTTTTTCGGCTGGCTGTCGGACCGGATCGGGCGCAAGCAGGTGATCCTCGCAGGCTGCCTGCTCGCCGCGATGACATATTTTCCGCTGTTCCAGATGCTGGCGCAGGCGGTGAACCCGGACCTCGTGGCGTTTCAGGAGCGCACCGAGGTGACGCTGCGCGCAAACCCGGACGACTGCCAGCTCCATATTTTCGTGGGTCCGTGGTCGAACTTCACCGACTGCGATCAGGCGCGCGATTTCCTCACCGACCGTGGCGTCTCGTTCGACATCGTCGATGTGCCGCCGGACGCGCCACAGACCATCACTATCGGCGATAACGACCCGATCCCGATCGAGAACTGGCAGCGCCAGATGGCGGGTGAAGCGGTGTCCGCAGCGCTCCGGCAAGCCGGGTTCCCGGAACAGGCTGACCCGCGCGATATAAACCTGCCGCTGGCAGTTTTCATCATCGTCGTGATGATCGGCTATGTTGCGATGGTCTACGCGCCGATCGCGGCGCTTCTCGTAGAGATGTTTCCGACCCAGATCCGCTATACCTCCGTCTCGCTGCCCTATCACATCGGCAATGGCTGGTTCGGCGGGATGCTGCCGCTGATCGGTACAGCGGTGGTCGCGGCGACGGGCAATATCTATTACGGCCTGTGGTATCCGATCATCGTTGCGGTTATGAGCCTTGTGATCGGCGGCCTGTTCCTGCGCGACACGCGCGGCCGCGAGTTGACGGAGACGTCGTAAACGATGCGGAAACCCCCGCGGCGCTTCGTTCGGGAAGGACGGCATGGCTGAGTTTCACGCCTGGGCGGCGACGGGAACGGTCAAGAACCTGAATTCCTGGCTGGAGGCGTTCGCCAACTCCTCGGAGAAACCGATCGCGGCAAAGGGCCGGGTGGTTGTCGCCGAGCGGGTCGTCGAGCATCTGGAATTCACGCTGCACCAGGCGGACGGGCCAGACATGGAGGTCAGCCTTAGCAGCGCAGGCATCCCGCTGGAAAACGGACAAAAGGTCACCGTCGTCTGGGCCGCGCCGGAGGACAAGCCGCAGGGCAATACCTACTGCATCGCCATCGTCAATCAGAGCACTGGCGCGGTCGCGCGGCTGTCGCACAATCTGCCGCGCCTGCGCGGTGAGCCCGGCCTGACGAACGCTCTTGGTTTCGGCCTGCTGTCGACCGTTCCGGCGCTTTTCGCGGCACTGGCGTGGCAGGTCGCACCATTGGGGTCTCTGCCGCTCGACCGTGGCACACTGTTCATGATCACCGCGATCGGCGCGGTGCTGCTGTTCGGTCTGGGCGCGCTGATGTCGCGCTGGATGATGGACATGCGCGCGCAGGACGACGACCGGAAAATCTGGGCCGCGGCGAGCGAGGCGCTCGAAGCAGCTGGCGGCGGGCGGCACAATCTTGCAGGTTCGACCTAGAGCACTTTCAGCAGAAGTGGGCACCGATTTTGCGTCCGGAGCCAAAGGCGGGCGCGAAGCGACCAAAGTGCGACAAAACAAGGACTTAGAGCCTGTTCAGCGATTCGGATTTCGTTGAACAGGCTCTAGCCTTCCGCGCCGACGCGGTCAAGGATCGTGAAGGTGAAGTCATAGTCGTCGCGCGCGCCCGCGCCATAGTGCTCGCTGAGCGTCGTGCGCCATTCCTCCGGCGGCAGTGGCGGAAAGAACGTGTCGCCCGGCACGCTCGCGTGGACCCGCGTCAGATAAATCCGTGCTGTCTCCGCCAGGAACGCTTCGAAAATCTCCGCCCCGCCGATCACCATGATCTCGCTTGCGCCGCGCGCCCGCGCAAACCCGCGCGCCAGCCACAGGGCAGCGTTGGGCGACGGGGCAACGTCTACGCCCTGCGGCGCGAAATCCTTCTGGCGCGTGACAACGATATTGTCGCGCCCCTCGAGCGGCTTGCCGATTGACTGGAACGTCCGCCGGCCCATTATCAGGGGCTTGCCCATGGACAGGCGCTTGAACAGCTTGAGGTCCGACGACAGCCGCCACGGCAGGGCGCCCTCGCGGCCGATGACGCCGTTCTCGTCCATGGCAACGATCATCGCCACTTTGGCCTCGCCCTCCGCCACTAGACCGCAACCTCCGCCTTGATGTGGGGATGCGGGTCGTAGCCGCTTAAGCGGAAGTCGTCATAGGTGAAGTCGAACAGCGAGGTCACCTCCGGGTTCAGCGTCATGGCCGGCAGCGGGCGCGGCGTGCGGCTGAGCTGCTCGCGCGCCTGGTCGAGATGGTTGAGGTAGAGGTGCGCGTCCCCGAGCGTGTGGATGAATTCGCCGGGGCGCAGGCCGCTCACCTGCGCGGTCATCATCGTCAGCAGCGCATAGGAGGCGATGTTGAACGGCACGCCGAGGAAGATGTCGGCCGAGCGCTGATAGAGCTGGCAGGAGAGCCGCCCCGCGGCCACATGAAACTG
Organism: uncultured Hyphomicrobiaceae bacterium; assembly: GCA_964650735.1. Lineage (GTDB taxonomy): Bacteria > Pseudomonadota > Alphaproteobacteria > Rhizobiales > Rhodomicrobiaceae > Dichotomicrobium. The sequence goes on from CAZYUT010000124.1 coordinate 4,158, forward strand.
GAACAGGCAATGACAGGGCGGCAGCGCCATACGGTCGAGATCGGCCGGGTTCCAGGCGGTGACGATATGCCGGCGCGAATGCGGGTTTGTCTTGATCGCGTCAACGACCTCGGCGATCTGGTCAATCGTGCCGCCGTCCCGCGCGGGCCAGGAGCGCCACTGGTAACCGTAGACCGGGCCGAGATCGCCGTTCTCGTCTGCCCATTCGTCCCAGATGCTGACGCCGTGGCGATTGAGATAGGCGGTGTTCGTGTCGCCGGACAGGAACCAAAGCAGCTCGTGGATGATCGACTTCAGGTGCAGCTTCTTCGTCGTGACCAGCGGGAAGCCGTTGTCCAGATCGAAGGGCATCTGGTGGCCGAACACGCTGAGCGTGCCGACGCCGGTCCGGTCGTCGACCCGGACGCCCTCATCGAGAGCGCGGCGCATGAGGTCATGGTATTGCTTCATGACGTGACCTTATGCCGATTCCGGCGCGCTGGGCCACCGGCCTGTGCAGATCTCAGCCTTTCGGCGTGCCGTCGCCCCTTGCAGCGTCAAGCTCAGCGCGCAGCGAGGCGACCTCGGCGCGCACGCTCTGGAGTTCTGCCATCAGCTTGCGAAACTCCTGCGTCTGCCAGTCACGCTCGGCCGCCAGCGCCTGACTCTGACCCTCGGCATCCAGCGGGCTCTGGCCCTGCAGGGCCTCCAGCCGCTCGCGCGCCTGCTCCTGCATCGAATCCACGATAATGCCGATGAACAGGTTCAGCACCGCAAAGGACGTCATCAGGATGAACGGGATGAAGAACGACCACGCCAGCGGATGCACTTCGAGCACCGGCCGGACGATGCCCTGCGACCAGCTTTCCAGCGTCATTATCTGGAACAGCGAGTAGGCTGACTCCCCGATTGTCCCGAAATATTCGGGGAACGTGTCGCCGTAGAGCATCGTCGCCATGACCGCGAACACGTAGAAGATCAGCGCGAGCAACGCGACGACCGCGCCCATACCGGGGATCGCGCGGAACAGCCCTGTCACAACCCGGCGCATCGACGGTACTGCGGAAATCAGACGAAGCGCACGCAGGATGCGCAGCGCACGCAGACCAGACAGGCTTTCGGTCGTAGGGACGAGGGCTATTGCCACCACGATGAAGTCGAACACGCTCCAGGGGTCTCGCCAGAACCGCGCGCCATGCGCGATCAGCCGCGCCGCGATCTCGATGACGAAAACCGTCAGAAATATCGCATCGAGCGTAAGCAGCAGCGGGCCGACGCGCGCCATAACGCTATCGCTGGTTTCCAGGCCGAGCGTGATCGCATTCAGGACGATGATCGTCAGGATCGTGCGTTCCCAAAGCGGATTGTCCACCAGCGAGCGCAGACGGCTCCGCCATTCCGAGACATCGCGTTTCCAGACGGGCTTGGCGCTGGTGTCGCTCAACGGCACTCCTCCAGACGACAGGATGACGGCTCCGGCACTGGGCGCGGCTGGCCTGCTGCGCCGCAAAGTGATATCGCCTTGGCGGGGCAGTTTGGCAAGATCATCGGGCGCATCAGCCAACGCTATGCTGCCGGCGGGATCAGGACTGTGGTGGAAACGTGTCGGAGGGTAGAGCAAGACGCCCATTGATCGGCGTGTCAACGTCGCGTCATCGCGGGCGCCTCAGCTATGCGTGGAATGCGCTCGCGTTGCGCCTTGCGGGCGCGCGGCCCATGCGGATTGGCGCGGATCATTCGCCGGATATGGTGAGCGAGCTGGATGGGCTCCTGATCGGCGGCGGCGACGACATCTCTGCAAGGGTTTATCAGGGCGACTTCACGCTGGACGTTCGCATCGACGAAGAGCGCGACCGCTTCGAGCTGGCCGCGCTGGAGCGCGCCGTGCCCCGTGGGCTGCCGATCATGGGCGTGTGCCGCGGCGCGCAAATGCTCAATGTGTTCTTCGGCGGCACGCTTCACCACGACCTCGACGAAAAGCTGTGGCGCACCAACCGCCGCACGGTGATGCCGCGCCTGCGCATCGAGCTGGTCCCGGGGACGAAGCTGGCGCGCCTGATCCGCCATCCGCGCGTCTTCGTGAATGCGATCCATCATCAGGCGATGGACAAGCTAGCGAGCAA
>CAZYUT010000125.1:0-6222 GCA_964650735.1 uncultured Hyphomicrobiaceae bacterium
TTGGCCGACATTCAGGCCGCGGCGAAGGCGCACGGCATCGTGGTCGTGATGGGCTTCCATGAAGTCGATGGAAGCTTCAGCGGCACGACACTGTTCAATTCCGTCGCCATCGTCGGGCCCGACGGCGCGATCCTGAACAACCACCGCAAGCTGATGCCAACCAACCCGGAGCGTATGGTGTGGGGCAATGGCGATGCCCGCGGTCTGCGCGTCGTACAGACGCCGTTCGGCCGCATCGGCACCCTCATCTGTTGGGAAAACTACATGCCGCTCGCCCGCTACGCGATCTACAGCCAGAACGTCGAAATCTACGTTGCGCCGACCTGGGACTGCGGCGAGACGTGGCGCGCCTCGATGAACCACATCGCCCGCGAAGGCGGCTGCTGGGTGCTGTCCTCCGCCACCGCCCTTCAGGGGTCAGACGTGCCCGCCGATTTTCCCGGCCGCGATACGCTGTTCGACGACGGGGAATGGATCAATGACGGCGATGCAATCGTCGCCAAGCCGTTCGGCGGGATCGTCGCGGGGCCGCTGCACAGGGAGAAGGGCATCCTGTTCCACGACATCGATCTGGAGCAGGCGCGCGCGGCGCGGAAGTCGCTCGATGTGACCGGCCATTATGCCAGGCCCGATATTTTCCGCCTCGAAGTCGATCGGAGGCCGCTTGATCCCACCGTGTTTGAGGCATGAGGCGAGCCAGATATCAGGAGGCTTCTGAAAGTGGCCGCGCCGTAGCGATCAAGGAAACGCGCGATGAAAAACACAGTCACGCTTGGCGTTCGCAAGCTCTTCTTCCTCATCGTCGCGCTTTATGCCGGCTACTGTGCGCTGTGCTGGCTGATCCCCTCGGCGCGGCTCGGCAACATCACGCCCGCGGGTCTCAACTTCATGATCGTCGTAACGAATTTCATCGGCTGCCTGACGATGACGGTCCTCAGCCTGCTGGAGGTCGGGCTGCTGACGATCGGCTTCATCTTCGGCCTTGGGATGGTTTTTCACTCTCGTGAAAAGGATTACCGCAAGGGCGGCGAGCTGGCCGAGCTTGGCGAACTGAAATACACCGAGGCGTTCTTCGAGCTTCTGGTCGGCGCATTCATCGTTTACCTTTTCTATATGGAGTTTGTCGAGCCGCCGGAGGCGCTCATGGCGCCGGTCTGGGAGCGGTTGTGGGAGAGCGTGCGCGGGTGCGTGCCGTCGTGATGCCAGAGGTCGAGAGGGCATGGAAGAGCGGCGAAGTTCGTTTGACAGGCTGAGTGCTGAACGGGTCATTCAGACCATCAAAACGCTCGGCGACCGGATTTATGAGCGGTTTCCGAACCGCAATCTCGCAAAAGTCTGCCGCGAACTGGAACATCTTGCGGTGCTTTGTGCGCGCGATGCCGCACTGATCGGCCGGCCCAACTGGAGCTTGCGCCTGATCTCGGCGGCAGGATTCATTGCTGTCGTCACCGGCCTTGTCCTCATCAGCGGATGGGTTCTCGGAGGTGCGGAGCCGCCGACACTTTCAGGCGACGCGCCCGGCGAATATGCGCCCTTCACGGTGGTGCAGGGGCTCGAAGCGACCTTCAACATCGTCGTGCTTGTGGCGGTCGGACTTCTGTTTCTCGGCCGGCTGGAAGAGCGCGCCAAACGCCACCGCGCCTACAAGTCGCTGCACCAGCTGCGCTCGATCACGCATGTCATCGACATGCATCAGCTGACCAAGGACCCAAGCAGCGTGCTGCACGGCATGCCGCGCACCAAATCCTCGCCAGAGCGCGAATTAAGCCCCGGCGAACTGGCGCGGTATCTCGACTATTGCACGGAAATGCTGTCGCTGACCGGCAAGATCGCCGCGCTGTATGCGCAGAATTCCAGGGACGCGCAGATCGTCGCGGCGGCAAGCGACATTGAAGATCTGACCACCGGATTGAGCCGCAAGATTTGGCAAAAGCTCATTATCCTGCAGCACTATGCACCGGACGCGACCAAACCGGCCCGATCACCTCTGGTCCCTACCGAGAACGCATGACAGGTCGCGCTCGCGTCTTTGCACCCTATATCAGGGGGAACGCTAACGCTGCAAACCGGAGCCAGCATGAGTATCGACGAGATCATTGACAACTTCGAGTTCATGGATGACTGGGAGGACCGGTACCGCTACGTCATCGAACTCGGCAAGGAGCTGGAGCCGCTCCAGCCCGAGGATTACGCGGAAGATCACAAGGTGCGCGGCTGCGTCAGCCAGGTGTGGCTGGTGACGGAACGCGAGGGCGACCCGGAGCGCCCGGTCCTCAAATTCCGCGGCGACAGCGACGCATATATCGTGCGCGGTTTGATAGCCATTCTGATCGCGCTTTATTCCGGCAAGCGCGCCGACGAGATCACACAACTCGACGCTGAAAAGGTCTTCGACCAGATCGGCCTGCGCGACCACCTTACGCCGCAGCGCTCCAACGGCCTCGCCTCGATGGTCCAGCGCGTCAGGCAGGATGCCGCGGCGGCAATGGGCACCGCCACGGCCTAAGCACCCTAGATTTGCGGCTTGTAGTCCGGAGCGCCCCAGTGGGTGAGGGGGCGCGGCGTGTCATGCGCGGCGTCGGCGGCGGAGCGGAGCAGTCCGTAGTGCCGCGCCAATTCGCGAAGAGCGATCTGCAGCACCAGCTTTGCAGAGCGGCGCGGCCAGCCTTTCGCCTTTTCGGTCTCTTCCAATCCCTTCAGATGGCAACAGACATCGACAAGCAGATCGGCCAGATCTGGCCCGACGGCCTCCAGCGCGCGGCGCACGCGCTGCTGCGCTGCCACCGTTTGCTCGCGGAGATTGGTCGAGGCCCCGGGCGCTGCACGGCGCGCACTCCGGTCGCCGGGAATACCGTCCCAGCTGGCCGTGACCCTTGGCGTCAACCCGGCATAGAAGAAGTCGCGGCGCAGACGCTCCCCCGCTTCGAACTGGGCGGAGTCGATCAGCGGCTGGCCGCTCTTATCCTTGCGCCGGAACAACCAGCCCAGCGGGCTTTCGGTTTCATCGACCAGCACGGGCTTTCGAACGCCTTCGATCTCGACTGTCTCGATAGCCCGCGCCTGATGCTGCTGCCGAAAGGCATCGGTTCGCGCAAGTTTTCGTCTTAAAAACGCCATTCCGGTTTCCGAGAGCACAAACCCGCCATCATCTGGCGCAATCATTTGTTGTCTCGACAGCGTCGACACCAAATCACAAGAAATGCGGCGAGATCTGCTGCCGCCCAAGGACGAACCCTGTGTCAAAATGAAGGCATTATCACATTCATCTTCTGGTTCACCTGTGCGATATCGGACCAGGCGCGCACCACGCCGGCTCAGCTTTTTGAGCAAATCCACAGCTTCTGGCTCCAGCGCATTGCAATCTCTCATTTCGGATGTCCTCCAAAGGTTACGCGGCGAACGAGGGCGTGTCGCAACACGCTTTCGACGATGTACAGCGCCTGATCGAACACGGGGTCCTCGCGCCGGTCTTCGACCACGGCGCAGCCATGCGCGACGGTGGTGCGATCGCGGTCAAATAGCGCGGCAACCTGCGTCATGCTCAGGCCGAACACGACATGCGCGAGATACATCGCTGACTGCCGCGCGAACGAAATCCGGGCGCAGCCGCGGCGTGAGGCCCGCAGCGCCTGCGGAGACACGTCGAACATCGCGCTGACTGTTTGCTCCAATAAGCCGCAGATCGCTGAAAATTGAAGATATTGTGCTTGATAGGCGCTTGATGTAGCTATGTAGTGGTTGGGGCTGAACGAATCTCCAAAGCGCCACTCTTCCGTATCACCAGACATGTGCTATCCAGACCTCTTTGCTCGGGACAAGAAAGAGCATCGAAAATCACCCATGCCCTGACAATTTACGTAAAAAGTAAAAATAACGAACAAACGTTCGGTAAAAAAACTCGTATAGGGTGATCCAAAACAAGAGGATCCCGACATGGAAACAAGAATTCGCGAATTCCGTAAACTGCGCGGGCTGACGCTCAAAGAACTCGCCGAAAAGATCTCCACCACGCCGCAAACCGTTCAGAGGCTGGAAACGGCGAACATGACCGTCTCCACGGACTGGCTGGAAAAAATCGCCAACGCGCTCAATATCGAGCCGGCGGACTTGATCGCCCGGCCGGGCGGACGGGAAATTCCTGTGATCGGCCGCGTCATGCAGAACGGGCGGGTGCTCACCAGCGAGGGCAAGCAGGTCAACGTGTTGCACCTCCATGTGCCGGCAGACGATCCCGTGGCGGTCCAGCTTGATGACCGGGTGGGCCTATACGACGCTGGCACAATTCTCGTGGCCAACCGCCTCAAGCAGACGGATTACAACTACGCTCACGGCGCTGACTGTCTCATCGAGCTGAAGGATGGTCAGGTCCGCTTCACGCGCGTAATCCGAAGCAACGGCGACGGATGGACGCTCGTCCCGCACGATCCCGGCGCAGAAATTGTGTATAACGCCGAGGTCGCCTGGATCGCGCCGGTGGTGATGAGCCTCAAGTATTTTTAACTCTTTTCGCAATGTCACCTTAAGAAGTTATCCCCGCCGTTCGCTCGTGTGACAGGCTTCCGGCTCCCGCAAACAGGAGCCGCAAAGATGACGGGTGATTCTTATCAACGCCAGAGTGGCGGAAAGCGCCGTATCCAAAGCTGGCATGCGCCGGAGCCGCGGGAGCGCGCTCTCGCGGTGTTCGTGCCCGATGCGCGCACGCGCCAGCTGGCGCGGCTGGTGCCGCTGTGGCCCAGCGAGATCGAGTCGACCGACCCGGCTGATGCCGAACGACTGGTTTCGATGCTAGAGCGGGCGCTGCGCGGCGAACGGCGGCGCGGGCGCGCGGGGCATTGGAGCTATGACATGAACCGGCACGCAGCCCTCGCTCGCGTATTGCAAGAAGAGCACGCGCGGCTGGCGTCGTTGCGGTCGGCAGCCACGAACCGCACAGGACAACCGTTGGAACCGCAGGCCAATGGAATTGAGATCAAGTCGCGGCCGCTAGAGCCGATTTAGGATCGTACCGTTCCCCGCCCCGCATCGCCTCGCACTTGCCCGACCCCGCGCGAAGCCGATACATACAAGGCATGAGTGAATGCGTTCCGGCCGCGCGGGCGGCTAAACCCAATGAATGATGCCGAACGCAGCCTGGTTGCCGGCTACTTGTCGCGCGTGCTGGCGCGGCCAGACTTGCCGCTGCGCGCTCTGCGGCACCTGACCCACTGGCTGAACGAGCGTGCAGATCTGCTCTCGCTGCCGGTGCCGAAGCCGCTGTCTAAGGTGATCGGCCATCTCTACGGCGGCGGCTTCAACGTCGTCGAGTTCGAGCGCGCCTATCGCACGCATGAGACGCAGATTCTGCAGGATCTGCGAGCCGCCGCGCAGGCCACGCCGCCGCCCGAGCCACTCACGCGCAACATCCTGATGCTCGTGCGCGAGCTGGGCCTGCCGCCCGCCTCCGCCGACATTGTCGCACTGATCGCCCATTATGGGCGCTTCGATCAGGTCGAGTATCTTTGCGACTGCGTCGGCGAGGTCATCACGCCGTTCAACCGCACCATCGCTGCTCTGGTGGATCAGCCTGCACGCGTGGTCGAGCCGCTGCTCGGCCCGAATGGCGATCTGGTCGTCTCCGGCCTGATCAAGCTCGACGAGGACGGCGACGAGCTCTCCGGGTTCAACGGCCGGTTTCAGATCCCGCCGCGCGTGGACAACAGCCTTGATCGTGAGTTCGCCGATTTCGCCGAGATGCGCAGGGCGTTCCTCGGAAAGCCTTTGCAGGCCGGGATCACCTCGGTCGACTATGATCACATCGAATCGGATCGCGACCTGATCGCCGGGGTGCTGCGCGGCGCGGCGCGCGAGGGCGCGGCGGGCGTCAACATTCTGCTTTACGGCCAGCCCGGCTCCGGCAAGACGGAGCTGTGCAAGGTCGCGGCCGAAAGCGCCGGCCTGACGCTCTACGGCGCCGGGGAGGACGCGGGCACACAGGCCGAGCAGGACCGCGCCGCGCGGCTGGCGGACCTCGTCTTTTCGCTGCGGCTGCTGGCCGGGTCGAAGAACGCGGCGGTGCTGTTCGACGAGATGGAGGATGTCGCCTCGCAGCTCATCGGGCGCGGCGGCTCGAAGCTCTACCTCAACCGCGTGCTGGAGCGCAGCCCGGTGCCGGTGCTGTGGACCTCGAATTACATCCACGAGATCGACCCGGCGGTGCTGCGCCGCATGACGCTGGCGATCGAG
>CAZYUT010000126.1:0-5965 GCA_964650735.1 uncultured Hyphomicrobiaceae bacterium
AGCTGGCGGATCACCAGAAGCTGCTGATAGTCCTTCTCGCCGAACACCGCGATATCCGGCCGGCTCTGCATGAACAGCTTGGTCACCACCGTGGTCACGCCGGCGAAATGGTGCGGCCGCGAAATGCCGCACAGGCATTGCGTCAGCTCCGCGACCTCGACGCGCGTCGCAAAGTCATTGGGGTACATCTCCAGGATCGACGGCGCGTAAAGCAGGTCCGCCCCGGCCTTCGACAAAAGCCGATTATCGCCGTATTCATCGCGCGGATAATTTTCGAAATCTTCATCCGGGCCGAACTGCGTGGGGTTCACGAAGATCGAGACGATGACCCGGTCCGCGTTCCTTCGCGCGAGGCGCACAAGCGTCAGATGCCCCTCATGCAGCCCGCCCATTGTCGGCACGAGCGCGATCTTGCGGTTCTTGCGCCGCCAGCGGCGAACGGCCTCGCGCAGGTGGCTCACGGTGCGCACGACTGGCAATGGCACGGCAATCGATCCTTGACTGATCCGGGAACGCGCGCCGCACCATAGCAAGCTTTCGCGAAAACAAAAGCTGCGACAGCGCGGCGAAACGCGCTCGCGTGCGGGAAAGTCCTGACATCGCCAGCGCTGCGCACTACTATACCGCGAGCATCACGATTGGAGAGAGATGTCGACCAGGGACTCACCCGACAAGACCCGGCCCTTGCCCGCGAACACGGCCCAGGACGCCGGACAGACACCCGCCAAATCCAGCGCCGACGAGATCGACGCCTTTGTCGCGCAGGTGCGCAGCATGCCCCGGACGGCCGCGCAGCGCGGACGCCTCATCTTTGCCATGGACGCGACTATGAGCCGCCAGCCCGCCTGGGACATGGCGCTGCAGCTTCAGGGCCAGATGTTCGAGTCAGTGGCGGAAATCGGCGGTCTGGACGTACAGCTGATGTATTTTCGCGGCTTCGATGAGTGCCGCGCCTCGAAATGGGTGTCGGACGCGCACGGCTTGAAGCGCCTGATGACCAGCGTCGCCTGCCGCGGCGGTTTCACGCAGATCCGGAGAGTGCTCCAGCACGCGCGCAAGGAAGCCGAGGCCGGCGAGGTCAGCGCGCTTGTGTTTGTCGGCGACAGTATGGAGGAGGATATTGACGCGCTCGCCAAAACCGCCGGGGAGTTGGGCATGCTGAAGGTTCCTGCCTTCATGTTTCAGGAGGGCAACAACCCCAATGCCGCGACGGCGTTCAAAGAGATTGCGCGGCTCACTGGCGGGGCGTATTGCCGTTTCGACGCGGGCGCGGCGGATGCGCTGCGGGCGCTGCTGCAGGCGGTGGCGGTTTATGCCGCTGGCGGACGCCAGGCGCTGGAAGACCTGAGCCGCTCGGGCACGGGGCCGGGGCGTCTGTTGCTTGAACAGCTCAAATCCTGACGGACATGCAATGCAATTCCTGATCGCCGGTCTGCTGCTACTGCTGTTGCTGCTGCTTTATGCCGGACGCGTCGCGCGCATGGACCCGAAGGCGGGCGCGCGGGCGATTCGCAAGGGCGGCGGCTACGGGCTGCTCGGGCTGGCGATCGGGCTAGGGCTGGCAGGCCGCATCGGCATGGCGATCCCGCTGGCATTGACAGGCGGGTGGCTGCTTGGCTGGCGGCTGCCCTTTCTTGGCGGCGGGCAGACCGGGCCAGCCCCCGGCAATGCGCGGCCCAGCGGCGGGCAGACCTCGACGGTCCGCGCCGATTTCGTCGAGATGACGCTCGATCACGACACTGGCAACATGGACGGCGAGGTTCTGGACGGGCAGTTCGCGGGCCGCAGTCTGTCGAGCATGGAGACGTCTGAACTGCTGGCGCTCTTGCGCGAGACGCTTTCGCACGATGCGCAGAGCGCGAAGCTGGTCGAGGCCTATCTCGACCGCGTCGCCCCTGACTGGCGCGATCAGCCCGGTGCGCGCGCCAGCCAGACCAGCGACGCTGCTGCGTCCGGCCCGATGACCGTCGCCGAAGCCTACCGCATTCTCGGCCTTTGGCCCGGGGCGAAGCCGGAAGACATCCGCCGTGCGCACCGCGAGATGATGAAGAAATTCCATCCCGATCAGGGCGGCTCGACCTATCTGGCGATGAAGATCAACGAGGCGAAGGACACCCTGCTGGCGCAGTTCTCGCAACGTCAGGCGGGCTGAGCCTCACGCGCCCGTCGAGCCGAAGCCGCCCCGCCCGCGCTGCGTCTCGGGCAGCGCCGCCATGAGCCGGAGCCGAGCGCGCGTTATGGGCGCGACGACGAGCTGGGCGACGCGCATCCCCCGTTCAATCAGGACATCCTCCGCGCCGAGATTGATGAGAAGGACCTGCACCTCGCCGCGATAGTCCGCGTCGATCGTGCCCGGCGCGTTCAGCACCGCAATGCCGTAACGATATGCCAGACCGGAGCGCGGGCGCACCTGCGCCTCGAAGCCTAGCGGCAGCGCGATCGCCAGCCCGGTGGGCACCAGCGCGCGCCCCATCGGGCGCAGCGTTAGCGGCGCATCCACTGGCAGCGCGGCGTACAGGTCCATTCCGGCCGCGTCGGCAGATTGATATTGGGGCAGCGGCAAGCCCGCGCCATGCGGCAGCAGCTCAAGAGCGACCTCGATCTCAGGCGTCATGGTCCGGCCCCACCGGCAGATATGGCTGCCCCTCCAGCGCCCCAGCCACCCGCGCCATCAGCCGGCGGGCAACCTCGGCTTTGCTCATGCGTGGCCAGTCCTCCGCGCCGTCGGCCGTAACCAGCGTTACCCTGTTGTCATCGCCGCCAAACACCCCGGTTTCGGGCGACACGTCATTCGCCACGATCCAGTCGCAGCCCTTGGAGCGGCGCTTCGCCTGCCCTTTGGCAGCCGCGTCGCCGGTCTCGGCCGCGAAGCCGACGACCAGCGCTGGCCGGTCCGCGCGCGCGGCAATGGTCTTCAATATATCGGGGTTCTCAGCGAGCGTGAGCGTCGGCGTACCGGCTGATTTCTTCAGCTTGCTCCTCGCATTGCCGGCCACACGCCAATCCGCGACGGCGGCCGCGAAGATCGCCGCATCGGCCGGCAGCGCGTTCTCCACCGCTGCCAGCATCTCCTCGGCGGTCTCGACATCCAAACGCCGCACGCCGGGCGGCGTCGCGAGGTTCACCGGCCCGGTCACGAGCGTCACGCAGGCCCCCAGCGCCTCAGCGGCCTCCGCGATGGCATAGCCCTGCTTCCCGGAGGAGCGGTTGGCAATATAGCGCACAGGGTCGATCGGCTCATGCGTCGGTCCGGCGGTGATGAGGATGTGCCGGCCGGCCAGCGGCTGGGCCTGCGGTGCAAGCATCGCCTCGATCTTCTCGACCAGCGCCTCGACGGCGGCCATCCGGCCAAGGCCATACTCGCCGCAAGCCATCGCGCCTTCATCCGGCCCGACGAAATGGATCCCGTCCCCAGCAAGCCGGGCCAGATTGCGCTGCGTCGCCGGGTGGTGCCACATGCGCACATTCATCGCGGGCGCGCAAAGCACCGGCTTGTCCGCGGCGAGCAGCACCGTGGTTGCCAGATCATCCGCCTGACCGTGGGCCATACGCGCCATGAGGTCGGCAGTGGCGGGCGCAACCACGATGAGGTCGGCCTCTCGCGCAAGGCGGATATGGCCGATCTCGGTTTCATTCTTGAGGTCAAACAGTTCGGTGAACACCGGAGCTTCGCTCAGCGCGCCGATGCTGAGCGGCGTGACGAACTCGGCCGCGCCGGGCGTGAGAACCGTGCGCATATGCGCGCCGCGCTCGCGCACCCGGCGCATCACGTCGAGCACCTTGTATGCCGCGATGCCTGCGCCGAGGATGAAAAGAATATGGCGGTCAGCCAGACTGCTCATGGGGCACGCCTTTCGCTGCTCATGCAACTGTTGCATAAGCATACACGATCATTCGTGCGAGCACCGCGCCTCGGCCGCTGCGCCTGTCAGGATGCGTCCGTGCACCCGGCGCGGCGCAAGCTCACGACGTTGAACGCGCCGCAACTCGTGCAGATCAGATAGCGTTCCCGCCCCCGGCTATGCGGCGGGCCATATTCACGGTCGCGCATCACCAGCGTGCTCTTGCCGCAATCCGGGCAAGCCGCGGAGGCTGGCGCGCTCCGGCAGAGTTGCTGCGCGATGGCGACCCATTCATCGAGATTTGCTTTGCTGACGGCGCTCATGCTTCTTCTCGCTGTTTCATACTGCCGCCCATTCATTAACGAGACAGGCGATCCTGGCGTTCCCCCGAGTGCCGCAAAACACGCGGCCACCACCTTGCGAAAAACACAAGATAATTCTGCCTTGGAAGAAATCGCTGCCTCAATCAAGCGAGAAACTCTATTGCAACAACATTTGAAAGACGATGTGATCGCGTAGATGCCCGCATTAACCACCCTCAGGCCAATCTGCGTCATCGCGACGACGCGCCTTGACGCGCAGACGCTCCTGATCCTATCTGCCGGGGTTCCGGTGAGGATGGTTTGCCGGGCGACAAGAACGATAACCGAACGGAATTGATGGCGACTCACGACGAACCCATGGGACCGCCGATGGCAGCGGGTCCGAACTCCAGGCGCCGCAATCCGCTTGCACGGCTCATCCGCTACCGGCTGCACATTCCGCTCCTGCGCAGCAGCCATCCGCCGGAACACACTGCGCGCGGCGTCATGATGGGCCTGATCTGGGCGTTCGTCCCGCTGTTCGGCATTCAGATGGGCGGGGTTCTGCTGAGCTGGATGATCGGCAGCCGCCTCATCGGCTGGCATTTCGCGCTGATCCCGGCGATGGCGTTCACCTGGGTCACGAACATTTTGACCATCGTGCCGGTCTATTACCTCTACTACATTACAGGGCAGCTCATGCTCGGCCACTGGAGCGACATTGCCGGCTACGACGCCTTTGCCGCGCTGTTCTCCAGCACCGCTCCCGCCGATGCCGGCTTTTTCGAGACGGTCTGGGCTTGGATCGAGACGCTTCTGACCTATTGGGGCGTGCCGATCGTGCTCGGCTCTATCCCATGGACGATCGCCATCGCGGCGGCGGGCTACAAGTTGAGCCTGAATTTCTCGCGCGCCTATCGCCGCCGGCGGGCGGAACGCATGGCGCGGCGGGCGCGAGAGGGCGGCGATGGGACTAGCGGCGAGGCGTCCGGGTCATAGCAGGTGCCCACGGCGTGGGCGGATCGCATTTTATGTAATCACAATTTCATGTTTGGATTATAAGGCTCATTGGCTGCGCATGCGGCTAGAGCCAACCTAGGGGAGTGCACACATGTTTTTACCCGCAGAATATTTCTGGCTGGAGCCGGTCCTGATCGCCTCCGGCGTGGTCTTTCTCGTCAGCCTGCTTGGCAACCTCATCGCGTTCGGCAACCGGCTGTTCAATGCGATCGTCACCGCGATCGTATTCGGTCTGATTTTCGGCGCGCTGTCGTTCTACGGCTACGGCGACGTGCAGATGCGCGTTCAGACGAGCCCGGACGCCAATGCGCCGGCCAACGAGTTGAACTCAGGCGGCAACAACCAATAAGCCGCCATCAACAGGGGACGCGCGATCATGCGCGGCCCCTTTCCGCACTTGACCTGCGCGCGAAATCCCCATCTATCTGTTATGTCAGCCGGCTGGATGGCCGCCGCCCGCCCGCTCATGTGGGGCGATTTCGCTCGATGCGGGCGCGCGGAGGAAAGTCCGGGCTCCATGGAAACACGGTGCCGGATAACGTCCGGCGGGGGCGACCCCAGGGAAAGTGCCACAGAAAGCAAACCGCCCGCGTGCGCGCGGGTAAGGGTGAAAGGGTGCGGTAAGAGCGCACCGCGCGGCTGGCAACAGGCGCGGCACGGCAAACCCCACCGGGAGCAAGACCGAATAGGGGCGGCGCGAAGGCGCAAGTCTTTTCGAAGGCGCAAGTCTTTTCGGGGGCGAGGGTCTTCAGGTCCGTTTCCAGACCGCCGCCCGGGTTGGTTGCACGAGGCGCGCGGCAA
>CAZYUT010000127.1:0-5933 GCA_964650735.1 uncultured Hyphomicrobiaceae bacterium
CCTTGATCTGGCCGATCCGGCGGATATCAAGGCGCACCGAAGCATAAAACTTGAGCGCGTTGCCGCCGGTGGTCGTCTCCGGGTTGCCGAACATCACGCCGATCTTCATGCGGATCTGGTTGATGAAGATCACCATGGTATGCGAGCGCGAGATCGAGCCGGTCAGCTTGCGCAGCGCCTGGCTCATCAGGCGCGCTTGAAGGCCTGGAAGGGAATCGCCCATCTCGCCTTCGAGTTCGGCCTTGGGCGTCAGCGCGGCGACGGAGTCGACCACCAGCACATCGAGCGCGCCCGAGCGCACCAGCGTATCGGTGATCTCCAACGCCTGCTCACCGGTATCCGGCTGAGAAATCAGCAAGTCCTCGAGATTGACGCCCAGCTTGCGCGCGTAGACCGGATCGAGCGCGTGCTCAGCGTCCACGAAGCCGCAGACCCCGCCCAGCTTCTGCGCTTCGGCCACGACATGCAGCGCCAGCGTGGTCTTGCCTGAGGATTCCGGCCCAAAAATCTCGATAACCCGCCCGCGCGGCAGGCCGCCTACGCCCAGCGCGATGTCAAGCCCTAGCGAGCCAGTCGGCACCGTCTCGACCTCGACGACCTGGTCCGACTTGCCGAGCCGCATGATCGAGCCCTTGCCATAGCTGCGCTCGATCTGGCTCAGCGCGGCATCCAGCGCCTTTTGCTTGTCCATGTCCCGTTCTTTGACCATTAACCGGCTCTCCTAATAGCCCAGTTGCGCGCGGCTAAGACAATACCGGCCCTACCCGTTTATCGTCTCGCCGTTTTATTTCACATCACGCAAGGCGTGGCAAGAATGGCGCGCGGATTACGAATCGCGTAAACCATGCGTGCGCAGCAGCTCCCCGGCTCTCTCGCGCACCTCGTCCGGCGCGCCCGAAGCGTCAATCCGCGCCCAGGCGATCTCGCCGGGATCAAAGCCCAACTGCTTGCGCACCACCGCCGCGCCCGCGTCTGATGCGTCAGCCTCGCGCGATTCGACCCGCGCGACCAATGTCTCCTCCGGAGCGGTTAGCCACATGCCCACAAATTCCGCGCCTGTCTCCGCAGCAATGGTCCTGGCATCGTCGCGCTCGAACGGCTGGGCATGCACCGCATCGAGGATAACGCTGTGCCCGGCGCGCAGCCCGGCCCGCGCCTTCTTCGCCAGCATCCGGTAGACCGTTTTCGTGACCTGCGCGCTATAGGCGCTCTCGGGCAGGCGCTGCGTTTCTCCAACGGCGAAAAGCCGCTTACGCTCGACATCGCTGCGCAGAAGGACCGCCCCGGGCGCCGCGCCGATCTCGGGCGCAAGCGCGCGCGCCAGCGTGGATTTGCCCGTCCCGGACAGCCCCCCAATGGCGATCAGCGCCGGCTTGACCCGGTCCATAAACCGCTGGGCCAGCGCGAAATACCGTTGCGCCTCCTCGCTCTGTCCCTGATAAACCGCAGCCTTGGCCCGGATGCCCGCGCGCGTCGACAAATATATCGGCAGCGCGGCCAAACCCTCAAGGTTGCGCAAGTCGGTGTCGGCCAAAAGATAAGCGTTCAGCACGGCATTCGCGCCCTCAGGGGCGTCGCGCGCGATCAGATCCATAAGCAGGAACGCCAGATCGTCCAGCACATCCACTGTGGCGATTGCATCGTCAAACTCCACGGCGTCGAACAGCACGGGATGGCCGTCTATTCGCACCACGTTACGCAGATGCAGGTCGCCGTGGCAATGACGCACGAAGCCCTCGCGGATGCGCTGCTCCAAAAGCGGCGTCAGCTCCGCTAGCCGCGCCTCCAGGCCCATGCGCAGCGCGCGCACCTCGTCCGGCGGAAAAACATCCGGGTATTCGGCAAACGCCTCGTCATTCTGCGCAATCAGTTCGGACAGCGCCGCCACCGCCCTGCCCGGTTCGATCCGCCGCGCCGCGCCGTCATGAAAGGTGTGGACCGCGCGCGCAAGTTCGGCATAGTCTTCGCGGCCGAGCCGGCCAGCCGCCGCCAGTTCCGAATACAGCGCGCCATCGGGGAAGCGGCGCATTTTTACGGCCCATTCCACGACCTGGCCGCTGCCCCCGATCTCGACACCGCGATCCCTGTCGTAAGTGATCGGGACCACCCCGAGATACAGGTCGGGCGCGGTGCGCCGGTTGAGCTGCACCTCGTTAACACAGGCGCGGCGGCGGGCTTCCGGGGTGGAATAGTCGAGAAAAGGAAAGACGACCGGCTTCTTGATCTTGTATGCGACGTCACCGGCGAGGAAAATCAGGGAAATGTGGGTCTCGATGCGCTCCACAGTTTCGGGGTGCCCGGGGTGGCTGTCCGGCTTGACCATGAATGCCGTGATCTCGTCCCATGACGGCAGATCGTTTTCGTGGGTATGCAAATTCATGCGCAACGGGGCCTTTCGCGTGTTTCAGAATCGCAGGACGCGCCGCCCGCGCAATCGCCGGGCCCATGAAGCGGCCCGTGCCGCAAACGCGGGCCTCGTGCCTGCACAGAACAGACCCTACAGCAGATGCCGCCGTTATTGAATGATGCCGGGCGGGGCCGGCTGGCTGAGCGGCTGCGCAGCGAGATCGCGGGCGAGGTGCTGTTCGACCGGTTCGACCGCGGGCGGTACGCGACCGATGCCTCGGTCTATCAGGTGTTCCCGCTCGGGGTGGTCGTACCACGCACCGAGGCTGACCTGCTGGCGATCATCGCCATCACGGCGGAAGAGGGTGTGGCGATCACCGCGCGCGGCGGCGGGACGGCGACGGCGGGGCAGACGGTCGGCGAAGGGCTGATCATCGACTGCTCCAAATACCTGAACAGGCTGCTGTTCCACGATCTGAGCGCGATGACCTGCGCCGTGCAGCCCGGCATTACCCTCGACGCGCTCAACCGCCAGCTCGCGCCGGAGGGCGTCTGGTTCCCCGTGGACATCGCCAGCGGCAGCCGCGCCACCGTCGGCGGCATGACGGCCACGGGCGCAAGCGGCCCGCGTGGGCTGCGCTATGGCGGGATGCGCGAGAATGTGTCGGCAATCGACGCGATCCTCGCGGACGGCTCACAGGCCGTGTTCGGCGACCTGCCGGAGGATTTCCCCGACCCGGACGCGCCGGGGGTTTTCGATGACGGCCTGCTCACGCTGCTGGAGATGGGCGAACAGCACGAGGACATGATCCGGCGCGCCTTTCCCGACCTGCCGCAACGCGCCGCCGGCTATAATCTCGACGCGCTGCTGCCCGGCCGCCAGCCGCACAACATGGCGGAACTGCTCGTCGGCTCGGAAGGCACGCTGGCGCTGTCGAAGCGGATCGAACTCAAGCTCGCGCCGCTGCCGAAGAACCGCGTGCTGGGCGTGTGCCATTTCCCCGATCTGCGCGCGGCGCTGGAGGCCGTGCCTTACCTCGTCAAACAGCAGCCGACGGCGATCGAGCTGATGGATCAGCGGCTGCTCGCATTCGCCGCGAGCAACGCGCGCCTCGCCCCGATCCTGCGCCGCTTCATCCGCGGCGAGCCGGGCGCGGTGCTGCTGGTCGAATTCATCGGCGATGTGCGCGTCGAGAACATTCGCAAGCTGAAGGAGCTGGACGAGCTGATGGCCGGGCTTGGCCACCGCCATGCGGTCGTCGAGGCTGTCGGCGCGGAGGTGCAAAGCGCAATCTGGCATGTGCGCGACCGGGCGCTGAACCTGATGATGTCGCAGACCGGCGCTGGACGGCCCGTATCCTTCATCGACGACTGCGCGGTGCCGCTCGACCACCTCGCCGATTATGCCGAAGACCTGAGCGGGCTGCTCGCGCATCGCGGCGTCGAGACGAGCCTCTACGGCCACGCGGGGGCCGGCTGCCTGCACCTGCGCCCGGCGCTCAACCTGAAGCACGCGGGCGACGTCAAGGCGATGCGCCGCCTGGCCGAGGAGACCTATGCGCTGGTGCGCCGCCACGGCGGCACGCACGCGGCTGCCTACGGCGACGGGCTGGCGCGCTCGGAGTTTCACGCGAGCATGTTCGGGCGCAAGGCGGCCCGCGTGTTCCGCGAGATCAAGGCGCTGTTCGACCCGGATGGGCGGCTCAACCCCGGCAAGATCACCGGCGCGCCGCGCATGGATGACCGCGAACTGTTCCGCTACCGGCCGGATTATCGCGTCCCGCCAATACAGACTTCGCTTAACTGGGCGAACGGCTTTCAAAGCGCGGCAGAGGCCTGCGACGGCAACGGCGCTTGCCGCGCGCTCGACGGCGGAGCGATGTGCCCGTCATTTCGCGTCACCCGCAACGAACGCGACAGCCCGCGCGGGCGCGCCAACACGCTGCGTCTGGCGATTTCGGGTCAACTCGGCCCGGACGCGCTTACCGCGCCGGAGATGCTTGAGACGATGAAGCTCTGCGTGTCCTGCAAGGCATGCAAGAGCGAATGCCCATCAGCCGTCGACATCGCCAAGATGAAAACCGAGGTGCTGAACGCCGCGCGAGAACGCCATGGCCTGCCGTTGCGCGAGCGGATGACGGCTTATCTGCCGCGCTATGCGCCCTATGCGCGCCGCTTCTGGTGGGCGCTGAATGCGAGGGATTTCGTGCCTGCGCTCGCGACGCTATCGGACATGGCGCTGGGCGTTTCCGCACATAGGCGGTTGCCCCAGTGGAGCGCGCGTCCGTTCCTTGCCCATGAACCGGCGGGGCCAGAGGACGGGCCGGAGGTCGCGCTATTCGCCGACACCTTCAACACCTGGTTCGAGCCGGGAAACCTGCGCGCAGCCGTCGAGGTGCTGACAGCCGCCGGACGGCGCGTGCATATCCTCCGCGCTGGCGATGAACGGCCGCTGTGCTGCGGGCGGACCTTCCTGGCGAGCGGGTTGGTGGACGAAGCGCGGGCCGAGGCGCGGCGCACGGTGCTGGCGGCAGCGCGGTTCATCGAGCGCGGCGTGCCGGTCATCGGTCTTGAGCCCGCCTGCCTGCTCACCTTCCGCGATGAATACCGCGACATGGGACTTGGCGATCCGGGCAAGCGGCTGAGCGAAAACGCCTGGCTGCTGGAAGAATACATCGCGCGCGAAGCCGACGCCGGGCGCTGGGCGCTGCTTGCCAGCCCGATCGAGGCGAAGGCGCTGATCCACGGCCACTGCCATCAGAAAGCGCTCGGCGGCATGGATGCGCTGCATACCGCGCTCGCCCAGGTGCCGGGGCTGGAGGTGGAGGCGATCGACTCAGGCTGCTGCGGCATGGCTGGCGCATTCGGCTATGCTTCGGAGAACCTCGACGCCTCCATCGACATGGCGGAACTCGCGCTGTTCCCGGCGATCCGCCGGAGCGAACGCGACGCGCTGCTGATCGCGGGCGGCTTTTCCTGCCGCCACCAGATCGCCGACGGGCTGGGCCGCAGCGTCCACCATCTGGCGATCATTCTGAACCTGGCGCGCTCGGCCGGCGGCGCGCACGCCAAGCCGCAAACCCCGGCCCGCCGCGGCCCGCTGCGCCGGAACCGGATGCTTGACTATTTCCGCGCGGGCAGCCCCAATGAAGCCGCGCCGCCGGCGCAGGACGACAACCGCAAAAATGGGGCATAACCAGAATGATCGTTCTCTATGGGCGCGCCAATTCCTCGAACGTCCGCAAGGTTCTGTGGCTCGCTGAAGAGATCGGGCTGGAGATCGACCGGCGCGACTACGGCCGCGGCTACGCGACGACCGACACGCCGGAATTCAAGGCGCTGAACCCAAACGCCAAGATCCCCGTGATGGCGGAGGACGGCTTCATTCTGTGGGAGAGCCACGCCATTTTGCGCTATCTGGCGGCGAAATATGGTCCGGACTGGTACCCCGCAGAGCTTCAGCTTCGCGCGCGCGTCGATCAGTGGCTCGACTGGGTCATGGGCGAAATCCAGGAGCCGCTGCGGCAGTTGTTTTTCCCGCTGCATGTCAAGCCCGGCTCCGACCCTGAAGGCATCCCGGTCGCCGA
>CAZYUT010000128.1:0-5891 GCA_964650735.1 uncultured Hyphomicrobiaceae bacterium
TAGATCGTGTCGAACGCCAGGCTCGATTTGCCCGAGCCGGACAACCCGGTCATCACGATCAGCTTCTCCCGCGGCAGGTCCAGTGACACATTTTGCAAATTGTGCTCGCGCGCGCCGCGCACTGAGAGCGTTTTGTGCAGTGACATCTGTGTACTCTTACCGTTAGGCGCGCATTCTGGCGCGGTTTGTCTCTCCGACCATCGTGGCCGCGCCGGAGATTAATCGTCTCCGATTGCACACCGTTATTGCGGCCTTCGTCGTCTAGGGCTATTCCCGTTTCGAGCCAGGCCAGCGCCGCTACGCGCTCTCATGGAGCCCCGTAAATGAGTTACGCCTCTGCCCGCGAGGTGATGAGTGACATCGACGCACGGAACGCCGCGCTGCTCCACGATGTCAACGCGGCAAGCGGCCCCGCCCGCAATGCCTGGGTCGTATTCATCGCGGTCCTCGCATACTTCTTTGTCACTTTGGCGGGCATCAAGCACATCGACCTGCTGTTGAACACCCCCGTGACGCTCCCTCTCCTCCAGGTCGATATCAGTCTGCGGGCCTTCTTCATCTTCGCGCCGGCTGTCGTCCTGCTGATGCATTTTAACCTTCTGCTTCAGCATGTTTCGCTGTCGCGGAAGGCCCGCGAGTTTCACGAACGGATCTCCCAGCATGAGGGGCATGCGTTTCAACGTACGCATCGGCTTCGCATTCAGCTTCATTCATATTTCTATGTCCAAGCCATCGCGGGGCCAAGCCGCAGCCCGCTCTTTTCCGCATTCCTCCACGCCATGTCGGCGCTTACGCTGTGGCTGCTGCCGCTTGCGCTTCTGATCTATTTTCAGATCGTTTTTCTTCCGTATCACGATCTCGATGTGACGACGGCGCAGCGCGCCTATGTTCTCATTGATTTCCTGGTCTTCGCGATCTTCTGGATCTTTCTTCGCTATCCGGCCGCAAGCTACATCACCGGGCTGGGGCGCAGCATCATTTCCTATCCGCTCAGTTTCTTGACCATGATCCTCGTGTGGGTGGCAGCGATGTTCTTCTCTTTCGCGGTTGCCACCATCCCCGGCGAGGGCATCGACCGCGCGATGGCGTCGATCGAGCGGTATCGCACGCCGGTTCCCTACGGCACAGCGGCCAGCGAGGCCGAGCGGTTTGCATTCCTGCCTACGGCTTATCTGTTCGAGGGGCGCGTGCGGGTCGTCACTGGCAGCACCGAAAGCTGGTTTTCGCGGAATCTGGTCGTAACCGATACCGATGTTGTGCGCGCTGCGGGCGCGCCTGACGACGGCGTCAGTTTGCGTTTGCGTGGACGCGATTTCCGTTACGCCACATTTGACCGCTCAAACCTCGACCGCGCCGACCTGACAGGCGCCGATCTCAGCGAAGCGAGCCTGCGCTTGACCCGGCTCGAAAACGCGCAATTGGTACTGACCTCGTTGCGCGGCGCGGACCTGACGCAAGCGCAGTTGCTAAGTGCCGATCTGAGCGGCGCGGACTTGCGCGACGCCGATCTGACCAACGCCAATCTGCGTTTCATCCGCGGCGACTATCGGCGCTGAACGCCGATCCCAAAAGCAGGAACGGGGTTTCGGCGCAATCGCCTGTCAGATCAGCAAAAAACAGCCGTGCACCGGTTCGATCCAAACCGGTGCCGCTTTTACCGCATCAGCACTTCGACCTGCTGTGCGCCGCCGCCTGCCAGCTCGAACTCGCGCACGTAGAGCCGTCCACCGTGCTGTGCCTCCACACGATATGTGCCCGAGGTCAGTATGTGGGTGGGAAACGCCCCGGCACTGCGCTCGACAACCTCACCATCCGCCGTCTTGATCGTCCAGCGCGTGTCCGCGATCGCCTCGCCGCCGCGCCGCTCCGCCAGCCGGAACGTGACCTTGCTCGCGTCGTGGATGAGGATCACTTCGCTGAGTTGCCCGGGCTTCACCTCCACGTCAGTCTCGACGATCGCATTGCTGTCGCCGTATTGGCTGACGACGTAATAGGTGCCGGTATTCAGCCGGATGGCGGGGCCGGATTGCACATTGGCGATGATCCGCTCGCGGTTGCCGAATTGATCGGTGCGGTCGGAATAAATATCGAAGCGTGCATCGTCCATGTCGATAGGCGCGCCGCTTGCCTGGCGCGCATTGAGCCGGATTGCCCCAGCGTTGAGAACCAGTTGCTCGTGCGCAGGCTGGCCAGGCGCAATCTCCAGCCGCTTGGTCCCGTATGCCAGGCCCCAGGACACATTGACAAAGTAGCCGCCCGGCTCAAGTTCTACCGTCGGTTGCGCCTCCTGCAACTCGTGCAGCATCTCGTAGCGCCCATCTTCGCCGGCACGGTCAGCGAACACCCGCCAGACGATGCCGCGCGTGATCCGCTCTTCGCTGCCGGACAGAAAGGCCGTCAATTTGATGGGCACGGGCGCATCCGGGTCGACGTTTTCGGGAAGCGCTGCTGTCACAGGCGCAGGCGCGTTAATGCGCGCGGCGACATCGGACAGCGCCGTGTCCAGCTCTTCGCGGTTGCTTGCGAACCTGAACACGCCGCCTGATGGCTCAGCCAGGCATGAAAGCTGTTGCAGCTCGTCTTTTTTCCCCGCCTCGTCAAAGGCTATGGCGTGCAGAGTCATCTGCGGCACGGATTGGGCCAGCTGCTGAGCGCGCGCACAAGGGTCGCCCTCGCAGTTGTCCAGCCCATCGCTCAATAGGATGACATGCTTGCGGCCGCTCTCCCGCGCCATCACATCCGCGGCGGCATCGAGAGCGGCGGCGATCGGCGTTGAGCCGTTGGGGGAGATGTTGTTGACAGCGCTTGCATAGGCCGGCGCATCGACCTCGCCGATTTCCTTCAACACTGCGAAGTCTTCGCAACTTGCCTTCTCCTGATGACCGTAGGCCATCAGGCCGAGCCGGAAGGCGCCTTCTTGCTGCTTGAAGAAGCGGTTGAGCGCCTCGCGCGCATGGACGACCTTGTTCACGCCGTCGATCTGGCCCCACATGCTGCGTGAGGAATCGAGGATCAGCATGGCCTTGCCATTCTGCGCCTGTCCCGGCCCAGCGACCAAGGCGGCCCCAGCCAAAACGAGCAAGCCTGCGAAAAATGGCTGTAGTCTCATTTGCCGTCTCATTTGGCTATTCCGCAATGATCTCCACCACGGTGGTCTGGTTTGTCGCAACCGTGAACGCCTGCCGCACCGTCTGTCCTTGCCGCTCGGCAATGGCAACATATTGACCGGCGCGCAGATAGAGCTCGGGCACCGTCTCGGTGGAGGTGTAGATCTCGTCGCCCTGGCTGTCGCGGATCGACCAGGTCACGCGGCCCAGCGTCAGGCCGCCACGGACCTTGACCAGTCCAATTTGCGCCCTTCCGGCATTGTGCGTGAAGGTCAGGCTGTAGGTCTTGCCCGGCTCGACCGCAACCTCCTGCGTTTCGATCGCGTTGGCGAGACCATAGGCGCTGACGACGCGGTAGCGCCCAGGCGGGAAGAAGCCTTCGTATTGCGCGCGCGCCGAGGTGTGGACCAATTCGGCTTCGCCGCCGTCGAGACGGAACATTCTGTAAACCACGTCGGCATCCACGGGCCTCGACTGACCCTCAAGCTGCGTTTCGATCACCAATCGCCCTGCGGGGAGGCTTAGCGCGGCGACCCGCTCTTCACCGGCGCCGACCGTCACCGTTGCGGCCGCGCGTGCTGTGTCGAGCCTGGCTTCGATCTGGTACTCGCCTTCGGGTAGCGTGAACACCGGCTCCCGCTGGGCCGATCGGGCGATTTCCCGCCAATTGTCCCCGTCGCGCTCAAGCACGAAGAACAGCGTACCGCGCGGAACGGCCTCGCCTTCGGCAACGCTTGCCTGCACCCGCAACGTCCCGGCGTTCAGCGCGAGGTTGCGCCCAAGGATCGCGCCGGCCGCCAGATCGACCGTATCGGATGCCTCAGACAGACCATGCCGCGCCACGATGCGATACGCCCCGGCGGGCAGGTAAAAACTCGGCTGCGGCTGGCTGGACCGCGCGACCAGTTTGCCCGGCCCACTGCCCTGCTCCAACTCATGCACGTAATAGAACACGTCGTCCACCGGTTGGCCGCCCGCACGCGCTGCGCCCGACAGGTTGAGAATCCCCGCGTTGAGATCGACCGTGATCGTCTGCGCGCGGCGCTGTTCCACCTCGATCTCGCGGCTGGCGCTGACGGTGCCAAAATCCACCTCGACCTGGTAGCGGCCTGGCGGCAGGTTCAACTCCGGCTGAGGGTCCGCGCCGCGCCAGACCTCCGGGGCGTCCGCGCCCGCCTCCAACACGCGCCAGGCCAGCCCGCGCTCGATCGGCGCTTGGCCCTTGGACAGTACCGCGCTCAGCGTCACGACTGGAGACTGGCCGGGGCGGAACGGGTTGACGGCCGGAAGCGGCGGCGCTGGTTTCCGGGGCGTCGCGGCCTGTTGCTCCGCCCGTACGCGCGGTAGCGGGGTATCGGGGCTGGCGTTGCCCGTGAGCGCGGTCCGCACGAAAGCGATTACGTCCTCGCGGTTCTCGGCATCAGTGTAAGCGCCGCCGGTCGCCTCTGTGATGCATTGCAACCCACGGCGCTCGTCAGCATTCGCGTTGAGCGACACGGCGTCGATGCGCAGGCCGCCGGCGCGCTCGCCCAGCCCCTGCGCGGCAGCGCAAGTGTCGGGGACGCAGGTGCCTGCGCCGTCACCGATGATCAGGATGCGACCCTCGCCGCCCGCCGACTGGATGTCTGTTACCGCACGCTCCAGTGCCGGAAACAGCGGCATCCGGCCGCGATCGGGGATCGCATCGTCCAGCACGTCCGCCAGCGCCCCGCGATCCAGCGGCGCGTAGGGAACGGCCTCGGTGATGGCCTCGCAGTCCGCGCCCGGCTGGTTCCCGATCACGTAAAGCCCAAACCGCGAGGGTGGCGTCAGGCTCTGCACCGCGCTGCTCACGGCGTCGCGCGCGACCTCATACTTGCGCCCGCCCTCGATCGGCGCCCACATGCTGTTGGTCATGTCCAGGATAACGACACGGTTTTGCGCGACAGCCTCACTGCCGGCGGGCGTCACGGCCGCAATTGCGGCGACTCCCATCAGAAAGGCAAAAAACTTGAAGCGCAGCCCTCTCATGGCGCAAACATTCACCCGATTTCGCATCATGTCCAGCCCCCTCCTCGCGTTGACGGGAGTTCAGCGGACAAATGGGAGAATTGCATGACAAACCCCGTGATTGAGTATCTCAAAAGCCGCCGCTCGGTGAAGGCCGAGAAGCTTGTCGAGCCAGGCCCGGACCACCAGCAGCTTGAAACCATCCTGCGGATTGCATCGCGCGTGCCCGACCACAAGAAGCTGACGCCGTGGCGGTTCATCGTGATTGCGGGCGACGGGCGTAAGGCGCTGGGCGAAAGGCTGGCGCATATCACGGCGGAGAAGGAGCCGGAAGCCTCCGACATGCGGCTTGATATCGAGCGCAACCGCTTCATGCGCTCGCCGGTCACCGTCGCGGTGGTCTCGCACACGGTCTATCATCCGGGCGCGCCCGAGTGGGAGCAGGTCCTGTCGGCGGGCGCGGCCTGCATGAACCTCGTCCACGCCGCCCACGCGCTCGGCTTCGCCGCGCACTGGCTGACGGAATGGTACGCCTATGATGAGAGCGCCAGACATGCGGTCGGCCTGACGACAGCGGAGCGCATTGCCGGCTTCATTCACATCGGCACGGCGGGGGAGCCGCCCGAAGAGCGCGACCGGCCGGACCTTAGCGCAATCGTTCGCTATTATGACAGCACCGCTCAGTGATTTAGAGCCTGTTCAACGAAATCCGAATCGCTGAACAGGCTCTAAGTCCTTGTTTTGTCGCACTTTCGGACGCAAAACCGGTGCCCACTTCTGCTGAAAGTGCTCTAG
>CAZYUT010000129.1:0-5861 GCA_964650735.1 uncultured Hyphomicrobiaceae bacterium
GCCGCACCGGCTGTTTCATCTTGGACTGATCCGCACCTTCCAAATCCCGCACGAGTTCAGCCGCATGAGCGTGCGCGAGAACCTGATGCTCGTGCCTGCCGCACAGAAGGGCGAGAGCCTCGTGACCTCCTGGCTGCGTTGGAGGGCCGTGCGCCGGCAGGAGGCTGAAATCGCCGACAAGGCCGATGAGGTGTTGGACTTCCTGCAGCTCTCGCGCGTTGCCGATGAGCTTGCGGGGCGGCTGTCCGGCGGGCAGAAGAAGCTGCTTGATCTCGGCCGCGCGATGATGACCGATGCGAAGGTCGTGCTGCTCGACGAGCCGGGCGCGGGCGTGAACCGCACGCTGCTCGCGCAGATCACCGACACAATCCGGCGGCTGAACCGGGAGCGCGGCTACACCTTCTGTCTTATCGAGCATGACATGGACATGATCGCGGAGCTTTGCGATCCGGTGATCTGCATGGCGCAGGGCACTGTCCTGGCGCGCGGCACAATGGCGGAGATCCGCGCGAACGAGGCGGTGCGCGAAGCCTATCTCGGTCATACCGAGCCGGCATGAGGCAGATGGGGGGTGCGGCGTGAGCCTGCTGGCGGCGAGCGACATCTATGGCGGCTATGGCGGCGTCGACATCCTGAACGGCGTCAGCCTGCGCGTCGAGCCGGGCGAGATCGTCACCATCGTCGGGCCGAACGGCGCGGGCAAATCCACCTTCATCAAGGCGCTGGCCGGCCTCGTGACCATCCGCGCGGGCGAAGTGCGCTTCGACGGGCAGGACATTACCGGCATCGCGCCCGAGCAGGCGGCGCGCATCGGCATCTCCTACGTCCCGCAGGAGCGAAACGTCTTCACCTCCATGAGCGTCATCGAGAATCTGGAGATGGGCGCGTTCCTGCGCACGGACGATTACAGCGGCCAGCTTGAGAAGCTCTTCACGCTGTTCCCGCGCCTGCGCGAGCGGCGCTCCCAGCCGGTCTGGCAGATGTCGGGCGGCGAGCGGCAGATGGTGGCGATGGGCCGCGCGCTGATGCTGGAGCCGAAGCTGCTAATCCTGGACGAGCCGACGGCCGGTCTGTCGCCGCTTTTCATGGATCAGGTCTTCGAACAGGTGAAGGAAATCAACAGCCTGGGCATCGGAATCCTGATGGTCGAGCAGAATGCCAAGCAGGCCCTGGCGGTTTCGGATCGCGGTTATGTGCTGGCGATGGGCCGCAACCGCTACGAGGACCGCGCCGACCGGATGTTGCAGAACAGGGAGATCGCCGAGATGTTTCTTGGCGGGTGAGTTCGGCGGCTGAATTACGAGGGGACATGATCGGCGACGTCATCCAGCTCCTGATCTACGGCATCGTCACGGGCAGCATCCTTGCGCTCGGCGCCATCGGCGTGTCGCTCGTGTTCTCGATCCTGCGCTTTGCCCACTTCGCGCATGGCGACCTGATGACAGTCGGCGCTTACGCTGCGCTGTTGGTCGTCGCGGGCGCGGGCCTGCCGATCATCGTCGCCGCGCCATTCGCGATCCTCGTCGTCGCGGCGGTCGCCATCGCCACGGAGCTGACGGTCTACCGGCCGCTGCGCCAAAGCTCTCCGATCGTGCTGCTGATATCGTCGTTCGGCATGGCGCTGATCCTGCGCAGCGCCGTGCAGCTTATCTGGGGCACCGGGAACCAGACCTATGCCGACGGCATTCAGCTGCCCATCCGCATCGGCGACATCGCCATCAAACCCGACCACCTCTGGATCATCGGGGGCACGCTCGCGCTCATCGCCGCGCTGCACGTCTTCCTGCAATACACAAAATTCGGCAAGGCGATGCGCGCGATGGCGGACAATGTCGATCTCGCGCGCATCTCCGGCATTCCGACGAACCGGGTCATCCTGATCGCCTGGGTGATCGCTGGCGGGTTGGCGGCGATGGCCGGCATTTTCCTGGCAATGGACACGCGCCTGCATCCGGTCATGGGCTGGCAGCAGCTGCTGCCCGTATTCGCGGCGGCCATCGTGGGCGGCATCGGCCGGCCCTATGGCGCGATGGCGGGCGGCCTTCTGATCGGCGTGGCGATGGAGATGTCCACGCTGTTCATCAACCCGGCCTACAAGCAGGCCGTCGCCTTTGCGATCATGGTGGCCACGCTGATCGTCCGTCCGACCGGCATTTTCCGCGGGAGTTCGCTATGACCGCCGCGCCTGCAACGAGGGAGGACCGCTGATGGAGCTTGCCGGCCTGCTCAGCTATTTCGTGTTCTTCGCCTCCTTCGCATGCATCTATGCGATCATGGCGCTTGGGCTGAACATCCAGTGGGGGATGACCGGGCAGATCAATATCGGCATCGCCGGGTTCTACGCGGTCGGCGCCTATACCTCAGCGATCCTCACGGTGCCGCCGACGGAGGCACATTTCGGCGGGTTCGGCATGCCGGTGATTATCGGCCTGATCGGCGCCGTGATCGTCAGCGGATTGCTTGCCGTGCTCATCGGCATGATTACGGTGAATCTGCGCTCGGACTATCTCGCCATCGCGACGATCGGACTCGCTGAAATCATCCGTTTCCTCATCAAGAACGAGGAGCAGATCACAAACGGGGTGCGCGGCATCGCTGAAATTCCGCGCCCGCTGGTCGAAAGCGGACCGCTGGCAGGGCCAGTCTTCCTCATTCTGGCAGTTGTTGCCGTGATGATCGCGTATTTTCTTGTCGAACGCGCCCGCGTTTCGCCCTGGGGCCGCGTGCTGCGCGCCATCCGCGACAATGAGGACGCAGCGAAGGCGGCGGGCAAGAACGTGATCGGCTTCCGGCTTCAGGCTTTCGTGGTTGGATCGGCGCTCATGGGCCTTGCCGGCGGGTTGTATGCGCACTTCTTCGGCTTCATTTCGCCCGAGGCCTTCGAACCGGTGTTCGGCACCTTTCTCGTTTGGGCGATGCTCATCGTCGGCGGGAGCGGCAACAACAAGGGGGCGCTGCTCGGCACGGTCATCGTCTGGCTGGTCTGGTCGGGCACGGAGATCGTCACCCGGGCCTTGCCGCCCGACATGGCGACACAGGCCGGCGCGGCGCGCGTGCTGATGATTGGCGTGCTGCTGCAGATCGTGCTGCTCACACGCAGGCAGGGCGTGCTGCCCGAGGAGCGGCCAAAACCGGTCCAACGCGATCGCTGAACCCGGCGAACTGTACGAGTCTTTTTCGGGTGCGGGCCGTAAAATGAATGCTCCGGACCGCACGCTGTTCTACAGTCGGGCGATGCAATCAGATGTCACAGAGGAGGATCGCCCATGTTCAAGCGAATTGTCATCCCGATCGCCCTTTCGCAGATCGATAAGGCCCAGCCGATGCTGCAGGCCGCGCGCCAACTCGGAGGCGATGATGCGCATGTCGTATTAATGAGCGTGGTCGAGGACATTCCGACCTATGTGGCGGCTGAACTGCCCGGCGGTTTCCTCGACCGGGCGAAAACGAACGCCCATGACGCGCTGTCGAAGATCGCGCAGGAAGCGGGTCTCGACGCCGAGATCGTCGTGCGCAGTGGCCAGCCCTCCGCCGGCATCCTTGGCACGGCAAAGGAAAAGAACGCCGACGCCATCATCATCGCGTCGCATCAGCCCGGCCTGAGCGACTATTTGCTCGGCTCGACAGCGCACCGCGTTGTGCGGCACGCGAAATGCGCAGTTCTGGTCCTGCGCTGACCCGCGGTCTCTGCCGTCAACGGAAAGGTTTGCAGATGGATGCTCTTCAGAACGTCATGATCCTGCTCATCGCCGGCACCGTGATCTGGATCTTCATGAAGCTGAAGGAGCGGATCGACTCTCTGGAACATGAGGTGCGCTGGCTGCGCAGCGAACTGGATGGGATGAAGGGCGGCTATCGCGGCGAGGATTACGAATAGAGGTCAGCCGCTGAACGCTTCGGCCAAGGCGGCGGCGGCTTCTTCGACCTGCGCGCGGTTGACGTCCAGATGCGTGACGGCGCGCAGCGTATGCGTGTCGATCATGTCCAGGCGGATGCCCTTGGCGGCCAGCGCGGCGATCAGCTCCTCCGCCATCATCCCCTCGATTTCGAACAGCACGATATTCGTCTCGATCAGCCCGGCAACCGAAATGCCCGGTATCTCCGCGATGCGCTCGGCGAACAGCCGCGCGTTCGCGTGATCCTCGGCCATGCGCTCGACATGGTGATCGAGCGCGTAGAGCCCGGCAGCCGCCAGCACGCCCGCCTGGCGCATCGCACCGCCGAGCCGCTGCTTCCAAACCCAGGCCTCGTCGATGAAGCCGGTCGAGCCGGCCAGCACCGCCCCGACCGGACAGCCCAGCCCCTTGCTCAAATCGAGCCAGACCGAGTCGAACGGCGCGCAATAAGCTTCAGCTGAAATGCCGCTGGCCACCACCGCGTTTAACAGCCGCGCGCCATCCATGTGCATTGACAGCCCGTGGCCCCTCGCGACAGCGGCGACCTCTTCAATCCCTTCGAGCGGCCACACCGCGCCGGAGCCGAAATTCACCGTCTGCTCGATCGTCACGACGCGCGGACGAGGGGTCTCGCGGCGCGAGTTGCGGATGCGCGCTTCAAGCTGTTCGGCCGTGAAGATGCCGCGCGCGGCGGAGATCGGCCGCACGAACGCCCCGGCCAGGGCCGCGGCCCCGGCGCCTTCCAGGTTGATGACGTGATAGCGCTCCTCGGCGAGGATTTCGTCGCCCGGGCGGCAGTGCACGAGGAAGGCGATCTGGTTGGCCATCGTGCCGGAGGGCAGGAACACTGCAGCCTCCTTGCCCATCATCTTGGCCATGCGCGCGCACAGCGCATTCACCGTCGGGTCTTCGCCGCGCTGTTCGTCGCCAACCTCGGCGTTTGCCATCGCCTCGCGCATGCCGGCAGTCGGGCGGGTCTGGGTATCGCTGGACAGCTCGATCCGGGGCGGTCTGATCATGTGGCATCCTTGCGTAACGGCTCGGTGCAGGGTAGACGCGGTTCCTCGCGCCGGCACGGTAAACAGCGCTGCGCGCCTTGTCGATGCGCCAGTTGCAGCGGGAGGCAGGCCATGCCACTCAACCTGAAAGGTTCGTTCGAGTTCCGCGGAAACGATATCCGCTACGGCATCATGGGGCCGGAGGGCGCGCCTGCGCTCGTCCTGCTGCATGGCACGCCATTTTCCGCGCACGAGTGGCACCGGATCGCGCCGTGGCTGGCGCGGCATTTCCGCGTGCATTTTCACGACATGCTAGGCTATGGCGCGTCGGCGAAGGGCGACCTGCCGGATGTCTCGCTGGGTATTCAGAACGAGGTTTTCGCCGCGCTGCTCGATCATTGGGGTCTGGAGCGCCCGCATGTCGTGGCGCATGACTTCGGCGGCGCGACAGCGCTGCGCGCGCATTTCCTCAATGGCCGCGACTATGCCTCGTTGACGTTGATCGACCCGGTGGCGATCCGCCCCTGGGGCTCACCGTTCGTCGCGCATGTGCGCCACCACGAGGCCGCCTTCGCCGGGATGCCCGCCTATATGCATGAGGCGCTGCTGGATGCTTACTTGCGCACTGCGATTGCGCGCCCGATCGCGGCCGAGGAACTCGCACCCTACAAAGCGCCGTGGCTGGGCGAGACCGGGCAGATCGCGTTTTACCGCCAGATCGCGCACATGGACATGAAATACACCGACGAAGTTGAACCGCGCTATGGCGGGCTGCGCTGCCCGGCGCAGGTGCTGTGGGGCGCGGCGGATCAGTGGATCCCCATCGAAACCGGCCGGCGCTTCCACGCGATGCTGCCGGCGTGCCGCTTCATCGAGGTGCCGGGTGCGGGGCATCTGATGCAGGAGGACGCGCCGGAAGCGATCATCGCCGCGCTTGCCGACTTTCCGCCGCTCTCTCCGACGATCC
>CAZYUT010000130.1:0-5813 GCA_964650735.1 uncultured Hyphomicrobiaceae bacterium
ACTGCATCGGCGCGGGTTCTTCGAGACCGATGCCGCGCTGCGCCGGCGTGGCCCGAAAATCCTCCTCTCCAGCATTGTCATGGGCGGGGTTCTAGCCGGCGTGCAAGACCAGTTGGCGCATCTCTTTGCGCCGGCCAACGGCTTGAGCCTGCAGTTGATCGCGCTGGCCGGTCTGGTCGGCAGCGGCGTGATTGCGTTCGGCATAGCGGTGCAACTCACGGGCGCCGCAAGCATCCCACGGCTGATGCGCAGCCTGCGCAGCCGTCCGGCGGCGTGACCACGGGAAACCATCGTTCACAGGCTTGCGCACACGCGCGCGCCGCGCGATAAACTGCGCCGGTCCGACACGAAGGAAGCATGATGAGCGAACAGCGCGTGTTCTCGGGCGTTCAGCCCACCGGCAATCTGCATCTGGGCAACTATCTCGGCGCGATCACAAGGTTCGTTGCGCTCCAGCAGGACTATGACTGCATCTATTGCGTCGTGGACCTCCATGCCATCACGCAGGACCGCGAGATCTGGGGCGGCCCGGAAGGCTTGCGCTCCAGCACACGCCAGGTCACGGCGGCGTTCCTTGCGGCCGGGGTCGATGCCGAAAAGCACATCATCTTCAACCAGAGCCAGGTTTGCGCGCATTCGGAGCTGGCCTGGATACTTAACTGCGTGGCGCGGATCGGCTGGCTGAACCGGATGACCCAGTTCAAGGAGAAGGCCGGCAAGCATCGCGAGAACGCCTCGGTGGGCCTTTACGCCTATCCGACGCTGATGGCCGCCGACATTCTGGCCTATCGCGCGACGCACGTGCCAGTGGGGGAGGATCAGAAGCAGCATCTTGAGCTGTCCCGTGACATCGCGCAGAAGTTCAATACCGACTTCGCCGATAGCTGCGCGGAGCACGGTTATCCCGACGGCTTTTTCCCGCTGCCCGAGCCGCTGATCGGCGAAACGGCAGCGCGCATCATGTCGCTGCGAGACGGCGAGAAGAAGATGAGCAAGTCCGACCCGTCGGACATGTCGCGTATCAATCTGACCGACGACGCCGACGCTATCGCCAAGAAGATTCGCAAGGCCAAGACTGACCCGGAGCCGCTGCCCTCTGAGCCTGATGGGCTAGAGCAGAGGCCAGAGGCGCGCAATCTGGTCGGCATCTATGCAGCGCTCGCGGATCAGACCGCCGCCGGGGTACTGGCGGAATATGGCGGCGCGACCTTCGCCACCTTCAAGGCCGCGCTGGCCGAGCTTGCGACCGAAAAACTCGCGCCGGTAAATTCGGAAATGCGCCGGCTGATGGCCGATCCTGGCCACATCGACGCGATCCTGGCCGATGGCGCCCGCCGCGCGCGTGAAATTGCCGATCCGAACATGGCGACAATCAAGGATATTGTCGGGTTCATCGGCGAGTGAGTATGCTGGGCGGCTGGCGCGATAAGGCGAGGCGGAAAGGCTGTAGAAATCATGGCCGACTTCAAGCGACGCGTGTTCGATGAGGGGCACCGCCGGAAATTTCTTGTCGTTCTGGACGAGACCCCGGAATGCGAAACAGCGCTCTCATTTGCCGCTGCGCGCGCGGAACGGACAGGTGGCGGGCTGGTGCTGCTGTTTGTCATCGAGCCGGGGGATTTCCAGCATTGGCTGGCAGTGGAGGAAGCCCAACGCGAGGAAGGCCTG
The DNA here is from genome assembly GCA_964650735.1 of uncultured Hyphomicrobiaceae bacterium. GTDB lineage: Bacteria > Pseudomonadota > Alphaproteobacteria > Rhizobiales > Rhodomicrobiaceae > Dichotomicrobium. The sequence continues at coordinate 1,669 of CAZYUT010000130.1, forward strand.
AGTAAAGCCCAGGCCGTGTTCCGGCTCTACACCCGCAAGCTGAAATACTGGGGGCTTGAGGATCTGCCTCGCGAGCAAATCGTGCGCGAAGGCGATAAGGCTGAGGAAATCCGCAAGGTCATCGACGAGGATCCGGACATAGCGGTTCTCACGCTTGGCGCGGCGACCGATCCGAGCGGTCCGGGGCCGCTGGTGACGACGCTTGCCGCAGGAACGGCTGCCGGAAGCTTTCCGATACCGATCACGATCGTGCCGGGCAACCTGAGCTATGAAGAGATAAAGGGCATCGCTTAGGCGACGGCCTCTGGAAACTGAAGAAGCAGCGACTACCTCCGACCCACTCGATACACTCGCAAACAGCCGCGTTGCTTTTTAGCTGGACTTATGCTCATATTGAGCAAAAGTAGCCTGCGGACATCCCAAGGAGGTTTCTCGTCATGCCGACACCGCATATTGCCCTGGACACCCGGATCAAGCGCACCAACGGGCCCGCGCGGGGCAAACTCGCCTACACCCCGGCAGTGGCTGACGAAACGCGCGCGCTATACGACCGCGTGTCCAAGGTCATCACGCCGATGGAATGGCCGGCGATCGCGCCATACGTCAAGGCGATCAACGACCTCAAGCGCGAGCGCAACGCTGTGATCCTCGCGCACAACTACATGACGCCGGACATCTTCCACTGCGTCGCGGATATCGTCGGCGACTCCCTGCAGCTCGCCAAGGAAGCGGCCCGCACGGATGCGGACGTGATCGTCCAGTGCGGCGTGCACTTCATGGCGGAGACCTCGAAGCTGCTGAATCCGGAGAAGACGGTGCTGATCCCGGATCAGCGCGCGGGCTGCTCGCTGGCGGAGTCGATCACCGCCGAAGACGTGCGCGCGCTGCGCGAAGCCTATCCGGGCGTGCCGATCGTGACCTACGTCAACACCTCCGCGGCGGTGAAGGCGGAATGCGACATCTGCTGCACCTCCTCTAACGCGGTTCAGGTCGTCGAGTCCTTCGGCGTTGATCGTGTGCTGCTGATCCCCGACGAGTATCTGGCAAAGTACGTGGCGACACAGACGGACGTCGAAATCCTGTCCTGGAAGGGGCACTGCGAGGTGCATGAGCGCTTCACCGCCGACGAGCTGCAAGCCTATCGCGAGGCCGAGCCGGGCCTGCGCATCATCGCCCACCCCGAATGCCCGCCCGATGTGCTCGCCGAAGCCGATTTCACTGGCTCGACCAGCGGCATGATCAAATGGGTCGAGACCCACAAGCCGGAGAAGGTGCTGATGGTCACGGAATGCTCGATGAGCGACAACGTCGCCGTCGATGCGCCCGAGACGGAGTTCGTGCGCCCGTGCAATCTGTGCCCGCACATGAAGCGCATCACGCTGCCAAAAATTCTCGAATCGCTGGAGCAGATGCGCGATGAGGTGCACGTTGATGAGGCGGTGGCTGCAAGGGCGCGGCAGGCGGTCGAGCGCATGATCAACCTGCCGGTCTAGGAGGCCAAGTGATGCGATCGGGCGACACAAGCGTGGTCATTATCGGCGCGGGACTGGCCGGTCTGTTCACCGCGCTGAAGCTTGCGCCGCACCCCGTTACGGTGGTCTCTCCCCGGACGCTTGGCGACGGCGCGTCCAGCGCGTGGGCGCAGGGCGGCATCGCGGCCGCGGTCGCGCAAGGCGACTCGCCGGAAGCGCACGCCGCCGATACGGTCCGCGCCGGAGCCGGGCTGGTGAATGCCGCAATGGCCATCTCACTGGCGCGCGAAGCCGCGGCGCGCATCAACGATCTGCTGGCGCTTGGCGTACCGCTTGATCGCGACTCAGCCGGTGCACTGGCGGTCTCGCGCGAAGCCGCGCACAGCGCCCATCGTGTGGTGCATGTCAAGGGCGACCAAGCGGGCAAGGCCGTGATGCTGGCGCTGATCAGCGCGGTCCGGCAGACGCCATCTATCCACGTCATCGAGGAGCATGTTGCTGAAGACCTCGTCCAGACGGGCCGCCACGTCACGGGCGTGCGCATCCGTTCGGTGGACGGATCCGAAGGCTGCGTGCTGCCCGCGCGCGCTGTCGTACTCGCCACCGGCGGCATCGGCGGGCTCTATGCCGTGACGACCAACCCGGTGCTGTCGCGCGGCGAGGGGATGGCGATCGCGGCACGGGCCAGCGCAGTCATCGCCGATGCCGAATTCGTCCAATTTCACCCCACGTGCATCGCCGTGGGCCGCGATCCGGCCCCGCTCGCCACCGAGGCGCTGCGCGGCGAAGGCGCGATCCTCGTCGACGGCCTCGGCGAGCGTTTCATGGCCGCTGAACATCAAGACGCCGAACTCGCCCCGCGCGACATCGTGGCTCGTGCCGTCCACCGGGAGGTCGTCAGCGGGCGAGGCGCTTATCTGGACTGCCGCACGGCGATCGGCGCGCGCATCGCCTCAGATTTCCCTGCTGTCTATGGCGCATGCAGGGACGCCGGCATCGATCCCGCGACCGAGCTGATCCCGGTCGCGCCCGCCGCGCATTACCATATGGGCGGCGTCTGGACCGACAGCATGGGGAGAACCACTGTCGACCAGCTCTGGGCATGCGGCGAGGTGGCCTGCAACGGGGTGCATGGCGCGAACCGGCTCGCCTCCAACTCGCTGCTGGAAGCCGTCGTCATGGGCGCGCGGATCGCACGCGACATCGCGCAGTTCGTGCCCGGATGGCGCAGCAGCCCGCCGTTGGCCATGAACCGAAGGCCGGTTGCCCCGCGAGGTCAACCACAGGCCAACGGCATTTCCCGGCTGCGCGAAATCATGAGCCGGCATGTGGGCATGGAGCGCTCGCGCGAAGGTCTCGTCGCCGCGCTGCGCGAGCTGGATGCGCTCGACCAAGGCCCGTCAGGCGCTCTTGCCGACATGATTGCCGCGGCACGCCTCATCACAGTCTCCGCGCTGCTGCGCACCGAGAGCCGCGGCAGCCATTATCGCAGCGACTATCCTGAGCCGGTTGATGCCTGGCGCCGGCACAGCCTGCTGACGCTGGATCAAGCGCAAACCATCGCTGCCGAAGCGACGCGTGAAGGCGCGGAGATCTTGCGGCTGAGCGCATGACCAACCTCACCCCCCCGCCCGAACACATCATCGAGGACGCGGTCGTGCGGGCGCTGCGCGAAGACCTCGGGCTCGCGGGCGATATCACCAGCGCGGCCACGATCCCGGCCGATCAGGTGAGCGAGGCGCGGCTCGTCGCGCGACAGGCGGGCGTCATTGCCGGCCTGCCGGTGGCGCGGGCGGCATTCCATGCGATGGACGCGCGAGTCGTTTTCACGGCGAAGGTTGCCGATAGCGCCCGGGTCAACGACGGCGCCGAACTGGCGCACATCGCCGGCAGCACCCGGGCGTTGCTGAGCGCCGAGCGCGTCGCCCTGAACTTTCTCGGCCGGCTGAGCGGCATCGCCACGCTGACCGCGCAATATGTCGCTGCAGTCGCCGGCACACAGGCGCGCATCGCCTGCACGCGCAAAACCACGCCGGGCCTGCGCGCTCTGGAGAAATACGCCGTGCGCGCAGGTGGCGGCGTCAACCATCGCTTCGGCCTGTTCGACGGAGTGCTCATCAAGGACAACCACGTCGCCGCGGCGGGCGGGATCGGCCCTGCGGTAGGGCGCGCTCGGTCAGCGGCCGGGCATATGGTGCGCATCGAAGTCGAGGTCGATACGCTGGCGCAGCTCGACGAGGCGCTTGCGCTCGGCGTCGATGCGATCCTGCTCGACAACATGTCTTTGGACACGCTGCGCGAGGCCGTGGCGCGCACCGGCGGCCGGGCTCTGCTGGAGGCGTCCGGGGGCGTCAGCCTGGAGACGGTTGGCGCAATTGCGGCCACCGGCGTCGATCTGATCTCGGCGGGTGCGCTGACCCATTCCGCCCGCTGCCTCGATGTGGCGCTCGACATCGCGCCCGGCGGCTGAGCGGTGTGGAGAGATTGAAAACCGATGACAATTGGGGTTCACATCGCGGCCGCATGCGCTATATTCAGGGGATAACGCTTTGAGCGGTATGACTTCCCCGGACAACCGAACCAGTGTTCGCTGACCGAGTTCAGCCGGCGGGAGAAATTTTGACGCGGGGTGGAGCAGCCCGGTAGCTCGTCAGGCTCATAACCTGAAGGTCG
>CAZYUT010000131.1:0-5729 GCA_964650735.1 uncultured Hyphomicrobiaceae bacterium
TGGCGAAGGCGGCGAAGTTGATGTTGGAGGCCAGTTGCTCGGCCGCTGATACCATTTCGACTCGCTCCAATGGATGGCGCGCCGCAAGCAGCCCGCCCCGGATATGTCACACGCGCCGTGCCGCGAAGGCTAGCCTTGGGAGGCCGCCTCCGCCTGTTTGCGTTTGCCGATTACAGTGACCGCGCCGCCAGCAGCCTCGACCGCCTTGATCGCCGGCCCGGAGGCCCCTGCAACCTCGAAATTCACCTTCGCCTTGAGGTCGCCGTCACCCAGCAGCCGCACACCGTCGCGCAAATGGGTGATGAGGCCGGCCTTCTGCAGCGCTTCACCATTGACCGTTGCGCCGGCATCGAGCTTCCCGGCATCGATCGCCTCCTGCACGCGGCCAAGATTGATCTCAGCATAACGCAGCCGGAAGGGTTTGTTGAAGCCGCGTTTCGGCAGACGCATGTGAATCGGGTTCTGGCCGCCCTCGAAGCCCTTGATGGCGACGCCCGTGCGGGACTTTTGGCCCTTGACGCCGCGTCCGGCGGTCTTGCCCTTGCCCGAGCCGATGCCGCGGCCGACGCGCACCCGCTTCTTCACCGCGCCCGGCATGTCTCTCAGTTCATTAAGCCGCATAGCTTGAATACCTTTTTGAAAAAACGCCGGCCTCAGCTCTCATCCACGACGCGCACCAGATGCGGGATCTTGGCGATCATGCCGCGGACCTGGGGCGTGTCCTTCAGCGTCCTGCGCCGGTGCATCTTGTTGAGACCGAGGCCGATGAGCGTTTCGCGCTGCACCTTCGGCTTGCGGTTGGCGCTGCGGAACTGCTCCACCGTCACCGTTCCGCCTGCGCCGGCTTCTGTCTTGTTCTTCGTCTCCGCCATCGGTTCTCTCCGATTTCATCTCGCCAGGCTTACGCCTCGCTTGCGGCCGCAACCTTCTCGCCCGAAGCATCGCGCCGGCGCGCGATGATCTCGCTCACCTTCTTGCCGCGCCGTGACGCGACCATGCGCGGACTGTTTTCCTGCCGCAGCGCATCAAAGGTGGCGAGGATCATGTTGTAGGGGTTCGAGGTGCCCAGCGACTTGGCGACCACATCCTGAATGCCGAGCGTCTCGAACACCGCGCGCATCGGACCGCCGGCGATGATCCCCGTGCCCGGCGGCGCAGCGCGCAGCAGCACCCGGCCAGCGCCGTGACGCCCGGACACGTCGTGATGCAGCGTGCGGCCCTCGCGCAGGGGCACCTTGATCAGACCGCGCTTGGCCGACTCGGTTGCCTTGCGGATCGCCTCAGGGACTTCCTTCGCCTTGCCGTGGCCGAAACCGACGCGGCCCTTCTGGTCGCCCACCACAACGAGCGCGGCGAAGCCGAAGCGGCGGCCGCCCTTCACCACCTTCGCCACGCGGTTGATGGCGACGAGCTTATCGACGAATTCACTGTCGCGTTCTTCACGTTCGCGCGGTCCTCGTGCCAACGGTCAAACCCCTTTTCTCGTGCGTTTCGGCTCCACGGAGCCCGCTCAATTCCTATAGCCTGCCGTTCGAAACCGAACCAAGACACAAGCTCTCCACAATCTCCTATCGCACTTTCGACGGCAAAACCGGTTCACACTTTTGCTGAAAGCGCTCTAGAAATGAAGCCCGCCCTCGCGCGCGGCATCCGCCAGCGCCTTGACGCGCCCATGATACAGGTATCCGCCGCGGTCGAAGAAGACATCCACCACCCCGGCTTCCTTCGCCCGCTCCGCCAGCAGCTTGCCCACAGCAGCCGCCGCCTCGGCGGTGCTGCCCTTCGCGATGTGGCCGCGCAGCGACGGATCAAGGCTCGACGCAGCCGCCACCGTGTGGCCTCGCACATCATCAATGACCTGCGCGTAGATATGTTTCGATGAGCGGAACACCGAGAGGCGCGGGCGCTCGGTGGCGCGCTTGCGCAATGCGCGCCGGACGCGCATCTTGCGCCGGTTGAACCTGGACAGCGGACCCGCCATGACTGCGACCCTTCCTTACTTCTTCGTCTTGCCTTCTTTGCGGATGATGCGCTCATCCGCGTATTTGATGCCCTTGCCCTTGTAAGGCTCGGGCGGACGCAAAGCGCGCAGCTCCGCAGCGAACTGGCCCACGCGCTGCTTCTCGATGCCCGAAATCTCGATTTCGGTCGGCTTCGGGCACTTGACCTCCAGCCCTTCCGGCACCTCGCGGATGACGTCGTGGCTGAACCCAAGCTGCAACTGGATGCTCTTGCCGGTCATCTGGGCGCGATAGCCCACGCCGTTGATCTCCAGCTTGCGGGTAAAGCCTTCGGTCACGCCGGTGACGAGGTTGCTCACAATCGTGCGCGACATGCCCCACATTGAGCGCGCCACCTTGCCGTCATTGCGCGGCTGCACCTCGATCTGGCCGTTTTCCAGCTTGACCAGCACGTCTTCGACAAGAGTCGTGGCGAGCTCGCCCTTGGGGCCCTTCACCGATACGTGCTGACCGTCTATCGTCGCCGTCACGTTGTCCGGCACCGGAACCGGTCTCTTGCCTATGCGTGACATCCGTCCCGCTCCCTTGATCCTTGCGCGACCCAGCCGCGCCCTAGAAGATGTTGCATAGCACTTCGCCGCCGACATTCTCCTGGCGCGCGCGGCTGTCGGACATCACCCCCTTGGGCGTCGAGAGGATCGACACGCCCAGGCCATTGCGCACCGTCGGCAAATCCTTCACCGAGGAATAGACCCGCCGGCCCGGCTTGGAAATCCGCTTGATCTCACGGATCACCGGCTGCCCATCGAAGTATTTGAGTTCGATCTCGATCTCCGACTTGCCGCCGTCGAAATCCACGCGCGTAAAACCGCGGATATAACCTTCCTCGGCCAGCACTTCGAGCACGCGCTCACGCAGCTTCGATGCAGGGGTCGAAACCTTGGTCCGATTGCGCATTTGCGCATTGCGGATGCGTGTCAGCATGTCGCCAAGCGGATCGTTCATCGCCATCGCCGTTCTTGTCCTTTACCAGCTCGACTTGGTCATGCCCGGGATCTGCCCCTGGGACGCCAGTTCGCGCAGCATCACGCGCGACAGCCGCAGCTTGCGATAGTAAGCGCGCGGCCGCCCGGTCAGTTCGCAACGGTTGCGGATGCGCACCTTCGCCGAGTTCCGCGGCAGCTTCGCCAGCTTCAGCCGCGCCTGGAACCGCTCCTCCGGCGGACGGCTCGTGTCCTCGGCCATCGCCTTCAGTTCCGCACGCTTCGCGGCGTATTTTTCGGCCATTTGGCGGCGCTTCTTGTCGCGCTCGACCATCGCCTTCTTGGCCATTGGCTCCTCCTATTGCCCGGGCAGGCCCTTGCGGCTCTCAGCCCCGAAACGGAAAGTTGAACTTCTTGAGCAGCGACCGCGCCTCGTCATCTGTCGGGGCCGTCGTGCCAATGATGATGTCCATCCCTAAGATCTGCTCGACCTTGTCGTAGTCGATCTCGGGGAACACGATATGCTCCTTCATGCCCATCGCATAGTTGCCGCGGCCGTCGAAACTCTTCGGGTTGAGCCCGCGGAAGTCCTTCTGGCGCGGTAACGCGATCGTGACGAGCCGGTCGATAAACTCATACATGCGTTGCCGGCGCAGCGTCACCTTCACGCCGATCGGCATACCCTCGCGCAGTTTGAAGCCAGCGATCGACTTGCGCGCGCGGGTGTAAACCGGCTTCTGGCCCGTGATCAGCGCCAGGTCGCGCGCCGCCAGCTCGACCTTCTTGCGATCATTGACCGCCTCCCCGACGCCCATGTTGATGACGATCTTGTCCAGGCGCGGCACCTGCATGACGTTTTCGTATTTGAACTCGTCGATCAGGGCCTGGCGGATCACGTCATCATACTGACGCTTCATCCTGGGCACATACCTGGCTTCAGCGGCATCAGTCATCGATAATCTCTCCCGATCGCTTGGCGAAGCGCACCTTGCGGCCGTCATCGAGAATGCGGAAACCCACCCGGCTGGGCGCTCCGTCCTTGGGGTCCTCGATCGCCAGGTTGGACAGGTGAACCGGCGCTTCCTTCACGACGATCCCGCCTTCCTGCTGCGCAGTCTGGCGCTGGTGGCGCTTCACCTGGTTGACGCCCTGAACGACCGCTTTTTCATCCTTCGGGATCATCTTCAGGATTTCGCCGCGCTTGCCCTTGTCGCGTCCGGTCAGGACAATCACGCGGTCGCCCTTGCGAAACTTGCGCATCACAGCACCTCCGGGGCGAGCGAGATGATCTTCATGTGCTTGCGCGCGCGCAATTCCCGCGGGACCGGGCCGAAAATACGCGTGCCGATCGGCTCGCGGTTGTTGTTCACCAGCACCGCCGCGTTGCGATCAAAGCGGATGATGCTGCCGTCCGGGCGCTTCACCGGAAAGGACGTGCGGACAATCACCGCCTTGGCAACCTGCCCCTTCTTCACGCGGCCGCGCGGCAACGCCTCCTTCACGCTGACGGCGATCACGTCGCCCAGCTTGGCGTATTTTCGCTTCGAGCCGCCCAGCACCTTGATGCACTGAACCTGCCGCGCGCCGGAGTTGTCAGCTACATCGAGCTTGGTTTGCATTTGTATCATTGTTCCACTCCATACCCGCGGTGACCGCGTCCGGGGACCGTCGCGGCCCGATTACGACGACGGCTGATCGCCGCTCAACACCGTCCATTTCTTCAGCTTCGACATCGGCGCGCATTCCTGGATACGAACCTCGTCGCCCTCGCGCAGCGCGTTGCTCTCGTCATGCGCGTGAAACTTTTTCGACCGCCGCACCACCTTTTTCAGGAGCGGGTGGGTAAAGCGGCGTTCAACCCGCACCACGACCGTCTTGTCGTTCTTGGCGGACACCACGGTTCCCTGCAGAATACGTTTGGGCATGCCCCTTACACCTTATTCAGCTTTGTTGCGCCGTCGGAGCCGCGCCTTCAATGGCGCGCTTCTCACGCTGGATCGTTTTGATGCGGGCGATGCCACGCCGGACCTGCCGGATCCGCGCAGTATTCTCCAACTGCCCCGTGGCCCCCTGAAATCGCAGATTGAACTGCTCCTTCTTCAGCTTGATCAATTCGTCGTCGAGCTGATCGAGCGTCAGATCGCGAATATCCTGCGCCTTCATCGTTCCTTTTCCTTCGCCTGCGCGTCCGTCTCGGCCCGCGCCATCAGGAGCCTTCGCTGCCGAACCGCGCAACGACCCGCGTCTTGATCGGCAGTTTCGCCGCCGCAAGCCGCAGCGCCTCGCGCGCGAGGTCGTCGGGAACGCCGTCGATTTCAAACATGATCCGTCCGGGCAGCACCCGCGCCGCCCAGTATTCCGGCGCGCCCTTGCCCTTGCCCATGCGCACTTCCGTCGGCTTCTGCGAAACCGGCAAGTCCGGGAAGATGCGAATCCAGACCCGGCCGACGCGCTTCATCTTGCGGGTCATGGCGCGGCGGGCCGCCTCGATCTGGCGCGCGGTCACCCGCTCGGGCTCCATCGCCTTGAGCCCGTGCGAACCGAAGTTGAGCGTGTAGCCGCCCTTGGCATTCCCCTTCAGCCGGCCTTTATGCGCCTTGCGGAATTTTGTCTTTTTCGGTTGCAGCATGATAGCCTCAATCGATCCCTGTCAGGCGCCGTACGCCCTTTACATTCCTGCCTATCGGCGCCGCTCGCGCCCGCCGCCGCCGCCTTCCTGCGCGGCCGTCGCCAGACGTTCCTGCGCCATCGGGTCATGCTCCATGATCTCGCCTTTGAAGATCCA
>CAZYUT010000132.1:0-5694 GCA_964650735.1 uncultured Hyphomicrobiaceae bacterium
TCGAATTCAGCCAACCAAGGTTAGCGCTACCCCGGTCTTCGGAGCGCCTCACAGTGAGAGACATTGCAACCTCCTGACCAAACCGAATTGCGGTTGTCTGTTTCGTTCTGACAGGTACATTGGCGCATACTGATCTGCAATCTACTCACTCCGATGCAGTCTGCGTCCAAATTGGATACAATAACGCGCGATGGACAAGCTCAACGCGATGCAGGTTTTCACGAAGGTGGTGACCCTCGGAAGCTATTCTGAGGCGGCGCGCCAGCTTGGTTTGACGCGATCGTCGGTGAGTAAAGCCGTAATAGAATTGGAGCAGATTCTCGGAGCCCGACTGCTGGATCGCACAACACGAAAGCTGAGCGTCACCGAAGCTGGATTGGCATATTATGAACGCTGCTTGGCAATTTTGGCCGATATTGAAGAGACCGAGCTGCAAGTTTCGCGCCTGCATGATGAGCCAAAGGGAACGCTCAGGCTCAACGCGCCGATGTCGTTCGGCAACCTGCATGTCGGGCACGCTATAGCGGAATTCATGGCCGCCTACCCGGATCTGAAAGTGGAGCTGCTATTGAATGATCGGTTCGTCGACCCGATCGAAGAGGGGTTTGACGCTACGATAAGGATTGCGGAACTCGCGGATTCCAGTCTCATTGCGCGAAAACTCGGGCCGTGCCGGCGGATCCTGGCGGCATCTCCAGATTACATCGCGAAGCGCGGCGCCCCGACATCGCCCGACGATCTCGCGGTCCATGACTGTTTGAATTACGGCCATACGACAGTGCTGCAACGGTGGTATCTGACGCAGGGGGAAAAGGTCATCTCCGTGTCGATCAATTCCCGCCTTTGCTCGAACAACGGCGATGTCCTTCGACAAGCCGCGCTGGCCGGACGAGGCATCACCAAGCTGCCGACGTTTCTGATCGGCGAAGATATTCGCGCCGGGCGCTTGCAAGTCGTACTGCCCGACCAACCGCCGACCACGCTTGGCATCTATGCGCTCTATGCGCCGAACAGGTATCTCGCCGCGAAAACCCGTGTGCTGATCGACTTCCTGGTGGAGCGGTTCGGACCAGAGCCGCCTTGGGATGAGTTCGCGTGAATCCCCAGGGCGGGTCCATGTCACGTCTTCAATCCGCGCAGGGCGCGCTGTAAAGCTTGCTCAAGACCAAAGCCAGTTCTTGGCGATATCGAATCCCCCGGCCGGCCTTTATGGCCGCCGCGGTGGTGCTGGAGCCTGTTTAATGAAAACTGTGTCGCTGAACAGGCTCCAAGTCTCTCTTTTGTCGTACTTTGGTCGCTTCGCGCCCGCCTTTGGCTCCGGACGCAAACCCGGTGCCCATCCCGGATCAAGTCCGGGACAGGCTTTTGCTGAAAGTGCGCTAAGTTCCGAGAGTTGACCTGTGGAAGAAACCTTGGCGCTGTTGCAAGGCTTCGCGATCGGCGGTGGTCTCATCATTGCGATTGGCGCTCAGAATGCGTTTGTCCTGCGCCAGGCGCTGACAAAGCGGCACGTGCTTCTCGTCGTGCTCTTTTGCGCCGTGACGGATGGCGTGTTGGTCACACTGGGCGCGCTTGGCCTGAGTTTCTTTGTCCAGACCTCCGAAACCGCATTGACCGTTATTGCCTTGGGTGGCGCCTTGTTTCTCCTATGGCAGGGGCTGGCTGCAGCGCGGCGCGCCCTGCACCCCAGCGTGCTTGAGCCGGGGACAGGAAGCGCCCAGACGGCGCGGCAGGCACTGGCGATGGTCGCCGGCGTGACGCTGCTGAACCCCCATGTCTATCTCGACACGATGATCTTCCTCGGCGGTATTTCGGCGAGTTATCCGCGCCAACTGCAAAGCTGGTTCGTGGCAGGCGTAATTCTCTCGAGCTTTACGTGGTTTTTCTCGCTAGGATATGGCGCGCGTGCGCTCAGCCCGCTGTTTCGAAACCCCAAGGCCTGGCGAGTTCTCGATATCGGGATTGCCGCGATCATGTGGCTTATCGCGGCACAACTACTGATTTTTGGACTTTCGCGATAGGCCGGTCGATCCGACGAAGGCATGGCTTGAATGAACGTTCGCCGCCCCGCAAACTATGTTTAAGTTTCTATAGGCCTTGTTGCGTCATGTTGCGTGATCTGACTAAGGAAACGCTTTTGGACACGCTGAACCAGGGGGATTCGGCTCCCGATCGGAAACAGGCCTACTTGTGCGTTGAGGCGGTCCACAAACGCTTCAGCCAGCTTGAGGTGTTGAAGGGCGTGTCGCTGCAGGCGGCTGAGCATCAGGTCGTGTCGCTGATCGGCGCGTCCGGCTCAGGCAAGAGCACGCTGCTGCGTTGCATCAACCTGCTCGCCATACCTGACAAAGGCGACATCTGGATTGACGGCGCGCGGCTGCCTCTGTCGCGCGATGACCGTTCGCCGCGGCGGATCACGGATAAGAAGGCCGTCCGCCTCATGCGCGCCCGCCTCGCAATGGTCTTTCAGGACTTCAATCTTTGGGCGCACATGACGATCCTGGAAAACATCATGGAAGCGCCGCTGCAGGTCCTCGGAGCCAACAAGGCTGAGACGCGCGAGAAGGCTGAGGCGCTTCTGGAGCGGGTCGGCATAGCGGAGAAGCGCGGCGCTTATCCCGCGCAGCTCTCAGGCGGCCAGCAACAGCGCGCCGCGATCGCGCGGGCGCTGGCTATGGAGCCGAAGATCTTGCTGTTCGACGAGCCGACATCGGCGCTCGATCCCGAGCTTGTCGGAGAAGTGCTCAAGGTGATGCGCGATCTGGCGGAAGAGGGACGGACGATGCTGGTTGTCAGCCACGAAATGAGCTTCGTGCGAGAGGTTTCCAACAAGGTCGTTTTTCTGCACGAAGGGCAGATCGTGGAGGAAGGAAGCCCCGAAGAGGTGTTCAATGCGCCGGCCACAGAGGCTTGCCAGAAGTTTCTTTCTAACGTCATCCGATAACCGATTTTTTTCGTCAAACTGCATCAGTCAGCAACAGGAGGTTAATCCATGCGTTTCGGAAATTTGCTTTCAGGTGCCGCCGTATTGGTCATGGCTCTGGCTTTGAGCGTGACCAGCGCCACGGCTCAGGACACTATCAGGATTGCCACGGAGGGAGCGTATCCGCCATTCAACATGAAGAATGCCGATGGCGAACTGATCGGCTTTGATGTCGAGATCGCCAAAGCGCTTTGCGCCGAGTTGGAGGCGGACTGCGAAATTGTCGCGCAGGACTGGGACGGCATCATTCCTGGCCTTGTCGCCAATAAATACGATGCCATCATCGCGTCCATGTCGATCACGCCGGAACGCGACGAAACGGTTGACTTCACCAATCGCTACTATTCGAACTACCTGCGTATTGTCGCGAAGAAGGACAGCGGCATCAGCGGCGAGGACGATCTCGCCGGCAAGACGGTCGGCGCCCAGCGCGCAACCGTTGCCGCGAACTGGGTGGAAGACAATCTCGGCCGCACCGCAACCGTGAAACTGTATGACACCCAGACCGCGGCCTATGGCGATCTTGAGGTTGGCCGGCTCGACGCGCTCGTCTCCGATGTCTATCCCGCCTACGACTGGATGAAAGACAAGGAAGACTTCACGTTCGTTGGCGAGAGGATCGACATCGACGACCAGATCGCAATTGCGGTGCGCGAAGGCGACGACGACCTGCGCGAGAAGTTCAACGCTGCGTTAGAGGCGATCCGACAAAGCGGCAAATACGCCGAGATTAACGAGAGGTATTTCCCCTTCGACATTTACTGATCGCTACTCTTAAGTAAACAAGATGCCGCGCGACCTTTCGCGCGGCATCTTTGTTCGGATCTTCAGCAGTGCGCGCTTATGACATCCAATTTTTTTGACTTGGGCCATCTCGGACTTGGACCGGACGGCTGGGGCGACGCGCTATTGCTGGGCGCGCTTGTGACCGTACAGCTAGGTATATCTGCGCTCGGTATAGGTCTGATACTTGGACTCTTGCTTGCCGGGGCTAAGCTGTCGCGCTTCGCGATCCTGCGTGCTGTAGCGGAAGCCTATATAGCCTTTATAAGGGCGACGCCGGAATTCCTGATCCTGCTTCTTGTGTATTTCGGCAGCGAGCGCGCGATCCAGTCGCTACTGGGGGCGGTCGGTCTGGCGGCGAGTTTCGAGATGCCGCGCTTCCTTGCCGCTGTCATCGGTCTCGCGGCCATATTCAGCGCATATGCCGCTGAAGTGTTTCGCGGCGCGTATCTCGCGGTCCCGCGCGGCCAGATCGAGGCGGCCATCGCTAGCGGCATGTCGGGCTGGCAGATCTTTAACCGCGTCCGTCTGCCGCAGATGTGGCGCTTCGCGATTCCGGGTCTGGGCAATCTCTGGATGGTTCTGCTGAAGGACACTTCGCTTGCGGCTGTGATCGCGGTCGACGACCTGTTGCGCCAGGCGAAAATCGCGGCCGAGGCCACACGCGCGCCGCTGACATTCTACCTGGCCGCCGGCGCCATCTATCTCATCTTGACGGGCCTGTCGGACATCATGCGCGACCGGCTTGAGCGGCGCGCACAGCGCGGCGCGGCGAGGGTTTGAGCATGGACGGTTTGCTGCGCGCCTATCTTAACGGGAAGATCTGGCTGTCCGATACCGTCTGCGCGGCCGTCCGCCCAGTATCGCCGGCGACATTCGGAGAGTTTTGTCCGCGCTTCATCGATGGTTTCTTTGTCACATTCGAACTGCTCGTGCTGTCGACGCTGCTGGGCTTTATTATCGCCATTGCGCTCGCAACCGGACGGGCGTCAAGGACGCCGCTGTTCAGCGTTCCGGCCTACACCTACATCTACGTGTTTCGCGGCACGCCTCTGCTTGTCCAGCTTTGGGTCTTCTATTTCGGCCTCGGCTCGCTGGGCCCGGATGGCCTCGGACCGCTCTGGCCGCTGTTTCGCGACGGCTATACGGTCGGCCTGATCGTTCTGACGATCAACACCTCGGCGTATTCTGCCGAAATCTTCCGCGGCGGTATCGCGAACATTCCGCGCGGGCAGGTGGAAGCGGCGATCGCGGCGGGCATGAGCTGGTGGGCGACGATGCGGCGGATCGTGCTGCCGCAGGCGCTGCGCATCGCGTGGCCGGCCTATTCGAACGAGGTCATCCTGCTGCTCAAGGGAAGCGCGCTCGTCTCGACGATCACCGTGCTCGACCTGATGGGCCAGACCCGGACTATCTTCGCGCGGACCTACAGCCTGGAGATTTTTCTCTACGCCATCCTGCTTTATCTGATCTTGTCGGGTACCGTAACCATCGTTCTTCGCATGATCGAAGCCAAACTGCGGTTGCCAGGTCAGTCCCCGGCGCCGGCATGAGGCCTCAAACCCGGGGCTCGACGCTTCGATCTACCGGGTCGCATTCAAAGAAATAGGGATCGGCGAACCCGGTCTAAGTTGTTGTCTTGTCGCGTTTTGGTCGCTTCGCGCCCGCCCGCGGCTTCGAACGCAAAACCGGTTCCATCCCGGATCAAGTCCGGGACAGGCTTTTGCTGAAAGTGCGATAGCTTTGCGCGACGTCAGAGGCCTTGCGCGTCCTGGACGCAGAGGGTAAGCCCCGCCCTCGCGCGCGACCTCGTCACAAGGGGGCGCAACCGAACAAACCGGGAAAAAAGAGGAAAAACGCCTGAGAGGCAAGGGGTTAGCTGGTGCTGCTGGTGAGAATTGAACTCACGACCTCTCCCTTACCAAGGG
>CAZYUT010000133.1:0-5690 GCA_964650735.1 uncultured Hyphomicrobiaceae bacterium
ATGATCGCGCGCGCCATATTGAGCCGCTGCGCCTGCCCGCCCGAGATCAGCGCGCCAAGCTCGCCGACATCCGTGTCGTAGCCCTTGGGCAGCGAGGCGATGTCGTCGTGGAGGCCAACAGCGCGGCAGGCCGCCTCAATCTGCTCCTGGCCAACGTTCTCATCGCGAAGGGTGAGGTTGTCGCGGATCGAGCCGGCAAAGATGAAGTTAGACTGACCGACGAAAGAAATGACGCTGCGCAAGGCCGTGTTGTCGAGCTCGGCGATGTCGTGACCGAAAATTTCGACGCGGCCAGCATCCGGCGTATGAAACTTCAATAGCAGCTTGAACAGCGTCGATTTGCCCGCGCCCGATGGGCCGACCAGCGCGACCATCTCGCCGGCCGCGATCTCAAGATCGAGACCTTTCAGGATCGGTTTGTGCTTGTCGTAGGAGAAGTCCACGTCCCGGAACGCCACCGCCGCCGCCCCCGCCCCGTTCGCCATCACCGGGCCGGGGAGCGCTTTCGCCCCGCTCGGCTCGCTGTCGTCGTTGTTCAGGAGGTCAAAGACCATCTGGACGCCCATGAACGACCGGCGCAGCTTCACCCGCATTTGGCTGAGGCGCCGTGCCGGATCGGCCGCCAGGAGCAGAGCGGTGAGGAATGACATGAACGTGCCGGCGTCATACGCGCCGGACAGCATCCGGGAGCCGGCGTAAAGGATCGCCAGCGAAACCGCGATGCCGCCGACCGTATCCAGCAGCGGGATCGGCGCGGCCTGGAGCGCGGCCATGCGGTCGCGCCGGTCCTGGATACCCTTGATGACACCGACCGAGTCATCGCGCTGCGTCCGCTCCAGATTGTACGCCTTGATCACCGAGATGCCCTGCACTGTCTCGCGGACCAGCCGGTTCAGCTGCGCAAAGCCCTGCAATTCCTCTCTGGTGAGGTCCTTCAGTTTTTTCAGCAGAACCGAAACGCCGTAAAACACGACAGGTGCCACGGTGAAGCTGACCAGTGTGAGCATCGGATCCTGGATCAGCATGACGGCGACGAGGGCGAGGAGCGTGACGAAGTCGCGCAGCCCATTGACCAGGACAAGGTTGAGAATCTGATTGAACGCCTGCGCGCCCTGGTTGAAGCGCATCAGCAGCGTATCAGAGCCGTTTCTGCTGAAGAAATCGACGCGCTGCGCAAGCACATGATTCATAAGCCGCTTCTGGATGTCGGCGACCATGGCGTTCGAGATGCGCTGGGCGAGGACCGACTGAAAATAGGTGCTCAGGCCCTTCGCCAGGAAGATCGCCAGCACCATGACGACCAGCGGGATCAGGAGATCGGCGTTGCGATCGACGAACACGCTATTCACAATGTCCTTGACCAGCCAGGCTGTGCCGGCCGTGGCGCCGGCGGCGATGCCGATGAGGATGAAGATCGCGACGTAGCGCCGCCAGAAGCGGTGAAAATATTCCCGGAAGATCTGGAGGAACAGCTCTACGTCCCCCTGGCGGATTTGCTCCAGCCAGTTGGCGATTCGCGCCGCCCACCATTCCTTGCCCAGAAAGCTCGGCATCCGTTTTGTGCTCTTTAACTGTTGATCGCTCGTGCGCCGGTCGTAGCCTGCGCGCTTTGCACCTGCATAGAGCATCCATGCGGCGAACGCAAAACCGCAGAACGCCCAGCCCATCGCGGCGCACGCCCTGACTATCGGTTGGTCCATCGCAGGGCTGCTGAATAACATTGCTGCTGGAGCTGGGCGCGCCTATTTTCCCGGCTGTCTACAGTGCCCGCGCTCACGCGATTGGTAAGTGTGGTTTTTGAACCTGCGATCGGAGCGTCATGAGAGGCCAGCACGGTACGCTCGCCCGCCAAAGTCAGCAGAGCGAACACCATCAATTTAGCGCCTACCATGCGCTGACCGCCGCCGATGCGCTCGCCGCGGTCGATGCGACCACGCAAGGCCTCACAACCGGCGAGGCGCAGCGCCGGTTGGCGGAACACGGGCCGAACTGCTTGCCCGAGCCGCCCGGTCGCAGCGCCATCCTCCGCTTTCTCAGCCACTTCAATAACGTGCTCATCTACGTGCTGATTGGCGCGGCAGCGGTTACAGGACTGCTCCAACATTGGGTGGACACCGGCGTGATCCTTGCCGTTGTCATCATCAACGCAACCATCGGCTTCGTGCAGGAGGGCCGCGCCGAGAGGGCGATGGAGGCGATTCGCGGGATGCTCGCGCCGCGCTCGGCGGTCCTGCGCGATCGGCAGCGGCAGCGGCTGGATGCGACGGAACTGGTGCCCGGCGATATCGTGCTGCTGGAGGCGGGCGACCGGGTTCCCGCCGATCTGCGCCTGATCGAGGCGCGCGGCCTGAAGGTCGAAGAGGCGATCCTCACGGGCGAGTCCGTTCCGGTTGAAAAGGGCACAAGCCCCGCCGCGCCGGACGCAGCGCTTGGCGACCGTACCTCGATGCTCTTCAGCGGCACGCTGGTCGCGGCCGGCGCGGGCCGTGGCGTCGTGGTTGCCACCGGCCCGGAAACCCAGATCGGCCGTATCAGCGGCATGCTCTCCAGCGTTGAAACGCTGACCACGCCGCTCGTCCAGCAGATGGACGGCTTCGCCCGCTGGCTCACGGTTTTCATCCTGATCGTCGCCGCCAGCATTCTGGCCTATGGCTATCTTGTCGGGCAGATGCCGTTTGCCGAATTGTTCATGGCCGTCGTCGGCTTGTCGGTCGCGGCGATCCCCGAGGGCCTGCCGGCTGTCCTGACGATCACGCTTGCCGTCGGCGTTCAGGCGATGGCGCGGCGCAACGCGATCGTCCGCCGCCTGCCCGCGATCGAGACGCTCGGCTCTGTTTCGGTGATCTGCTCCGACAAGACCGGCACGCTGACGCGCAACGAGATGATGGCGGTGACGATTGCGGCGGCCGGCAGCCATGTCCATTCTGTCGAGGGCAAGGGATATTCGCCCGAGGGCGAGGTGCGCCCGCGCGAAGCCAATGACGGCCCGGCCGAGCACGCGATCCTGCTGGAATTCGCCTGCGCCGCGGCGCTGTGCAATGATGCGGCGCTCCGCGCGGTCGAAGACGGCTGGCGCGTCGAGGGCGACCCGATGGAAGGCGCGCTGCTGGCGCTTGCGGGCAAGATTTCGGGCGAGGGGCCGGAGCCGTTCCGCAACTGGACGCGCACCGACGCGATCCCCTTCGATTCCGCACATCGCTACATGGCGGTGGTTCACCACGACCACGAGGGCCACGGCTGCATCCATGTGAAGGGCGCGCCGGAGGTGGTGCTCGGCATGTGCGCGAACCAGCGCATGCCGGATGGCGGGACCGCGCCGCTCGACTGCGACTATTGGCACGAGATGATCGACAGCCTCGCGGCGGAAGGCCAGCGCGTGATCGCCGTGGCCGCGCGTCCGGTCGCGCAGGACCATACGATCCTGAACACCGGCGATATCGAAGGGCAATTGACGCTGATCGGTCTGATCGGCCTGATCGACCCGCCGCGCCCGGAAGCCATTGAGGCCGTCGCGGAATGCCACGCGGCGGGCATACGCGTGAAGATGATCACCGGGGATCACGCCGTGACCGCCCGCGCAATCGGCGCGCAGATCGGCCTCAAGAATGCCGAGCGCGTGCTGACCGGCAGCGACATCGAGGGCATGGATGATGCCGCGCTCGCCGACGCAGCGGTCTCGACCGACATCTTTGCGCGCACCTCGCCGGCCCACAAGCTGCGCCTCGTCACCGCCCTGCAGGCGCGCGGTCTGACGGTCGCGATGACCGGGGACGGGGTGAACGATGCGCCCGCGCTGAAGCGCGCCGATGCCGGCGTCGCGATGGGGCAGAAGGGCAGCGAGGCCGCAAAGGAAGCCGCCGAGTTCGTGCTGGCCGACGACAACTTCGCCTCGATCGCGGCGGCCGTGCGCGAAGGGCGCACCGTCTACGACAACATCAAGAAGGTCATCAGCTGGACGCTGCCGACCAACGCCGGCGAGGCGCTGACCATCATCGTCGCGCTGTTCGCCGGAATGGCGCTACCGATCACCGCGATCCAGATCCTCTGGATCAACATGATCACCGCCGTCACGCTGGGCCTGTCGCTCGCCTTCGAGCCGTCCGAGCCGGGGACCATGCGCCGGCCGCCGCGACCGCGCCAGGAGCCGCTGCTTACCGGCGCGCTGGTCTGGCAAATCATCTTTGCCTCGACGTTATTCGTGGTGGCTGTATTCGGCGTCTACGCCTATGCGCTTGATCGGGGTTACGCGCTCGCGGTTGCGCAGACCATGTCGATGAACATGCTGGTAGTACTGGAAATCTTCTATCTTTTCTTCATCCGCAACATCTACAGCACCTCGCTGCACTGGAACGCGGTCAAGGCAACGCGGGTGGTCTGGGCCTCGGTGCTGACGGTAATCGCCGCGCAGTTCGCCATCACCTACCTGCCACCGCTGCAGGCGATCTTCGGAACGCAGGCCGTGCCGCTTATGGATGGCGTCCTGATTGTGGCCATCGGCGCGGTGTTCTTCGCGCTGATCGAGACGGAAAAGCAGATGCGCCTGGCCTCCCGCCGGCCGGACCTGTCTCCGCTGTCACCCCGCTGAATTGACGCGCGTTTCGCCTGCGCGCTCGATGGAACCAACGGTCCGCCTCGTCGTTTTGACTCAACCACGGGGCTGCCGCGCACCGTCTTGTTCGCGCATGACGCCGGCCGCTTCTGAGGAACCCGTCCCCGCCCCCGGCAGCTTTTCCGAGCGTACGGAGATCACCATGGCGACCACTGGCCTCGAAGTTTTCGACAGGACCCTGCAATCCACCCATATCTGGCTCAACGGGATCGGCGAGCATATCGGGCCGGACAAACAGCGCTGCTACCACGCCCTGCGCGGTGTGATGTTTGCCGTACGCGACCGGCTGAGCGTGGAGGAGGCTTTTCACCTCAGCGCCGCACTGCCGATGCTGGTGCGCGGGATTTTCTGGGAGGGGTATCGGCCGACAGGCAAGCCGGAGAAGTTCCGCTCGCGCGACGAATTCCTGGAAAGGGTCAGCGAGGAACTCAGCCACATCGCGCCGATGAATGCCCTGGAGGCATCAAAAGCCGTGTTCGCGGTCATGGAGCGGCACATCCCGCAAGGCGAAATCGACGACATCAAAAACATGCTGCCGGAGCATGTGCGCGATCTGTTCCCGACGCCGCCCTCGTCCGGCTGACATCGCGCTCGCGACGGGCCGCTCGGGCGCGCGCTCACACTTGCAGCCGGATCAAGGTGAGTAGTCCGATCCAACCGCCGAGTTCGGCGATTTGCTGGATCGCGCCGAGCACGTCGCCGGTCTGCCCGCCGATCTGCCGAAGGGCAATGGCTGCCGGGATCGCCGCAACCGCGAATGCGCCAGTGATGGCGCCCAGACCCGCCAGCCCGAGCGGCGCGGCCGCCATCAGCGTGAGCGCGAGCCCCACGCAGATGCGCGCAACGCCTGGCTGGCCCGCATCCTTGCCCAGCCCGTCTGCGCGCGCCGGCGGCATTAGGGCCATAGCCACCAGCATCGCCGACCGGCTCGCCGCGCCGAGCGCGACCAGCGCGGCCAGGGCGGCGGCCGCGCCGATCTCCGTGATCGCGACCACCTTGAAGGCCACCACAAGGATCAGCGCCAGCACGCCATAGCTGCCGGTCGCGCTGTCGCGCATGATCTCCAGCTTGCGCGCCCGGT
>CAZYUT010000134.1:0-5584 GCA_964650735.1 uncultured Hyphomicrobiaceae bacterium
CTTCCTCGAACGGCCAGGCCTTGCTCTCGCGCGCGGCCTCGATCATCTCGGCGGCGAGCGGATCGAACGCGGGCGAATCGGACGTCGTGGACATGGGCTGGCCCCTCTTCCTGCGCGGATGCTGTTGTGATGGAAGACGCGCGCAAGGTAGGCTCACGGTGAACGGGCGTCAATCAGGCCTGACGCGGCAATGGCGTGCTTGATCGCGTGAGCGAACCGGCTACAACCGGCACAGAGCAAGACGGCCGCTGCGCCGCGCACGCGAAAGGAAAGGCCATGTACGAGAAAGGACCTGCGATGAGCCCCGAGAAGGTCGCCGAAATACACGAAGCGCTCATCTTTGCGATGGTCACGATCGCCGCAGTGGACCGGGAGATTTCCGACAATGAACTCCAGCGCATCGGGCGCATCGTCAGCAATCTTCCGGTGTTCCGGGACTTCAACCCCGACTCGCTGGTGCAAACCGCTGAAGCCTGCGGCAATATGCTCAGCGGCGATGACGGGCTCGAGAAAGTGCTGCACCAGATCGGCACAGCCATCCCGCACCGGCTGCGCGAGACGACGTACGCGCTGGCCGTGGAAATCGCGGCAGCGGACCTCAGCGTCAGTCAGGAGGAGGCCCGCTTCCTGGAACTGCTTGCCGACCGGCTGGAACTCGACCAGCTCAACACTGTAGCGATCGAGCGTGGCGCGCGGGCTCGCCATGTCGTGATCTGACAGATCGGCGCAGTCTCTCGCCGCAGAGCGGCCCACGCTCTATATATGCGGGATAACGGCACCGGGAGCGCGCATGGGCGAGTTGAGCCAGACCACCGAAACGATTCTGCGGCTGAGCGCCTTCATCGGCATCTTTGCCGCCATGGCGCTGATCGAGCTGGCTGCGCCGAGGCGCGAACTGCATCACTCGAAGACGCGCCGCTGGCTGACCAACCTGAGCATTTCCGGGCTGAACACGTTGCTCTTACGGCTCATGGCCATGCTGGCCGTGCCGGTCGCGGCGGTCGCGGCAGCTGAGTGGGCCCGGATCGCCGGCTGGGGCGCGTTCAACCTGCTGGGTTGGCCGCTGTGGCTTGAGATCCTTATTGCGATCGTCGTGCTGGACCTGGCGATCTATGGCCAGCATGTCCTGTTTCACAAGGTGCCGGTGCTTTGGCGTCTGCATCAGGTGCATCATGCCGATGTGGATTTTGACGTCTCGACGGCGCTGAGGTTCCACCCGGTGGAGATCGCGCTGTCGATGCTCATCAAGATCGCCGTGGTTCTCGCGCTCGGCGCGCCCGCGATCGCTGTGGTGCTGTTCGAGATCATCCTGAACGGTTGCGCGATGTTCAACCACGCCAACGTCAAGCTGCCGGGCTGGCTCGACGCCGTCCTCCGGCGCATTCTGGTCACGCCGGACATGCACCGGGTGCATCACTCGGCCATACCGCGCGAAACCAACTCCAATTTCGGCTTCAACCTGTCGGTCTGGGACCGCGTCTTCGGCACTTACCGGGCGCAGCCGGAAGCCGGACATACCGGCATGACCATCGGCCTGTCCGAATATCAAAGTGAAGAACCGACGCGATTTTCGTGGAGCCTGCTGCTGCCGTTCCGCCGCCGGCGGGCAATCCAGCGGGCGGCAAAACGGATCGAGCCGTTTTCCGGGGCCAAGCGCGCTGACAAGGCTCAATAGAGGCTGAGCGGGAAGTACCGGAGCATCAACTCTTCCAGCCGGCCCTCGGCGCGCAGCCGCGCCAGCGCGTAGTTAAGCACCCGCACCAGCCTGTCATTGCCGCGCCGCACGGTGATCGCCAAGCCCTGCCCGAAGTATTTCGGCTCCATGAAGCCGCCATCGACCATCTTGCAGCAGCCGCGCGACCCGGCGCCGTTTACCCAGAACACGGTGCTCAGCCCATCCGCGAAGACGAGATCGATTCCCCCGGCGCGCAAGGCCGCGCGGGCGTCATCGACGCTGTCAAACAGGCTCAGTTCCGCCTGCGGGAAGAATGTCTTGAGAAACGCCTCGTGCGCGGTGCCGCGCGCGACGCCCACGGTGCGGCCGTCCAGGCTGTCAGCCGTGATGCGCTCGATGTCCGCGTCGCTCGAGGCCGCAAACCGGGCGGGAATTTGCATGTAGATGTCCGTGAAATCGAGCAGTTCGACCGTCTGCGGCGTGATGGAGATACCGGCGATGGCCGCATCGGCGGCGCCGTCGTTCACCGTTTCGCTCAGATCGTCCCACTCCAAGTCGCTCACCTGGCAGTTGACGCTGAGCACCCGGCAAATGCTGCGCGCCAGATCGACGTTCAGCCCCGTGAGCACCCCGTCTTCGTCATAATAATTCAGCGGCGGAAAATCCGAAGTGGTGACGAAGCGAAGCTGCTCGAGCCAGGACCAATCGGGGCGCGGTCCGACGACGCTGTCGACTTCGGTATCCGTCTCCGGCCCTTGCAGGATGTCCTCTTGCGCCAGGGCGGAAGCCATGCTCAGCGCCAGGGCCACCAGCGCACCCATCAGCACGCCCAAGCCCGAGGAGATCTCCGTATATGTGATTTTCCGTATTCTCATGACACGAAATATGCGATTATTGGTTGATCGTGTTCCGCGTCCCGGGAAAGTCATGCGTCCGCAATCGACCGCCCTGTCCATAAGCCAGCGCGCCAACTCCACGCCGCCTGCGCGCCTTCCGCTGCCCGATCGAGGCCGCTGGCAGAGCCGGCTGTTCTGGCGACTCGGCATCTCACCGGCCGATGTATACCGGGCGCAGTTTCTGGCAGCAACTTGGAAGGTTGATGCCGCCGCCGTTTTGCTCGCAGAAGGCGCGGTTGCGCCAGACGCCTACCGCGATGCGCTGGCGCGCAGCTGCGGATTTGCTGGCCCGCCCCGGCTCGAAGACCTGACGCTGAGCGATATCGCGCGCCGTGTGCCGCCGCGCCGCTGGCTGCAGGCTCGCGCGCCGCTGCCGGTTCGTGGCCCCCACGCGGTGGCAGCCCTCAATGTGGCGGCGTTTCCCGCCCATGTGATTGACGCGCTGTCGCAGGCGCTCGGCGCGCGTCGCGCGCACATAGCGCTGCTGACGCGGCAGAACCTGATCGACCTCATCATTTTGCATCGCGGCCGGGGCCTGCTGCGCAGGGCGACATGGCGCCTGCGGCAGTTGCGTCCCGACCAGTCGGCGGCCGATGGAATTGCGCTCTGGCAGATTGCCTATCTGCTCGCCTTTTCGGGGCTCGTGACGGGCGCGGCACTGATTTCGTTTCGCGATACCATGACGATCCTTTCCGCGGCTCTGTCCATCGTTTTTCTGGTCACGGTTGTCTTGCGCCTGATCGCGGCGGCACAACTGGCCGGGCGAACCTGGCTGTTCCGCAGGCAGCCCGCCCCACCTCAAATTGCCGATGCCGACCTGCCGCGCTACACGATCCTGGTGCCGCTGTTCCGCGAAGCGGCGGTGCTGCCTCAACTCGTCGCGAACCTGCGCGCGCTTGATTACCCGCCGACGAAGCTGGATATCAAACTCATCCTTGAAAGCATTGATACAGAGACCATCGCCGCGGCCCGGGCGATGGCGCTGCCCGGCAACTTCGACATCATCACCGTGCCGGACGGCCAGCCGCGCACAAAGCCGAAGGCTTGCAACTTCGCGCTGGAATTCGCCACGGGCGACTTCGCAGTCATCTATGATGCCGAGGACCGGCCCGAGCCCGATCAGCTCCGCAAGGCGGTCGAGATGTTCGCGCAAGTCCCGCGCGACGTGGTCTGCCTTCAGGCCAAGCTGAACTTCGACAACGCCGCTGAGAACTGGCTCGCCAAGCAGTTCACGATCGAATACACGTCGCTGTTCTGGGGCATCCTGCCAGCGCTCGACATGCTGCGCGCCCCGATCCCGCTGGGCGGCACCTCCAACCACTTCCGCACCGACGTCCTGCGCGAACTGGGCGCCTGGGACGCTTTCAACGTCACCGAGGACGCTGATCTTGGCATCCGCATCTATCGTGCCGGCTATCGCTGCAAGGTGCTGGATTCGATTACGTGGGAGGAGGCCGCCTGCCAGCCTGGCAACTGGCTGCGCCAGCGCACGCGCTGGCTGAAGGGGTGGATGCAGACTTATGCGGTCCATATGCGCAAACCGCACGCGCTGCGCGCGGAGCTGGGTCTCGGCGGCTACTGGGCGTTCCAGGGGCTGTTCGCGGCGGTGGTGATCGCGACCCTGGCGCACCCGCTGTTTTACATTCTGCTGGCCTACGACATGGCGCATGGCGGCTTCATGCGCCAGGCGGAGAGCCTGCTTGGGCTGCATTTCTGGGCTATTGCCACGTTCAACCTGATCGCAGGCTACGGCGCGGCGATCGTGCTCGGCGTGGTGAGCCTGCGGGCGCGGGGGGTGGCCGATCTGCTGCCGCAGATCCTGCTGATCCCGGTCTATTGGCTTTGCATCTCGGTTGCGGCGTGGCGCGCGCTCCATCAACTCGTCACCAACCCATTCTACTGGGAGAAGACCGAACACGGCATCAGCAAGGTGCCGCGCAAGCCCGCGTAGGGCGGCGCTAAACGCACCGCCCCTCCAATAGCGCGATCCGAAAAGCCTGTACCGGACCCGATCCGGTATCGAAACCGGTTGACGGATGAATCGCGTGTCCGATCAGAATCTACGCCGCCACGCGCACCGGCGCCCCGTCGATGATCAGTTCGCTGCCGCGCGCGCTCAAGCTTACCGTCTGGCCGTCCTTGATCTTGCCCATCAGGATCTTCTCGGCGAGCGGATCCTGCACGTATTTCTGGATCACGCGCTTGAGCGGGCGCGCCCCGTAAGCCGGGTCGTAGCCGCGCTCGGCCAGCAGACGCCGCGCCGCGTCGTCCATCTCCAGCGTGATCTTGCGGCTCTCCAGCAGCCTGCGCACACGCCGCATCTGGATATCGACGATCGCCGCCATCTGGCTGCGCTTGAGCCGGTGAAACAGCACGATCTCGTCGATCCGGTTCAAAAACTCCGGCCGGAAATGCCCGCGCACCACGTTCATCACCGGCTCGCGAACCTCGTCTACGTCCTGGTCCTCGCCCAGCCCGGCGAGATACTCCGAGCCGAGGTTCGACGTCATGATGATCATCGTGTTGCGGAAATCGACCGTGCGGCCCTGTCCGTCGGTCAGGCGGCCATCGTCCAGCACCTGCAGCAGGATGTTGAACACGTCCTGATGCGCCTTCTCGATCTCGTCGAACAGGATCACCTGATAGGGCCTGCGCCGCACCGCCTCGGTCAGCGAGCCGCCTTCTTCGTAGCCGACATAGCCTGGCGGCGCGCCGACCAGCCGCGCAACAGAGTGGCGCTCCATGTATTCCGACATGTCGAGGCGCACCATCGCGTGCTCGTCGTCGAACAGGTATTCCGCCAGCGCACGGGTCAGTTCGGTCTTGCCGACGCCGGTCGGGCCGAGGAACATGAACGAGCCGAGCGGGCGGTTCGGGTCCTGCAGGCCCGCGCGGGCGCGGCGCACGGCGGTTGAGACGGCATGAACCGCCTCGGCCTGGCCGACGACGCGCTTGGAGAGCTCGTCCTCCATGCGCAGCAGCTTGTCGCGCTCGCCTTCGAGCATCTTCTCCA
>CAZYUT010000135.1:0-5552 GCA_964650735.1 uncultured Hyphomicrobiaceae bacterium
TCCCGCGCTGGGACGAGCGCGCCGAATTGGTGCGCGGGCTGGGCTTCGGCCGGGCTGATGTGGTTGTCGCCGCGCCGGCCTGCTGGATCGACGTACAGGGCATGGGCGATCTGGAGGATATGGCCGCGCTGTTCTACCGCGTGCATGGCCGGCGGCTGAGGGTGGCGACAAAGTTTCCGGTGCTGACGCGGCGCTTCTTCGCGAGCTGGGGCGTAAGTGGCTACCGGATCGTGGAGAGCCTTGGCGCGACCGAGGGCGCGCCGGCCGCCGGCACTGCCGAGATGATCGTGGACATCACCTCGACCGGCGCAACGCTCAAGGCGAACCACCTAAAAGTGCTGGATGACGGCGTCATCTTGAAATCCGAGGCCAATCTCGTCGCCTCCAAAGTTGCGCCATGGGGCGACCGCACGCTCGCCGCCCGCGCGCTGATCGAGCGCCGCATAGCCGTGCCGCTCAACGCTGACGCGGTGGGGTCTTGACGTCCACGGTGAAGTTCAGCGGTCGCCGCCCGCCATCGGCATAGATCGTCTCGCCGGTGATGTAGCTAGCCGCGTCGCTGGCGAGAAACTGGACGATGTGCGCAATCTCTTCCGGATGCCCGAAGCGGCCCAACGGCGTACGCGACAGCACCTTTCGCGCCGATTCGGGGTCGCCGGCGGTGGGCTTGAGCATCTCGGTCATGATGCTGCCCGGCGCGACGGCGTTCACGCGGATGCCGTGCGGCGCGAGTGCCAGAGACATCGCCTTGGTGAGCTGCGACAGCGCGCCTTTCGACATCGTGTATGCGACATGATCGGGAAGGGCGAAGTGATCGTTGACCGAGCTCATGTTGACGATGCTGCCCGGGCGCTCGCCAGCTTCAACCTGAGACACCATCTGGCGGGCAACCGATTGACCGAGCAGGAACGCGCCCTTGACGTTGGTGGCGAATACGCGGTCCAGCTCATCTTCGCGCAACTCCAGGAACGGGGCGCTGTCCATGACGGCGGCGTTGTTGACGAGGATGTCGATGCGCCCATAAGCGTTCAGCGTCTCGGCGATCAGGTTGCGCACATCGAGCCGCTCGGCGACGTTGCACAGCACGAAGCGCGCGTCGTGACCGCCGCCGCCGAGGCCGTCGGCGACTTCTTCGCCCAGCGTCTCGTTGATGTCGGCGACCACCACCTTCGCGCCGACATGGGCAAGCCGGTTGGCGCAGGCCCGGCCGATGCCGCGCGCGGCGCCAGTGATGATCGCAACCTTGCCGTCAAGGCTCATGACCAGTTCCAAGCGCGCAGCAACGGATGGATCACTGCGCTTTCTCCGCTTTGAGGTTGAAGCTGACCGTCACCTCTTCCGCAACCGTGATCCCCGAAATCGGCCCGTCCGGCCCGACGCCGTATTCCAGCCGGTTGATCGTCAACTCGCCGGATGCCGATGCCGTATCGCCAGAGATATCGATCGTGAAGGGCACGGCAACCTCACCGCTATTTCCCCGCAGCTCCAGTGTGCCGCTCAACAGGTAAGCATTTTCGCCGTCAGCCTTTTCGGCGCCGTCCGCGGTGAAAGTCGCCTGCGGATACGCGCTCGTGTTGAACCAGTTTGAGCCGGGCAGGGTTGCGTCGACGTCGCTGTTGCCGGTGTTCACGCTGTCCAATTGGATAATGATCGTCGCTTCGGTGTTCTCGGGCGCGGCGGGGTCGAACTTGACGTCTCCGGAGAAGTCCTCGAAAACGCCCTCGATTGTCTGGCCCGCCGCGCTGCCGGAAAAGCCGATCTGGCTCTGCTGGGGCAAGATCGTCCAGTCCGCGGCGCGGGCTTCGGCTGCCGCGAGCGGAAGGATTGAGGCGGCCAGCGCCAGGCTGGTAACGGCGCGTCGCGCGCGTCGCGGCAACATTCTTTGCATGACATCATCCTTCAAAATGAGTGCGTGGCGCAGGGCGGCCAGCGCATGGACCGCCACCACGGCGACGAGCGCCCAGGCGATTGCCCAATGCGTGGTCTGAAATACGGGCTCCCAGGCCTGCTTCGTCTCGCTCGGGAGATTGGCGAGCCAGGGGATGTGCGGCAGCGTGAAGAGCCCAAAGACCTCGGTGGGAATCGCCAGCGGCGAGGCCGACACCCGCGCCCAGCCGCTCAACGGCAGCGCGAACATTAAGGCGTACAAACCGAAATGCGCGGCCTTCGCGGCCCGGCGCTCCCACGCCGGCATGTCCGCCGGCATGGCCGGAGGCGGCGAGACTTGCCGCCACGCCAGCCGGATCAGCACGAGCGCGAATAGCGTCACGCCGAACGACTTGTGTAGCTGATAGAGCCACAGCTTGTACTGGAAGTCGCCCTGCACATCGGTCATGTAGACGCCGAGGCCCACCATGCCCGCGATCACCAGCGCGATCAGCCAGTGCAGCAGCTTGGCAAAGCCGGAATAATCGCTTGCGGCCATCAGTTCACCAGGCGCCGGTATTTTCCATCGAGGCCCACGGCTCCTGCGGCGGCAGCGGGTCGCCCTTTTGCAGCAGTTCAATCGAGATGTTGTCGGGCGAGCGGACGAAAGCCATGTGCCCGTCGCGCGGCGGGCGGTTGATGGTCACGCCCTTGTCCATGAGCCGTTGGCATGTCTCGTAGATGTTATCGACGCGGTAGGCCAGATGCCCGAAATTGCGCCCGCCGGTGTATTCTTCCGGGTCCCAGTTGTAGGTGAGTTCCAGTTCTGCATGCTGGTCGCCCGGCGCCCGAAGAAAGATAAGCGTGAAGCGTCCCTGCTCGCTATCGCGCCGGCGCACCTCCTCAAGACCTAGCGCGTTGCAGTAGAAATCAAGCGATTGGTCGATATCGCTGATGCGGACCATGGTATGAAGATATTCCATCACTTTCCTCCTGCTGGGTGACGGCAGGCGGCGAATCATTCACCCGCCGGATGGGCGAAACCGTACTGCGTGGCAATTAATCCTGCGGCCCGGGCGACGCAAGCGGTCGTTTCGACGCTGACAAAAGCGTGAACGGCGTGTTGCCGCTGCTCCGATGCGCAGTTGATTCGTGGAATTTCCCGTATTTGTTGTATTTTTCCGCTAGACGCTCGTTAACATTTATGCAACCTAAGCGTGTGTCGCGGTGCCGGTGGGCGGTTTTCCACCTGTTGCCCGGTCCAGAAAGTGGTGGAAGGTCAATCACTTACAGGTCGCCCGGCGAATCGCCGGAATTGACAGGGGTGAAAATGGCGTTACAAACCCGGCGCCCGGCGCTAAATTCGGTTAGCTAGCAAGACATGCGGCTGATACGTAGGTTAACACAGAGTTTCCGGTGAACGTGCGCGCAGAGGGCAACTCGCAAGCGGGCTCCGGATCGAAAAGTAAGCGGGGGACTGACTAATGGGGGATAAACAACCTCCTCAATCAACGACTCTATCTGCGCTTTCCAAGTCCGGAGGGATGGACGTCGCCGTCATCGCCGGGCAGATCAAATGGTTCGATGCGTCCAAGGGGTTCGGCTTCATCGTGCCGGACGCCGGTCTGCCGGATGTTCTTTTGCATGTGACTGTGCTTCGGCGTGACGGGTTCCAGACGGCGCATGAGGGGGCGCGCGTCGTCTGCGAGGTCACCAATAGCGAAAAGGGACTCCAGGCGATCCGTGTCATCGACATGGACGAAAGCACCGCGGTGCATCCGTCCCAACTGCCGCAGCGCACGAAGGTGAAGGTTGAGCCGGAAAGCGACTGGGAGCGGGCCATGGTGAAGTGGTTCAACCGCCAGCGCGGCTTTGGATTCTTGACACGCGGCGAGGGAACCGAGGATATCTTCATCCATATGGAAACCCTGCGCCGGTTCGGCTTTGCGGAACTGCGCCCCTTGCAGATCGTTCAGGTGCGTTATGGCAAAGGCGAGAAAGGTCTTATGGCGGCGGAACTCCGCCCGGATGGAAAACCATCGATTCTTTCCTCGTCGCATTGAGCGCTGGCGCGTGAGCAGCGGCAGACACCGGTTTGCCGCGCTCGCCGTGCTGGTGAGCGCCCTAATGACCGCAGCAGGCGCGGATGCGGGTCAGCTTCGCGTTGAACCAGTTGTCCTCGTCAGCGACGCCGGGCGTCACACCATCAACGCAGAGATCGCTGACACGCCTGGCGCCCGGGCGACCGGTTTGATGTTCCGGCGCAGTCTCGACGCCGATGCGGGCATGCTGTTTATTTACGATAACCCCCAGAATATCACCATGTGGATGCAGAATACCTACATCTCGCTCGACATGATCTTTGCGGATGCGCAGGGAACCATCATCCGCATTGCCCGCGATACAGAACCCTTTTCGACCGACATCATCGAGGCCGGCGGGCTTGCGAAGGTCGTGCTTGAAGTCCCGGCCGGAACGTCGCAGCGCCTGAAGCTGAAGCGCGGCGATCGGCTGGAGCACCCGTCCGTCGGGCAGTAGGTCAGACAGCGGCTGCGCCATAGTAGATGTTCACGACGTGCTCGGCCTCGGCGAAAAACAGCCAGCGTTCAACCACCACACCGATGATCGCCAAGGCGAGCGCAAGTTTCGTCAGCATCATACTCACGATGAGCGGGCTGATGGCGGCAAGCGCGAGCAGCACGATGGGCGCGCCTAGCCCGACCAGCGCGATCCTGCGCAGTTTGCCGGCGTGCTTGCGCGCGATCTGATAGCCCATCTCCCGCTGGACGAAATTCGCCTGTGTGTGCGGTGCTTCGAGCTGGCGCACCTTGCCGATATGGCCAAGGCCCGTCGCCTGTTCCGGCGTGTACTGGCGCGGTGCGGTGTCGGCGCTGCCCCAATAGGCGAGCTTGACGCCAACCGCCAGCATGAAGGCCGCCGCCGCGAGCCATGCCATCCACGGCGTGAACAGCCCGAAGATCAGCGCGAGCGCCACCAGCAGCACAGCGCCGGTGGCCAGCGCCAGCGCGAGATAAACCGGAGGCACCCAGCGATTGTGCCAGCGTGGAATGGTGCGCAGCGACGCGTAAATCATCGCCGTGCAGTAAACCGTCACGCCCGAGCAGATTGCGCTCAGCCATCCGGCGATCGCCCAGACCCCCGTGTTCCGCTCCAAAAACACCCAGCCGAGAGCGAAGATCCCGGCAGGGACATATGCGACGACCGCCGCCACGCCCTCGCGCGACAGCCATGATGAGCGCCACTGCGAGAACGCGCGCCAGGCCCGCTTGGGGTGGCCGAGATGGAACGTGGAGGCGAGCAGCCCGGCCGTCACGAGGCCAAGGGCGATGGCGAAAGCCGCGAAACCGAACCAGCGTTCGGCCGGCAGCAGCCCGGTCGCGCCAAGCACGCCCAATAGCGTCAGCAGGCCGTAGCCTGCGCCTGACATCGTTGTAAAGGCGATGACGGAATAGGCCGGATGCATGTTTGCCGCGCCTAACGTGAGAGGATGCGGTCCGCCCAGGCGAAGAACTTCTCCGCGCTCGAACCGGGGTTTTGGCCCTTGGCCATTTCAGCTAGCGAAATTGGCTGGGCGTCGGGCGGCGGCGTTTTTCGCGCGCGCGGCGGCAGATACTTGTTCACCGGCTTGTAGCCGAACTCGGGCAGCAGGTCGAAGCCGCCGCGCT
>CAZYUT010000136.1:0-5431 GCA_964650735.1 uncultured Hyphomicrobiaceae bacterium
CAGAACTTTCAGGACCGCCTGCGCAAATGGCCCTTCAAGACCTGACAGCGCAGTGCTGGCTCGCGCACAAAGCGCCAACAAGCAACCTAAGAGTAAACCGAAAAGGGAGGATAGACGACCAATGAAGAACATGATCAGACGCGCAGCGACGTTTCTCGCCGCCGCCATCGCGCTGGGGGCCACCGCGCTCCCGCCCACGGCGAGCTGGGCCGAGGAGGTCCAATACATGGCCGTGCCATCGAGCCGGGTCGGCCCTTATTCCGCGATGGGTACCGGCTATTATGGCGGCATCATCGATTACATGCAGTATGTCAACATGACAGGCGGCGTGAACGGCGTGAAGCTCACCTGGTCCGAATGCGAGACCGAATACAACGCGGCACGCACCGTCGAATGCTTCCAGCGCCTGCTCAGAGGTCCGAACGGCCAGAAGATGGTGGTGTTCGATACGCTCGGCACGCCAGGCGCCTATGCGGTGATCAACCGTATGGCCGAGGAGGAAGTCGTCCTCGCCCAATACACCTATGGCCGCACCGACGCCGCTGACGGCACCGTTTGGCCCTGGGTGTTCAACGCGGGCGGGCATTATTGGGACCAGATCGCCGTCAAGATGGCGTTCATGGCCGAACAGGAGGGTGGCGTGGAGAACATGCGCGGCAAGAAGATCGTGCATCTCCATATCGACTCGGCCTATGGCCGCGAGCCGCTTCCGGCCATGCGCAAAATTGCCGAGGACTGGGGTATTGAGCTGGTCGAGATTTCGATCGCGCCGCCCGGCCTGGAGCAGCAGTCGCAGTGGTTGCAAATCCGCCGCGAGCGTCCGGACTGGGTGACGTTCTGGGGCGCCGGCTCTGGCATGAACTCGACCGGCATGACCAACGCCGCGCGCGTCGGCTTTCCGCGCGACCGGATGATCTATGTCACCTTCGGCGCGGCCGAGGAGGACATGGTTCCGGCGGGCGATGCAGCGGTCGGCACCTACGCAGCGGCGAACGCCATGCCAGGCAAGGAGTTCCCGCTCATTCAGGAAATCGAGAAGGTGGTTTACGGCGCGGGTGAGGGAAATCTCAGCAACCCTGAGCGGATCGGCACGGTCTACTGGAACCGCGGCGTAGCCGCCGCAATCATGTGGGTCGAGGCGCTGCGCAACGCGCAGGAGATCCACGGCAAGGTGGGACAGGCTGTCACCGGGCCCGAGTTCCGCGACGGCTACGAGGCCATCAACATGTCCGAGGAGCGGCTTAAGGAACTTGGTGTGTCCGGCATGATCGCGCCGTTTGCCCTGTCCTGCGAGAAGCATGACGGCGCCGGCAAATTCAAGATCATGCAGTGGGATGGCCAACAGTTCAACGCGGTCACCGACTGGCTCGGGCCGCCCGATCAAGGCATGATCCGCGACCTCGTCGAGGCGTCCGCCGCGAAGTTCGCCGAGGAAAACGGCATCACGCCGCGCGACTGCTCCTAGAGGCGAGCGCCCATGCGAGGGCGAACGCAGAATCGCCGCGGGGCAGAACGCTGCCTCGCGGCATAAAATTCGACACAGCAGGAAGGCTGCCATGACGCTGACCACTGAAGCCCCCGCTGAGGCGCCCGCCATTGCCGCCGCGGCCGGGAGCGAGCCGATCCTGTCGGTGCGCAACATCGAGACGATCTACGACAACGTCATCCTCGTGCTGCGCGGGGTTTCCCTGCACGTTCCCGATGGCGGCATCGTCGCGCTGCTTGGCGGCAACGGCGCGGGCAAGAGCACCACGCTGAAATCCATCTCGACCTTGATCACCTCCGAACGGGGCAAGGTCACCAAAGGCTCGGTGCATTTTCGCGGCGAGCGGGTCGACCATCTCACGCCAGAGGAGCTTGTCAGGCGCGGCATGGTGCAGGTGATGGAGGGCCGGATGTGTTTCGGCCATCTCACGGTCGAAGAGAACCTGATTGCTGGCGCTTATTCGCGCGACCTGTCGAATGCGCAACTGCGCGAGGAACTGGACAGGATCTACAACTATTTCCCCCGCCTCAAGGAGCGCCGGCGGAGCCAGGCAGGCTACACCTCGGGCGGTGAGCAGCAGATGACGGCGATCGGCCGCGCGATGATGGCCAAGCCCAAAATGCTGTTGCTCGATGAGCCGTCCATGGGGCTGGCGCCGCAGATCGTCGCTGAAATCTTCGAGATCGTGCGCGATCTCAATGAGAAGGAGGGCGTCAGTATTCTGCTCGCCGAGCAGAACACCTCGGTTGCGCTCAAATACGCGACGTACGGCTATATTCTTGAGAGCGGCCGCATCATGCTCGACGGCCCAGCCCAGCGCCTTGCGGAAAACCCCGATGTGAAGGAGTTCTACCTTGGCATGTCGTCGGAAGGCCGGGAAAGTTTCCGCAGCCGAAAGGTCTACCGCCGGCGAAAGCGCTGGCTCTGAGTTGCGTTCATGTGGATCGGGCCGTGAATTGCGCCCCGTCGCTTTCTCTGTGATTGCAATCTGCGCAGGCGGAGGAGCGCCAGCGGCTGGACGAACCCTGTCATCTTTTCACGAAATCAGCGCTCACCTCTGGAGGAGCGGAGCGGAATTCCGCGACCTCCTCGATAAGCTGACAAGACCCGGGCTTAATCCGTGACCGGGATCAAGATCAGCCGATGGACGCCGTGGCGTTCGATTTGCGCACGCGTGGTATACATGAAGCGCGCAGGCTCAGACCCGAAATGGTGGTCGACGCCGTTATCCAGGTGCTCATGGAAGGTCCGCCCGACGACGCCGCCCGGCAGCGTGTAGCGGATGCGATCTGGCTCCGCGAAATCCACCATCAAACGCATGCTGACGACGGACCACGGATTGAACCGCTCCTCGCCGTCGAGCTTATAGTCATACTGTCCGCGCAGCAGCGTCTCGCCCGAACCAGGCAGAGCAATGTCATGGCCGCCGAACAGACAGCTCTCGCCGGGGCTGCAGAGCGGCGCAACCAGTTGCAGCCGATGCGCATCGCCCCAGCGCCAGTCTCGCGGGTCGGCGCCGTACTGGCGTTCCAGCTTGGTCATGGCCCGGATCGCGGCCTGTATGACCAGTTCGTCGCGATCATCATCATTGGCGAATAGCGGGGTGCTGTCCGGGCGGACGATGCCGGTGAACAGCCGCTCGTGCCAGACTTTCCAGTCT
Source organism: uncultured Hyphomicrobiaceae bacterium (assembly GCA_964650735.1). Taxonomy (GTDB): domain Bacteria; phylum Pseudomonadota; class Alphaproteobacteria; order Rhizobiales; family Rhodomicrobiaceae; genus Dichotomicrobium. The sequence goes on from CAZYUT010000136.1 coordinate 3,147, forward strand.
TTCAGCAGGCGGGTCCGTAAATCGTCCTCAACCAGCCGCCCAAAGGCGATGTCGGCCAGTTCGACGATAATGGCCTGGAAGATGAGCGGCGCGGGCGCATCCGCGGTGTCGCGGTGGTCCCATTCGGCGAGCATCTGGCCAAGCTGGGCTGTCCGCGTGTTGGTCTTGAGCGCATCCGCGATGATCGGCGAGACTTGTCGCGCGAACAGGTTGACCAGATCGTCGGTCGCACCCCACGCCGTCGCGGGCGAGATCGGGGCTTCGCCATCGAACAGCTCCTGCATACGCCTGTAGCGGTATGATGCGCCGATGGCCGTGGCGTAAGTGGCTGCGTCCGGTCCGCGCGCGACCATGTGATTGGCCGATCCGCTCCAGCCGCGCTCGGGGTCGAGTTCCCCCGGCATCTCCGCGGGTGAGCGGAATCCGGACCAGTCCGACGCCGCCATTGCCGACGGCTTGGGCGCGATGCCCGGCATCGCTCGCCTAGGCACAAGACCGGAGGCGCGCCGCGCGACGCGGCCGGCCTCATCGGCGAAAGTCAGGTTGAGCGAGGCCAGATCAAGCTCCGAAGCCGCTGCCAGACCATCCTCGACATCGTCCATGTGAAGCAGGTCGATAATGCCCAGTTTCGGGTCAGCCAGCGCTTCCGGCTCGGCCGCCGTCCAGCGGAGCGTTATTGCACGGTGCGGTACGCCGAGAGCATCGCCCTCAAGCACGACGGGGCGGCCGCTGCGGGTACGCCTGACCGTCAGTGGCACGATCCGCACGCCTTCAGGCACCGCATCATCCGCGACGCTGATCTCGTGCTGTTCAACCTCGAACGGGAGCCAGGTCGCCGTACCGCCGCTGGTATCGCCATAGATGTTCGGATCGCTGGGGTCGAGCTGTTCAACATACAGGTCGATGTCATCGGCATAGCCGATGGTGACCCCAAGCGCGACAGGGCCGGATTTGCCCGTGAAAATCCCCGGCATGCCGATATTCGCGCCAACGATGCTGCGCTCAGGCGTGATGAGGCCGATTGGATGCCACGGGCCGGGCAGCCGTCGAATGTCCAGATGCGGGTCATTGACGAGGATCGCTTTGCCGGTCGTCGATCGCTCGCCCGAGATGGCCCAGCTGTTGCTGCCCTCGCCGGGCACCGGGCGCGCATCGCCGCGGGGCTCGAAGAGAACGCGCGAGACATCGAAGTCCAGAGGCTCAAAGCCCGCCGCAATGGCTTGAGGGATCGCGACCCCGGCCTCGCGCTGATACCGCTCGGGGTCATCCGGGTTCGGCATGAACGGCGTCAGTTGCGAGACGGTCTGAGCGGGCAGCCGCTCAAGCAACCCCTGCATGGTCAGTTCCAGCTTCGGGTTATCCCGGGCGAAATAGTACGACATGGTATAGAACAGCGTCAGGATATCAGTCGGCGTCCAAATCCCGGCCGTGATCTCCGACGCTGCGCCGCTGCGAAACAGATTGAGGATGTCGAACTCGGCCGCCGTGGCGCCATCATGAGCCGAAACATAGGCGTTGATGCCCGCGACGAATGCCTCGAGGTAGCGGCGCTCGTCCTCCGCGAGGGCCTGAAGCCGAGCCTCGGCCAGACGGCGGAAGCCAAGCGTGCGCATTCGGATGTCGGATGCCAGACCGTCTTCGCCGATAACGAAGGCGAGTTCGCCCCGTGCCGCGCGCCGGCGCACCTCAAGCTGAAACGGGCGATCCTGGGCGAGCGCGTATCCCTGTCCCCACAGCGCATCGCGCATGGTCGCGGCGAGAACGTATGGCACGCCGTGCGCATCCCGGGTGATCTCGACCGGGGCCTCTGGCGCATAGCGCGCCAGGCGGACCTCGCCGTCGCGCTGATAGCTGTTCCAGGAGCGCAGGCCGTGCCACGCGATCATCGGCATTATGATCAAGAGGGCCACCGCCCCGATCAGCACGGGCCGTCTCAAGACAAACCGATGGAGCGCCATTTCCCCCGCCATTCACTCGCAGCTGCCGCCAATCACCAAGCGGACGGCCTGGCAAAACCCAATCCCAGTCGAAGGTCTATCGGAGATTTATGACATTTGCATAGGTCCGGGAGAAGCGGGTGATAAGCGCCGACTTGCCTCGGATCGTCCTGCGGGACGCGGCAGCCATTCATTATGATATCCTTTGCCACGCTTTTCAGTGACGAGCCATGATGATTTTCCGCAGTTCGAGCAAGTTCCCCATCGTCTAGAGCACTTTCAGCAAAAGTGGGTCCTGGTTTTGCGTCAGGAGCCAAGGGCGGGCGCGAAGCGACCAAACTGCGACTA
>CAZYUT010000137.1:0-5423 GCA_964650735.1 uncultured Hyphomicrobiaceae bacterium
ATGGTGACGCCGTCCCTGCGCATCTGGCTGCAGCCGCTACCGCTTGCAGGCCAGGCTGAACTGCGCGCGCTGCACTGTCTGGTCGGTGTCCAGCAGGATCAACTCGCAAGTCACGCCCTTATGGATGATCTGCTTGCCGTCGCGGACCTGCATGCTGATGCGCTTGCCGTTGACGCTCAGGCCGGCCGATCTGGAACCGACCGTCTCAAGACCGAAGCGAAGATCGACCTGATCGAAACCGCGCGCGGCCTCACGCTCAAGCTGGAAGCGGTCGTAGAGCAGCACGGAGTCATCGCCCGGGGACGGCGGGGCCGCCGCTGTGCGTTGCTCACCTCCCTGCGCAGGCACGGGCGCAGCTCCTGCGGCTCCGCTCTGACGGGCTGAGGCGAGTTCCTCCTTGAGCGAGGCGACCTCGTCGCGCGCTGCCGCCAATTCCTGCTTGGTTGCGTCCAGCTCGTCAGCCATCCTTGCCAACCGCGCCTGGCTCTCCGCAAGAGCATCGGCCCGCTGGTCGTTAGAGTCGCGGCGATCAGCCAGAGCCTGCTTCAGTTCGGAGATTTCGCGATTGAGGCTCTTGATCTCGTCGAGCGCTGCTGTCGACGCTTCAGAGGCCGTCGATGCCGTGGCGGCGCTGTCCGAGCCGGTCGTATAGCCGATGTAGTAACCCACACCGGCCAAGGCGACCAGCGCCACAACCGCGCTAATGGCGATATACGTGATGATCTTCATCGGATCCATAACGGATCGTCCCCTTCCCTCTCAAACAACGGAGATGTCCGGCGCATCCTCCGCCTTCATCCCCACAATATGGTATCCGCAATCGACGTGATGAATTTCACCCGTCACACTGCGCCCCCAATCCGACAAAAGATAGACAGCCGAATGACCGATATCCTCAATTGTCACGGTCCGGCGCAGCGGCGCATTGTATTCATTCCATTTGAGGATGTAACGGAAGTCGCCGATGCCCGACGCGGCCAGCGTCTTGATCGGCCCGGCCGAAATGGCGTTGACGCGAATGCCGTCCTTGCCAAGATCGGCGGCAAGATACTTCACGCTCGCCTCCAGCGCCGCCTTGGCAACCCCCATCACGTTGTAATGCGGCATGACCTTCTCGGCCCCGTAATAGGTCAGCGTCAGGATCGATCCCCCATCCGTCATAAGCTTTTCCGCGCGCTGGGTCACGGCGGTAAGCGAGTAACAAGAGACAAGCAAGGTTTGTTTGAAGTTCTCTTCCGAGGTATCGACGTAGCGGCCGTCCAGCTCCGACTTGTCCGAGAAGGCGATGGCATGGACGACAAAATCAAGCTTGCCCCACTGCTCTGCGATGGTGGCGAAGGCGGCGTCCAGCGAAGCGGCATCCGTTACGTCGCAGGGCATGACGAGTTTCGCCCCGATCTCCGCAGCCAGCGGGCGCACACGCTTCTCGATCGCATCGCCCTGATAGGTCAAGGCCAGTTCCGCGCCTGCGTTCGCGCATGCCTTGGTGATGCCCCATGCGATTGAGCGGTTGTTCGCCACGCCCATGACAAGCCCGCGTTTGCCCGCCATCAACTGCTGTCCGTCGGCCACCATCTTCCTCTTCGTTTCGGGGAATTCAATCCGGCTGCATCCTACACGAAAGGCCATGCGCGTCCAGCCCGCGTGACGCCCGATGCGGGCGCTCGGCGGCTCCCGGCAAGCATCGCGCATCGCCGCATTGACATTTCCGGCGAATGGCGGAACGGTCCCGCCCAACTATATGACGGATCAACTCGAATTCGGGCGTAACGATGAGCAACGACGGCACCAACGAAGACGCCGAACTGCCCGGCGACCGCGACCCGGCGCACAGGGACGACCCCTTTGCCCTCTTCGACGCTTGGATGGCGGATGCGGAGAAGAGCGAGATCAACGATGCCAACGCGATGGCGCTTGCGACTGTGGATCGCGAAGGCTTGCCGAATGTGCGGATGGTGCTTTTGAAGGAGGCGACGCCTGAGGGCTTTGTCTTCTACACCAACACCGAGAGCGCCAAGGGCCAGGAACTGGCCGCCCAGCCGAAGGCAGCGCTCTGCTTCCATTGGAAGAGCCTGCGCCGGCAAGTGCGGGTGCGCGGCCCGGTCAAGCCTGTGAGCGCGGAGGAAGCCGACGCCTATTTCAGCTCGCGCGCCTATGGCAGCCGCATCGGCGCATGGGCCTCACAGCAGTCGCGCTCGCTGGGCACCCGGTTCGGGTTAGAAAAGGCAGTGGCGAAATACACGGCCCAATATCCAACGGGCAACGTGCCGCGCCCGCCATATTGGAGCGGCTACCGGCTGATCCCGGTCGAGATAGAGTTCTGGCGCAACCGGCGCTTCCGTCTCCACGATCGCTTCGTCTTCCGGCGCAGCGGGCCGGATGCGCCGTGGACGAAGGAACGTCTCTATCCATAGGGGTTGGTTGGGAGGGATACCTGCTGCGTGGTGCGGCGCCGCCGCCGCTCATGATCCACCTGGCGCCACCGCTACATGAGCGGCGCGTTCTCGACCTCGTCCTCGCCGAGCAACTGTCCCGCCGCGATCGGGAACGCCTGCCCGTGGCTGACAACCCAGACAAACAGCCCCTCATGGCCCATCAGCGGGTCGAGGCTCTTGTCCAGCACATTGGTGCCCGGTCCATAATGTCCGATCGAGGGCAAAACCATGCGCATCCCGTTCGATACGAAGCAGCGCGCCCGCGTGATCCGGTCATACTGCGAGAAGGTCGCCACCGGCTGGGTGCCGCCAGCGATTTCATGCGTGATCGGCGCGCGAACCGGGGCGTGGCGGAAACGCAAGCTCGCCAGCGAAACGTTCGGGCAGACCGTGCCGCCGACCTTCTCCGGGATAGCGGGGTCATTGTCGCCGCAGACCCAATACCAGTCGCGGCCGTCCATCAGGTCGATCAGCCAGTCGATGTCATGGATAGAGAGGCCGCGCCGGTAGGCGTGGCCGCCGCCGAAACTCTCGCCAAGCGCGATCACCCGCGCCGGATCGTAGCGCGTGAGCGCATCCTCCAGCTTCTCGAACACAGAAAGCGTGTCGTAGGGCGGCAGGACGGCATCGTCCTCAGCAAGATAAGAGCCCTTTTCGAGGCACAGATCGGACACGATCATCGTCTCTTCGGCGGGCCAGTACAGCGCGCCCGTGTGGTCCGCGATGAATGACTTGCCGCAGAACAGAACCCGCGCCGCGCCAACCTGAAAGAGATCGTCGCGTTCGTATTTGAGAGATGCGGTGTCAGCCATGTCTTTCATTTCCCCTCGCGAGCAGCGGGCAGCTTGCCCTGCCGCCTCAAGCGTTGCGCATCCAACTGGCACGCACGACCGAGAGGCCATATCGGACGATTGACTTGATTGTTGCCTGATTCGCACAGTGGGCTGTGAGAGAAATCTGCAACCGCCGTTAGAAACGCGCCTTTTTGTCCACAAAACTGCGGCGCAAACGCCACGCAGGCGTGGTGTTGATGCCGAAATCGCTCCCGCCATAGCAGATTGCGCTGGCCGGTCGATAGACGCGAAGCGAATCGCTTGGCGGTTCAACGATCGACGCAGACATCAGCCTTCGCGACGCAGTACCACTCCTCGAAACCAAGCGGGTAGACTGCATTGCACTCGGCATCGCGCCGCTCGACCTTGACGACCTCGCGGCCCATCTCGCTCCGGCGGTCCAGTTCTGCTTGGATGGCCTTTTCACGGCTGCGCTCGGCAGTAAAGCGGGTGTAGTCCTGACCGAAGCCTTCAACCTCGCCGATGATCTCCTTGCAGTATATGTCAGCGCGGACTTGGCCTGCATGCGCCACGGCCATCGCGGCAATCAGAGTTATCGTCAAATGGTTCGAGCGCATCGCTTTCCTCAGACGCCGATTGCCGCCGGCTCCAGCCCATTGATCGCCCGCGCAGCATTCACGGTATTGGCCAGAAGACAGGCAATCGTCATCGGCCCCACACCGCCCGGAACCGGGGTGATCGCCGCGGCAACGCCGCGCGCCTCCTCAAACGCCACGTCACCAACTAGCCGGCCGTTCTCCTCGCCCGGCGCTGGCTCGATCCGGTTGATGCCGACATCAATGACGGTGGCGCCCGGCTTGACCCAGTCGCCGCGCACCATCTCCGCGCGCCCGACCGCCGCAAGCAGCAGATCGGCCCGCCGCGTCACCGCCGGCAGATCGCGGGTGCGCGAATGGGCAATGGTCACCGTGCAGTTTTCCTTCAGCAGCAGCTGAGCCAGCGGCTTGCCGACGATGTTGGAGCGCCCCACGATCACCGCCTCCATGCCGGTCAGATCCGGCTGCACGCTCTTCGCCAGAATCACGCAGCCGAGCGGCGTGCATGGGGCAATGCCGCCCGCCCCCGTCGCCACACGCCCGACATTCACCGGATGGAACCCATCGACGTCCTTGGCCGGGTCGATCGCCTCGATGACGCGGGTCTCATCGATCTGCGCGGGCAGCGGCAGCTGCACGAGAATGCCGTGCACAGCCGGGTCCGCGTTCAGGTCCGCCACCAGCGCCAGCAGATCCGCTTCTGACGTCTCCGCCGGGAGTTTGTGCATCGTCGAGACCATGCCCGCAGCCTCGGTCTGGCGGCTCTTGTTCCGCACATAAACCTGGCTCGCAGGATTTTCGCCGACGAGCACCACCGTCAGGCCCGGCGTGATGCCATGATCGCGCTTGAGCGCCGCGACCTCTTCGGCGACCCGTTCACGCACCTGCTGCGCAACCTGCTTTCCATCGATGATCTGGGCACCAGACATGGCGCGCTCCTCTTGCTGGCAGATGGTTGGCGAAATCCCTGGGGCCGTCATAAACCATGAAGTCGCGCTGAGAATCGTGCGAACGAACCAAATCGTCTGAACGAACCATCCGGTTCCCAGGCAGCGCGAACACCGTCAGCAAACGGTTCCGCCGCGCCGCCCCCCTTGGGCTCAGAACCCCCGGAAGAACGGGATGAGCCAGCCATGGATCACGACCGCCTGGACGAAATAAATGCCGATTATCAGCACCACCGGCGACAAATCCAGCCCACCGAAGTCGGGCAGCGCGTTGCGGATCGGGCGGAGCGCCGGCTCCGTGATCTTGTAGAGCGCATCCGAAACCAGCCGGACGAACTGGTTGTGGACGTTGATGACGTTAAAGGCGATCAGCCAACTGAAGATCACCGCGACCACGACAACGGTGACGTAGAGCCCTAATAGCCACGAGATAAATTGGAGTAGCGGGATCATGCGTGCCCCCTGGCTGCGCTGTTCGCCTTCATTTAAACGGCTTGACCGCGCCCCGCAAGCGGCCCGCCCCGCTCATCCACGCATGGAGCGCGTGAGGTGCACGCTTGACAGGCTCGCGGACGCACCCCTAAATGCGGATCGTCCGGGGCCGTAGCTCAGTTGGGAGAGCGCAGCAATCGCACTGCTGAGGTCAGGGGT
>CAZYUT010000138.1:0-5405 GCA_964650735.1 uncultured Hyphomicrobiaceae bacterium
TCGACCGCGTGCCGCAGCGCGAAGCCGGGATGAACGCCTACGAGATGATGCTGTCGGAAAGCCAGGAGCGCATGTTGATGGTGCTGCGTCCCGGCGCGGAAGCGGCGGCTGAAGCGATCTTCCGCAAATGGGGGCTGGACTTCGCGGTGATCGGTGAGACGACCGACAGTGGGCGGATCGAGATCTGGGACAAGGGTGCGCGCGAGGCGGACATTCCCGTCCGCGCGCTTAGCGCCAGCGCGCCGGAGTATGAGCGCCCGTGGGTCGCGCGGCCCGCGCCCGCCGTGATCCGGCCCGAGGATGTGCCCGCCCCCGATAGCCTGCTCGGCGCGCTGAAAGAGATGATGGCGGGTCCGCACCTGTGCTCGCGCCGCTGGGTGTGGGAGCAATACGACCACATGGTTATGGCCGACACCGTTCAGCGCCCCGGCGGCGACGCGGCGGTGATCCGCGTGGGCGGGCCAGGCAGCCGCAAGGCGCTCGCTCTCGCCTGCGACGTGACCCCGCGCTATTGTGCCGCCGACCCGGAGACCGGCGGTGCGCAGGCTGTCGCGGAGACCTGGCGCAACCTGACCGCCGTAGGCGCGACGCCGCTGGCGATCACCAACTGCTTGAACTTCGGCAACCCGGAGCGCCCGGAGATCATGGGTGAGTTTGCTGGTTGCGTGAGCGGCATGGGGCATGCGGCGCGTGCGCTGAGCTTCCCGGTCGTGTCGGGGAACGTGTCGCTTTATAACGAGACGAACGGCGTTGCGATCCCGCCAACCCCTGCGATCGGCGGGGTGGGGCTGCTGCCCGATCTGGAGCACATGGCCACGATCGCATTGAAGCCGGAAGACGAGGTGCTGATCCTTCTGGGCGAAACGCGCGGGGCGCTGGGGCAGTCGCTTTACCAAGAGCATGCGACCGGCGCTTATACGGGCGCGCCGCCGCCGGTTGACTTGGAAGCCGAGCAGCGCGTCGGCGATCTGGTGCGGGGGCTGATCCGGGATGGCGTCACGAAGACCGTGCACGACGTGTCGGACGGCGGCGCGCTGGCCGCGGCGGCGGAAATGGCGCTGGCCGGCGGCATCGGCCTCGCGCTCGACGCGGGCGAACTGGACATCCCGGCGCACGCCTTCTGGTTCGGCGAGGATCAGGCGCGCTACCTCGTGGCCGTATCGGAAAATGCCGCGGAGATCGTCTGTGCGCAGGCCAAGACGGCAGGCGTGTCCGCGCGCATTGTCGGCCGCATCGGCGGTGATGCGCTTGCGCTGCCTGGCGAAACGCCGCTCCCGCTTGCCGAGCTGCGGCATCTTCATGAGCACTGGTTCCAGTCTTATGTGTCGAAAGACTGAGCGCCAGGGTCGGACATTGTTGTTGGCAGAGCCGGGCGTGATGTGTAGTGTTTAGAGGCATTCTAGGAGATTGCTAATGCCGATGGAAGCCGCCGAAATCGAAGCGTTGATCAAGGCCAAGCTGCCTGATGCGCAGGTCACGATTCGCGACCTGGCGGGCGACGGGGATCATTACGCGGCGGTGATCGTCTCAGAAGCGTTCCGGGGCAAGACCAAGGTTCAGCAGCATCAGCTTGTCTATGACGCTTTGCAGGGCCGGATGGGCGGGGCGCTGCACGCGCTTGCCCTTCAGACCTCGGCGCCGGACTAAGCCCGTCAGTTTTCCGCACACACCGCAAGTCGAAGGACGCAATGATGGACCAGCAAAACGCTCACGACTGGATCAAGGATCAGGTTGAAAACAACGACGTTGTCCTGTTCATGAAGGGAAACCGCCATTTTCCGCAGTGCGGGTTTTCCGCGCAGGTCGTCCGGATGCTCGATTATCTGGGCGTCGACTATAAGGATGTGAATGTCCTCGAAGACAACGACGTGCGCGAGGGCATCAAGACCTACACCAACTGGCCGACCATCCCGCAGCTGTATGTGAAGGGAGAGTTTGTCGGTGGATGTGATATTCTGACCGAGATGTTCCAGGAAGGCGAACTGCAGCAGCATCTGGAGCAGAAGAATATTGCTTTCGAGAAGCGCTCGGCACCGGCCTAATCGTCCCCGCTGACACGGGGAGGGCGGATCGTCTGGTTGTCCGGCGCGGGGTGCGGGACGAAGATGGACGACCTCACGACGGACGACTATCGCCCCTCGCCGTCATCATCGGGTGACGAAAGCGTCCGTTTGCCTCATCAGCGGGCGGTTGCGCGGTCGCCGCTCGCGCCGTACCGTCCGGGCATGATCCGCACGTTTGCGGTTGGCCTCATGATCATCGGCGCGACAGCCTCGCTCGTACTCGGCCTCACCCTGCCGGTCATCGAACTCACCTATTTCTACGTCTGGTCCGACACCCACTCCTTCGTGTCGATCGTCCTGGCGCTCTATGCTGAGCAGGAGTTGTTCCTGGCCGGCATCCTTGTGGTGTTTTCGATGCTGTTTCCGGCGATCAAGCTGCTTTATCTGCTCGTCGCCTACACCACGATGGCCGTGGGCAGCGGCGCGCGCCAACGCATGCTGCACCGGATGTCGTGGCTTGGAAAGTGGTCGATGCTGGATGTGTTGGTGCTCGCGCTGGTGATCTTCTATGTGAAGGCGAGCGCGCTGACCGAGGCGGCGGCATTGCCCGGCGTATACTTCTTCTCTGCCGCCGTGCTGATGACCATGATCGCCTACGCGCTCGTTGAGCACAGCCCCGGCGCGCGCGAGGAGTGACCCGCGCCGGGCCGGCCGGTCAACGCGAATAGAACTCGACCACCAGGTTCGGTTCCATCATAACCGGATAGGGGACGTCGCTGAATTGCGGGATGCGCAGCAGCGAGGCCGTCATCTTGTTGTGATCGACGTCGAGATAATCGGGCACGTCGCGCTCGGCGCTTTCGATCGCTTCGAGCACGAGGCCCATATCGCGGGATTTCTCGCGCACCTCGATCACATCGCCTTCCTTGCACCGGTAGCTTGGAATGGTAACGCGGCGGCCATTGACCTTCACGTGGCCGTGGTTCACGAACTGGCGCGCGGCGAACACAGTCGGTACGAATTTCGCGCGGTAGACGATTGCGTCCAGGCGGCGCTCCAGCAGGCCGATCAGCGCCTCGGAGGTATCGCCCTTCTGCCGGGTGGCTTCCTTATAGACGGCGCGGAACTGCTTTTCGGTGATGTTGCCGTAGTAGCCCTTGAGCTTCTGCTTGGCGCGGAGCTGCGCACCGTAGTCCGACAGTTTGCCGCGGCGGCGCTGGCCGTGCTGGCCGGGGCCGTATTCACGTTTGTTCACGGGGCTTTTCGGCCGGCCCCAGATATTCTCGCCCATGCGGCGATCGATCTTGTACTTGGCGCTGATGCGCTTGCTCATCCGATCTGACTCCCAAAGTCTGCAAAAAACATGTTGGTGCGTGGTATGCAACGTTGCCTCCTGGCCCGCATGAGCGGGTGACAGGCGATCCGGCGGACAAAAAGGCTGCTCAGGAGATCGCCACGGCAACGCAAAAAGGCGGCCGCTCACGCGCCCGCCTTTTCAATATGTACACAGCCGCCGACGCGGTTGTCAACACGCGCCGCCGGGGCGCGGACAATTACGAATTCTTGGCTTGCTTGAGGTAGTTCTCGATAGCGGCGCGCACCTGCTGCCGGTCTTCATCGGTGCACTCGTACTTGCTCTCGTCGGGATCGGAGATGATCTCTGGCTCCTGAGAGCCGTCGCCCTTATCGACGAAACGCACATTGCCGCTGAGCCACATCACCGTGAACAGGTGCAGGCGGTTGATAAACAGGAGCTGTTCCTCGGTCCACTGGTCCTTTGCCCGCTCCTCGCGCATCATCGTCAGGTAGTTCTGCGCCTGAAGTTGCGGCAGATCGCACATCTGGGCATGCGCGGACAGGCGCGCGACCCGAATGACGCGGCGGGCATCATCCACCGGGATGACGATGCTCGACACGTTGGACTTGTCGATCTTCATCACCGAACCGTCGGGGCGCTTGATTTCGCTGGGGATCGTGGTCAGCGCAAACCCCGTAATGACATTCACGGTTTTTTCGCTCAGTTCGCTATCGTCCTGAGCGATCGCCGGCCCAGCATGCAAACTCAAAGCTACCGCGGCCAAAGCCAAGAATTTCGTCACAATCACACTCTTCATCGTTTGCCCCTGGCTCGCTTTCGAGGCGAGATGCCACCTGTTCCGATGAATGGGCAATAGCACAATCACGGCGGCACTATGACATTTTCGAGTTTTCCCGGGGCCGGCCTTCGTGCCGGCGTGTCAGGGAAGTCACAATGCCGCGCAGCGTGCGGACCTCCTGTTCGGTGGCTCCCATCCGTTTAAACATGCTGCGGATACCTCGCACCATCCGCGGCCGCTTTTCCGGCGGACGCAAGAAGCCTGAAGCATCCAGCTCCCCTTCCAAGTGCTCAAAAAAACCGATCAGCTCGTCCTGAGTTGCGGGCCTGGTTTCAGCAGGTTCCGCAGTCTCAGCGTTCTGCGCCTGCTTTGTCGCGGCTCCGAGCAGCGCTTTCCGCCACTCATACGCGATCAGTAATACCGCTTGCGCCAGATTGATGGACGCGAAAGCGGGCACGACCGGCGCGCTTACGATCACATCAGCGATGGCGATGTCGTCGTTTTCGAGACCCGATCGCTCTTTTCCGAATAGCACACCGCAATTTTGGCGAGCTTTTGTCCGCGCCAGCATTTCCCCCGCCGCGTCCTCGGGCTCCACGACAGGTTTGTTCATGTCACGGCGGCGCGCGGTCGTGGCGATAACATAGTGCAGATCGGCCACGGCGGCCTTGAGGTCCGGGAACACCTTGGCGCTGTCAACGACTGCCAGCGCATTGGCGGCGTAGGCGCGAGCGGCTTCGTTCGGCCAGCCGTCACGCGGCGCGACGATCCGCAATTCGCCCAGACCGAAATTCGCCATGGCCCGGGCGGCCGCGCCGATGTTATCGCCAAGCTGCGGCTCCACGAGGATGATAGCGGGGGCCGATGGCGGCCCGTTCAGTCCCGCGCCGGGGGGACGGCTAAAAGATGGTTGCGACATCACCGCTGTCTACACGGGCTGACTAGCGCCGGCAAGGCTTGGCCGCGCCACCGCGCCGCATTATGCTGCGCCGCATCGAGTCGCAACCCACCACCGAAGACCCTGCGCAAGGACGGATCATGGAAAAAATCAAGGTCGAAAACCCGGTCGTCGAACTCGACGGCGATGAGATGACCCGCATCATCTGGGACTTCATCAAGCAGAAGCTGATCCTGCCCTATCTGGATATCGACCTGCGCTATTACGACCTCTCAATCCAGCACCGTGATGAGACGGACGATCAGGTCACGGTCGATGCCGCCCATGCGATCCTTGAGCACGGCGTGGGCGTCAAATGCGCGACCATCACGCCGGATGAGGCGCGCGTCGAGGAATTCGGCCTGAAGA
>CAZYUT010000139.1:0-5404 GCA_964650735.1 uncultured Hyphomicrobiaceae bacterium
TTCAGCAAAAGCCTGTCCCGGACTTGATCCGGGATGGGCACCGGTTTTGCGTCAGAAAGTGCGACAAAACAAGAACGTAGAGCCTGTTCAGCGATTCGGATTTCGTTGAACAGGCTCTAGCGCGTGGATTCGCACCGTGTCATGCAGGATGTGTCACGCGCATGGCCGCGGCGCAAGCATTTGCCGCGAAAGAGTGCACGAAACTGATCGGCGTTCCGGCTGAACGTCTGGTTGCAAGCCGCGGTGGTCGCACCACAATGCCGCCATTGGATACGGCTAATACGCATGAGTCGAGCCGGGCGCCGCGGCCGCCGCCCGTTTACGAAGTGTCCGTCAGCTGCCGCTAACCTTGGTTTGCAAGGCGGCGCCCTGAGCGGGTAAAAAGAGACTGCGCTGAGAGAACGGACCAAAAGGCTGGAATGAGAGCTTTCGTGAACATGTCGCGCACGGCCACTTGGAGCCGGCGGATTGCGCTTCTGACGCTGCAGTTGTTCCTCTTGACGATCCTGCTGCATCAGTTTGCCGGATTGGCGACGCCCGTGGCGATGCGCCTTTTCGCGATCGCCGTTGTTGGCGCGATGGTCGCGGTGGCCCTTGCTCTCATCGCGCTGATCCGAATCTGGCAGGATGGCGCGCGCGGTTCGCGCCGGGCGTTGGCGGCGATCTCCGCGTCTGCTCTGGTTCTGGCCGGGCCGGCATGGTCGTTGCCGAAGCTGGTGCTTGAGCCTGCCGTGACGGAGGCGACGACCGATGCGAGCGCCCCGCCGCCATTCCGCGAGCTGGAGCCGGTGCGCGCGGAGGCTGCCCGGCAATCGCAGGCCACGGCCGGACCGCCGCCGTCTGATAGCGAACAGGGGCCGCTCACCCTAGAGCCGCTGACTGTCGAGCGTTCGGCGGAAGAGACGTTCAGCCTTGTGCGCGAATCTGTCGGTCAACTGGGCTGGACAGTTGTTTCGGCCACACCGCCTGAAGGCGGTCAGCCGGGCTATATCGAGGCCGTCGATCGCTCGTTGTTTTTCGGGATCACGGGCGACGTAGCGCTCCGAATAGCGGGAGGCGAGAACCGCGCGCGCGTCGACATGCGATCGGCTTCACGCTATGTCGGGCATGATCTGGGCGGCAATGCCGAGCGTGTCGCAAGCCTGTTTCAAGAAGTGGAAACGGCTGTCGTGAGGCTGGAGAAAAACGAAGAAATCGCCCGTCTGGCAAGGTTGCGCGAAGAACGCGCCGAGCGCATCCGCCAGGCGCGAGAGGCCCAGGCGCGGCGTGAGCAGCGGCGGCAGCGCCAAGCCTATGACACCGTGTCGCGCCAGTGGCGGGCGCCGTCCGCGCAAGGCAACCGCAGCCGTGCCCGTCGCGAACGCCGGAGCCAGAGGCAACGCACGCAAGAGCTGCGCCGCTTCTGGGAGAGCATGCAGAACTGAGGTCTGTCAGTCAGACTTCCCGAACAGTCCCTCGATAGCGTTCCTGAAGTCGTCCTCGCTGACCTTGCCGTCCGTGAGCTGTTCCACGGCTTTGCCAAAGTTCTTTGCTGCACCAAGGCTGCGCTGCGGGTCTCGCAGAACTGCTTCGACATCCGGCAGGATCGCCGGGTTTTCCCAGGCGCCCTGAACGCGCAAGGGCAACTCGACCGCCTGGGTCGTTTGGCCTTCGCCGCCGCGCGGCGCGATCCGCGGGCGCAGTTTCAGATCAAGCCGTGCGCGCCGAAGATCGACTTCGCCCTCGCCGTCTGCGTTGACGAACGGGCCTTCCAGCCGCAGATCGTCCGTGCTGGCGATGCCGTCCTGGACGGTCCAGGTGGCGTTCAGCCTAACGAATTCCGTTTGCGTGCCCTCGCGGCGGCGAATTTCCGAGATGTCGCCGGATTGCAACCGGGCGAGGATGGCGGGGAGGTCGAGTCCCCGCAGCGCGCCGTTGCGCAAGCTCATTTCGGCCTCGCCCTGAAGCCGGCCGCGCAGTTCGTCCAGCGTCACGCCGCCGCTGGCCAGCCGAATGCTGCCGGTGAGTTTGCCGGACAGCCAGTCGAATGAAGACGCGTCGTTCAACAGCGGCAGGGCATCGACTTGCTGCATTTCAACATTTGCGCTGATGACGGGCACGTCCTGGTGCGCGCTAAGCTCGGCCCTGCCGGTCGCGCTGCCGTCGTAAAGGCTGAGCCGGGAAAGGTCGAGAGCGAGCGTGCCCTGTTGGAGTTTGGCGCGGGCAGCCGCGTCGCTCGCTGTCAGCGACTTCCGCGTGAGGGTTTGCGCGGTGAGGGTCAGATCGGCGTCCAGCGCGTCAAGCCCGGACAAATCAAGCTGGATAACGTCTTCTGGTGCGGCGTGTGCGGACCAAAGACCGGGCCGGGTGACGCTGGCGGTATCCTGGGGGACGGGCTGGAGGCGGAACGCATCGAGGTTCAAACGGTCGAAGTCGAGTTGTCCGGAAAGGGAAGGGCGCGCACCAGCCATCGAAATGGAGATGCGTCCGCGCGCCGTCATGCCGTCGAGGCGCATCCGGAGATCGTCCAGGCGGACGCCTTCCGCCCCCGCGTCGATCTGGCCGTTTATTTCAACGCTCCTGAGCATCGGCGCGGCATTGGCGCCGGCCGCCGCGAACAGTGCTGCCGGCTGGCTCGATCCGGCTGTCAGCGCGCCTGTCAGCGCCCGGTCCGGCGTCACGTGCCCATCGAAGTTGAGTTGGGCGAAAGCGCTTGAAACCGCGGCGCTCAGATGCGCGCGCTCTCCCAGTTCAAGTTGCTGCGGCGTGGCGAGCGTTGCATCGACCTCAACCAGCCTCCCGCGCACCGCAAACCCGCCGGTCAGCGTCGCCGCTTCATGCGGTGCGGGCATGCTCAGATTGAGGTTCGCCTCCGTCACCCCCAGCGGCGCGCCGGTATTGGGCGCATGATAGCGGATCGTCGAATTGCGCAGGCTCACCCGCCGAATCGCCACCCGCGCCGTGGCCGCCATGGCCGGGCCCGCGTGGACGGCGGCTACAGGCTTCAGCGCCGCGCCGAATTGCCAGTTGACGTTGCCGGCTGCGTCGGAGCGCAAGTCGATAACGGCCGTGTCGAGCGTGAGCGCGCTAAACGTTATTCCGCCGCTGACCAGCGAAAGCAGGTCCACCTCTGCCGTCACCGCTTCAGCGCGCAGGAACGGCCGCCGCAGATCGCCGTCCGGGCCGGACAGTTGCACCGTTTCGAAGGTCACGCCGGTGGTCGGCAAGATTTGGAGGCGTCCATCGCCCGAAATGGCGAGCTCGCGTCCCGTCGTCTGCTTGACGTAAGCCGCCAACTGGTCCTTGACCGCGGACGCCGGGACGAGCGCGGGAATGAGCAAAAGCGCCGCGACAATCGCCACCGCGGCGCTGCCGAGAATAACAATGAAGCGTCGCATGTCTCCCCCCTTGATGGACCGTTACGCGCAAGTATCGGCCCCCGGAACGGCGGAAACATGAACGACGCGGGGTTATCTACATGTCAATGCGCAGGCGTCACTCGGCTTCGGGAAGAACCGACACCGTTGTCCGGCCGCCACGAATGTTGCGGAACGCCACGCGGCCTTCGCGCACGGCGAAGATCGTGAAATCGCGTCCCATGTCCACGCCGTCGCCCGGGTGCCATTTCGTGCCGCGCTGGCGGATGATGATGTTGCCGGGAATGACGTGCTCACCGCCGAATTTCTTGACGCCGAGACGCCGCCCGATCGTGTCGCGTCCGTTGCGGGACGAACCGCCTGCCTTTTTGTGTGCCATCGTTGTCTCTCGCGTTTGGTCGAGCCCCTGCCGGACTCAGTCGATCTCCAAATGCCGCGTTAGGCGTCGCCGCCCGCGATCATCTGCTTGGCCTGGCCGACCCAGTCGTCGCGCGTGGCGCGGCCGCGCAGGTTGAGCGTGGTGTCCATTTCCGTCACGTCGGCCTCACTCATCGCGGCGAGCTGATGGAAATGGAAGATACCATATTCGTTTAATTTTTCAGCCAGTTTCGGACCGACGCCGGGCAATGCCTTGAGGTTATCGGGCTCGCCCTGCGGCGCGTCGAGCTTCTGGAAGCCGGAAGGCGCTGCCTCCTTCGCGGCCGTCTTTTTTGGCTTGCCCGCGTCTGCCTTGGCTTGCGCAGGCGCTTTCCCGGCCTTGCCCTTGTCTTCCTTAGCCGGTTTCCCGGCCTTCTCTTGCGCCTCCTGAGCCGGTTTCTCCGCCTTGCCCTTCGCCTTTTTTGCCGACGCGCCGCCGAGGCTCTCGCCCGGCTCCGTATTTGCCTTCGGCTTGGCGCCGACCCCTTCGCCGGGCTTCTTCTTGCCCTTTTGCCCGGCCTCCAAAACCTCAAGCACGCGGATTGTGGTCAGATGCTGGCGATGACCGTTCTTGCGGCGGTAGTTCTTGCGCCGCTTCTTCTTGAAGACGATGATCTTTTCGCCACGGCCCTGCTCGAGAACCTCGGCAGCCACCCGCGCGCCGTCGATGACCGGCGTGCCCACCTTGGGCTCCGCACCGTCCTTCCCGATCATCAGAACGTCGCCAAGCTCGATCACTTCGCCCTCGGACGCCTCGATCTTTTCAATTTCCAGTATGTCGTCGGGCGCAACACGGTATTGCTTGCCGCCGGTACGAATGACCGCATACATTGCTCAAGCCTTTCTTGTCTCTTGCCGCGCCCTGTGGCGCCGCGAACGCAATAATGCCCCGTTACGGGTGAAGCCGTTGTTCGCGGGCTTTGTCTTGTCCGATTTGGAAGTGGCCTCGGGCAGCGCCTTTTGCACGCGGACTCGCATCCCGTGCTGCCTGCGAGAGATACAGTGCGTCGCGTCGCTTTGTCAATGTTGAGGGGCGATTTTTCAGCGCCCTGACCGCGTTGGCCCTGAGCTGCGTGGCAACACCGCCGGCACGCGATTGGATCTGGAAGTATCCGGCTTGCCGGTCGCCGCCACGAGCTGCGCCACCTCGTCGATGCGCGCCCGCAGCGTTTGCGCCCGCTCCCGGCACAGCCGCGGCAGCAGATCGGCCCGGCCCTGCCGCGCGACCTTGATGACCGCTTCCACCGCGCCGAGGCTCTCCTCGTCCAGACGCGACACCGCCGTCAAGAAGGGGCGGCGTACCGTCGCGGGCGCGCTTGCAAACGCCGCGATGGCGAATTGCCCATCACGAAGTCCGCTCGCCCGAAAGTAATCCTCGTAGGACCGCGGCCGCCAGTTGGACAGGTCGCCCGCCAGCGGTCCGGGGCTGGCGGGAAACCGCTCCAGCAGCATCACGAGCGCCGCATACTGCTCCAGAAACTCGCTGCTCAGGAGCGAACGGCCGTTCACGATGGTTGCATCGGCGTGCTTCGCGTAATGCCCGTGGAGCGCCTTCGCATGACGTTTCGAGATCGTTTCCGACCAGGCTTTCCAGAACCACTCGTCGTTGGCGAAGTTCAGGTCCGTGTTCA
>CAZYUT010000140.1:0-2196 GCA_964650735.1 uncultured Hyphomicrobiaceae bacterium
ACGATCGGCGGCACGACCGCCAGCCCGATGCCCTCCCGCGCCATCAGGCGCATCATCGCCATGTCATCGACCTCGGCGGCGATCTGCGGGCGCACCTCCAGCTGGTCGGCCAGCGCGTCGAAGCGGGTGCGCACGCCCGTATCGAGTGAGGGCAGGATGATCGGATGTGTGTGGAGCAGATCGCGCAGTTCGCCACCGTCGCCGACGCGCTCGGGCGTTCCGACAAGGCTGACGCGCTGCTCCGCGATGGCATGGGAAATCCACGGCGTGATTGAATCGCGCGCTGGCGCCTGATTGACGAGAACGATGTCCAGCCGCAGGGCTTCGAGCGCCTGAAACAGATCGGCCAAACCGCCGGAGCGCAGCACCAGCTCGACGTCGCTCCGCCCCAGGATCGACCGCAGGAAGGAAATCTGGAAGTTCCGCGACAGCGTCGAAAGCGCGCCGACCCGTAGCACCTGCCGCGCGGCGCCGCCGCTCTCCTTAAGCGTGTCGAGCAGTTCTGCGCCGGTTGCAAAAATCGAGTCGGCGTGATCCAGCGCGATCCGCCCTGCCTCTGTCAGCAACAGCTGCTTGCCGCGCCGCTCAAACAGCTTATGGCCAAGCTGATCTTCAAGTTTCTGGATTTGCGTGGACAGCGCCGACTGCGACACGTTGAGCCGCTCCGCCGTCCGCGTGAGATTGCCCTCATGCGCAACGGCCCAGAAGTAGCGCAGGTGATTGTAGTTTAGGGTGACCATGTATTCTCTTTAAAAGAACAATCTGATCTCAACAATGAATTTTATAGATGGAATGTGGGCTGCTATTTATCCGGGAAGAATTGCAAACTGGAGGTTAGGGGATGGAGCTTTCTGCCGTGCTTGTTCTGGCCGCGCCGCTGGCTGTGCTGTCAGTGGCGCTGTTCTCAGTCGTGAACCCCGGGCGCCGCCCCGGCATGCTCCCGCGAATCGCGGAGCTCGCGGCCCTGGCTGCGCTGGCCTTCGCGGGCGCGGGACTTGCGCAGTTGATCGTCACAGGGCCGTCCACACTGTCGGCAGCGGACGGCCTGATCGCGATCCGGCTCGACGCGGTCAGCGTGACTATGACCCTGCTCGTGGCCTTCGTCGGCTGGGTGGTGGTCCGCTACTCGCGTTTCTACCTCGACGGCGAGGCGGGTGAGGGTTCGTTCCACGGCTGGATTCTGGCGGCTCTCGGAGCAGTCCTGCTGCTCGTCCAGGCGGGCAGCCTGCCGGTCCTGATCGCCGCCTTCATCGCCATCGGCATTGCAATGCGGCAGCTTTTACTGTTTTACGCTGATCGCCCCGAAGCCCGGCGCGCGGCGGCGAAATTCTCGCTCGTGTGGGGGCTTGGCGACGCGACCCTGATCGCCGCCGCCGCGCTTCTCGGCTGGACCTACGGAACCGTTAACCTGGTCGCGCTGAACGAAGCCGCCGCGGAGGGACTGACGCCCGCTGCCCATCTCGCTGTGGCGCTTCTTGTTGTCACTGCGGCCCTGAAGACGGCGTCTTTCCCGCTCCACGGCTGGCTGACGGAGGTGATGGAGGCCCCGACACCGGTTTCGGCGCTGCTGCACGCCGGCATCATCAACTCCGGGGGCGTTCTTCTGATTGCCACGGCGGGTCTCGTTGAGGCCAGCGCCGGCGCGATGGCGGCGCTGGTGCTGCTTGGCGGGTTCACGGCGCTGTTCGGCGGCGTCGTCATGCTGACGCAGAGCGTGGTCAAGACAGCGCTAGCGTGGTCGACCGTGGCTCAGATGGGCTTCATGCTGCTCCAGTGCGGTCTGGGTCTCTGGCCGCTCGCGCTGCTGCACATCGTGGCGCACTCGCTCTACAAGGCGCACGCCTTCCTCGCCTCGGGCGGCGCCGTCGCAGCGGTGCTTCAGGTGCGCAAGCCCGGGCCGATTGCGGTGCCCAACCTCCGAGCGGTGCTGCGCTCCTTCGGCTTGGCGCTCGTGCTCTACGCTGTCGTGGCCTGGAGTTTCGACCTCATCGCCGGGCCAAAATCCGCACAGGCGCTGGCGCTCGGCGCGATCCTGATTTTCGGCGTGGCCTACCTGGTCGCGCAGGGACTCGCGGATGCCGCGCCGCGCGCACTCACGATGCGGACGGTGTGGGCCTCGCTCGCCGCGGCGGTGGCCTACTTCTCCTTCCAAACCGTGGCCGGCCTGCTCTGGGGGCCGTACCTTCCCACAGCGCC
>CAZYUT010000140.1:2296-5369 GCA_964650735.1 uncultured Hyphomicrobiaceae bacterium
TCTCCTTCCAAACCGTGGCCGGCCTGCTCTGGGGGCCGTACCTTCCCACAGCGCCCGTCCCGGGGCCGCTGGAATGGGCCTTGATAACCCTGGCGGTCTTCTCCTTCGGCATGGTCGCGTTCGCCCAGGCCCTGTTCCCGCTCTGGGCGCATCATCCGGCCACTGCGGGCCTGCGCGTTCACATCGCCAATGGCCTGTATCTCAACGCACTTCTGGACCGCGCCATCGGTGGCCTGAAAGCGTCCAAGACAAACTAATCCGACAAGGAGGATAAACCGATGTTGATGAAGCACACACAGACCGAGCCGGCCATCGTCTCGGATATCTTGAAGGCGGCCGAGGCCGCTGCGCGGGCGATCCCGCCGGCCTTCCCACTCGATGGAACGGTTGCCGTCAATTCCTTCCTTGGACAGGCGGGAGAAGACTTGGCCCATGCCGCCGCCCGCCTCGGGCGCGTGGCCGGAGTGCAAGTCACTCAGGACCGCGCGGACTACGCCAAGCAGATTTCTCAGGGCAAGATCACCGACGCCGATCTGCAGGCCGCGCTCGACGCCAGCGCATCGCCGCAGAAGCCGTCCGACCTTGAAACCTTGAAGGCCGGCCTGTCTCGGGCCGCCCCGACGCCCAAGGCGCTTCCAACGGTGGCGGATCTGGCCACAGATGCGAGCGGGACCGACTGGCCCGCCGTCATCGCTCGGAGCTTCGGGCTTTGGGCCGCGGGCCATTTCGACCGGGGTCAAGCGTTCTGGACGCCGGCGCCGGGCCTCAACGCCTTCGCCGCCTGGCGTGTCTGGGCGACGAACGACATGACGCCGGAGATCGCAGGGCTGAGCGGGTTCTGCGCCCATGTCGCCGCTGCGCCCGACACCGCGGATCGCGCCATCATGCGCGCCGCGAATGCGCTCAGTCTGACCGGAGAGGCCGCCGAGACGGCGTTTCACCGTCTCTTGATGGATCTGGGCGGCTGGTCGCAGCATGCCCGATGGCTCCTCTGGCAAGCCGAGCTCTACGACAAGACCGACACGACGCTGACCGACCTGCTGGCCATCCGGCTGATCTGGGAAGAGGCGCTGCTCGCGCAGTTCCCTGAGGTGGCCGATGCGTGGGAGACAACCGTCGCAGCGCATGCCGAGCCGATCGTGCCGACCGCGGATCAGGTGCTCGACACCATCCTTCAGACCGCCGCCGAGCGCGCCTATCAGCGGCACCTGTGTGGTGTGCTGAGCGCGCCCAAGCGGGTCGATGCCCGGCCTGCCGTTCAGGCCTCTTTCTGTATCGACGTGCGCTCGGAAGTTTTCCGGCGGGCATTCGAGGCCCAGAGCCCGGACATCGAAACCATCGGGTTCGCGGGCTTCTTCGGCCTGCCCTTGTCGCACAAGAGCCATGGCTCCGACATCGAACAGGCGCACTTGCCGGTGCTCCTGGTGCCCGCGATCCAGACCACGAGCTACGGCGACGAGGAGAGCGAGCAGGAAGCGCGTATCGCGGCCAGGGCAAAACGGGCCTGGGGCCGGTTCCGGCAGGCGGCGGTGTCCTCCTTCGCCTTCGTTGAGGCCGCCGGGCCGACTTATGGCTGGAAACTTGTCAAAGACGCTTTTGGACTGGGGGCAAAGGGCCTGGCGCCAGAACCCGCCCCCCATGTCGTCGGCGGGCTGACGGCGGAGCAGAAGGCCAATACCGCCGCCGAGGTCCTGCGCGCCATGAGCCTCACCAAGACTCACGCGCGGCTGATCCTCCTTCTGGGACACGGGGCGCAGGTCACCAACAACCCTCACGAGAGCGCCTATCACTGCGGCGCCTGCGCCGGCCAAACGGGTGAGGTTTCCGCTCGGCTCCTGGCGACGCTTCTGAACGATCCCGAAACGCGCGCAGGCCTGCCGGAGCGCGGGATCGACTTACCCGAGGACACGCTGTTCGTGGCGGGGCTGCACGATACGGTAACGGACAACGTGACGCTCTATGACGAGGTCGACGAAAGCGCCCACAAGGCCGAAATCGCGCGAGCGAAAAACTGGCTGAAAGCCGCCGGCGACACTGCCCGGGCTGAACGTGCCATCCGGCTGCCGGGGGCTACACCCCAGTCGGTCACACGCCGCGCCGTGAATTGGGCCGAGATACGCCCGGAATGGGGCCTTGCTGGATGCGCGGCCTTCGTCGCGGCGCCCCGCAGCGTCACCGCTGGCGCGAACCTGGAGGGGCGGACCTTTCTGCACAACTACGATTGGCGTCAAGACGACGGCTTTGCGACGCTCGAACTTATCATCACCGCGCCCGTCGTCGTCGCCAGCTGGATTAACCTGCAGTACTATGGCTCCGCCGTGGCCCCAGCGGTCTTCGGCGGCGGCAACAAGCTGATCCACAATGTGGTCGGCGGCATCGGCGTCGTGCAAGGCAACGGCGGCATCCTGCGGCCAGGGCTGCCGTGGCAGACGATCCATGACGGCGAGAAGCTCATGCATGAGCCGCTGCGGCTGACGGTGATGATCGAGGCGCCGAAGGAGGCGATTACCGATGTGCTGGAGCGCCATCCCGAGGTCGGCGCGCTCTTCGATAACGGCTGGCTGCACCTGTTCGCGCTGGACGACGGTCGCGTCACCGGGCGCTACCGGCCTGGCGGCGAGTGGGAGGCGGTCGCGCGGGAGAAAATCGCGGATGCGGCCTGAGCCGCAGGCGCGGCCCCACCCTTACGCGGGCGCGCAGGCCGCGCTCGCCACGATGCACCGGAAGGAGCGGGCTATCGCGCCCGCTCTCGCCGAGCGGGTCGGGATTGAGGTCATCGCGCCCCGGGGCCTGAACACCGATCGGCTCGGCACCTTCACCGGCGAGACGCCGCGCGCCGGCACCATCGAGGAAGCGGCGATCGCCAAGGCGCGACTCGGCATGGAAGCCGCCGGGCTGCCGCTCGGGCTGGCGAGCGAGGGCGCTTACGGCCCGCACCCGCAGATCCCGTTCATTTCGGCGGGGGTCGAGTTGCTGGTGCTGGTGGATGATGCGCGCGGGCTGATCGTCAAGGAGCATATCATCGAGGACGCGCCGCATTACGATCATGCGGTGGTCGGCGCAGGGGACGATC
>CAZYUT010000141.1:0-5342 GCA_964650735.1 uncultured Hyphomicrobiaceae bacterium
TATGGCTTCAACAAGTCCCACGCGGCGGCTTATGCGCTGCTCGCCTACCAAACGGCGTATCTCAAGGCGAACCATCCGGTCGCCTTCCTGGCCGCGTCGATGACGCTCGACATGGGCAATACCGACAAGGTGGGCATGTTCGTGCAGGAGGCTCGGCGCATGGGCGTAGGGCTTGAGCCGCCATCGGTGAACGAGTCGGGCGTGGAATTCCTGCCGCAGGACGGCGCGATCCGCTATTCCCTGGCCGCGCTCAGGAATGTCGGGCGTTCGGTGGTGGAGCATATCGTGGCCGAGCGCAACAGCGGCGGCCCATTCCAGAGCCTTGCCGATTTCGCCGCGCGCATCAATCCGCGCATCATCAATAAGCGCGCGCTGGAATCGCTGGCCGCGGCTGGCGCGTTCGATTGTCTGGAACCGGAGCGTGCCAAGGTCTGCGCGAATGTGGACGTCATCCTCGGCGCGGCTGGCCGTCTGGCGGGCGACCGGGCGGCGGGGCAGAGCGATCTGTTTGGCGCGGGCGAGGCGGAGCCGCCGAGCCTGGCGCTGCGTGCGGCCCCGCGTTGGGGCTTGATGGAGCGGCTGTCGCAGGAGTTGGAGGCGGTCGGGTTTTTCCTGTCCGGCCACCCGCTTGATGATTATCGCGAGATGCTCAGCGCGCTTAACATCCCTGACTGGGCCAGTTTCGAGGCCAAGGCGCGCGCGCAGAGCGGGGCAGGCGGCAAGGTCGCCGCCACGGTGCTCTACAAGCAGGAGCGCAAGTCGAAATCCGGCAATCGCTTCGCCTTCGCGGGGTTCTCCGATCCGACGGGCCAATTCGAGGCGGTCGTGTTCTCCGACACGCTCAGCAGCGCGGGGGAGGCGTTGGAGCCGGGCGTCAATGTCGTCCTCACAGTGGAGTGCGATGTCGAGGGCGACAGTGTGAAGACGCGGGTGGCGAGCGTCCAGACGCTCGATGATCTCATGGGGCGCAAGCAATCGGGCGCGGCGATCTGCGTGGATGGCGATGTCGCGCTTGATGAGCTTGTGAAGCGGCTGTCGCCGGGCGGCTCCGGGCGGCTGAGCCTGGCGCTGCGGATTGACGAGCTGGGCCGCGAGGTAAGCTTCGAGCTGGGTGAGGGCTACGACCTGTCGCCGCGATCCTTGAGCGCGCTCAAGACATTGCCCGGTGTACGCGAGGTTCGGCCTGTTTAGAAGCCCCATGTTTCGACGATAAAAATCTATCCTTATGTGTACTTTGAGTTGTAGTTCATCCTGATGCCCTCAGCAACTCTGCCTCAATGATTATTATTTGTTGTAAAAAGTTGGCAGATCGCCGATAATCCTGTGGCTATTGTCCACCAAATTGGATCGCCCCAACAGGAGCATTGATTTCAAATGAAAATTGAGCGTAACTCAGTATTCTCTGAAGAATTAAAAGCCATCAAGAAAGAGTCGCATAGGTCGCCACGCCCTACATTTGGCGTCCCTACGCTGGCATGGCACATAGGCATATGGCCGAAACCTGAATTTGACTGGCTCGATGCAGAAGTCAACATCTCGATCAGCGAGCACGGGGAAGCAAAAGCAGATACGTATGAAGAAATATGCTCTCGTGATGCAGAAAACAAAAGAGCGTTTTTTGAGGGAATCAACGACGTAATTGAGCGACTCCAGTCGAATTCGGCAAACCAATTCCGTGATCGTAATGTTGCAATGAAGATGGGGGATCCGCCGGGCTGGGTCACCTCGCCGAGTTATGACAAAGGGGATCCGGCCCGCAGACCCGCCCCCTTCCCGGTCGTTCAGGAGAGTTCGCTCGCCTTTACGCTTTGGTGGTACAGCGCCACGGCAGAGGGGCAGACGGCAGTGCCTGGCGATCCATCGCCCGAGGCCTTGCGTGTGCGTGTTCAAGTGGAGGCGCAGCGCGATCATATCACGCTGTCGTTTTTTCTGGATGCCAGCAAGCCGTGGAATGCCGATCGCTTGTGCGTGTCGGCGGCGGCCACGGGCGCGCTTCGAAAGCAGATCCTCGCCCATGCCGAATCTGTCGAGGAGATTTGTGGCGCGCGCGCGAGAGGCCGCAATCCGATCGAGCCGATTGTTCCTGAACGCGATCTTGGGACGGATCAAGCTGACTCGAGAGCAAAAGCCGAGACACTTCTTGAGGCTGCGAATTTTTTATATGACGACATTTGGGCCAAATTCTTGGAAGATTTTGATCTGACGCTCGAGAAGCTTGCAACTCCTCGTGGACAGATTTTCGCAAACTTCCGTACCGCAATTCTCTCGACGTCGGGTGTGCCGCGCGAGGATGCAACCGGCGACGCACCGCAAGATGCTTTCGATCGGTTTGATTCAAGCGCTAACGAGTGCAATGCGGTTATGCGTGGATTCTGGCCGTTTGTGCGGCGCATGACGCCATATGCCGATGAAAAGGAACATGTCGCATGCGCCGTCATGGGCTATCGCGCACTTTACGTGACTGCCCTCAACACCGATACGACGTATGTCGCTGGGCAAGAATGCAAGAGTCGCCTTCAAGAGGTGCCGGCCGGAGCGCTGCCCGAGATGCCGGACCCGAATGATCCTTCCGCCGTGATCTCGCCCGACGATGAGCGGTTCGATAATTTTCCGATGCGGGCACTCCTGCTGGTCAAGGGCGATCCAAATGTGCGCCAGCTGGGGCGGATTGTTGAGCGGTTCAATTCGCTCGGCACCATGCGGATTTTCGCCTTGAAGAGTTATCCCCTGGTGCGCGACGCCTCGAATCACATCCGCATCTGCGGAGAACGACTGGATGAAGTCGTTGGTGTTTGGACGCAGCGGCGAAAATCTATCGAGGATTTCTACAGGGAAAAGAAAAATAGATTAAAGAAAAAAAGAGGTGAGATTTCCAAAGACGATGAGCAAGAATTATCTGATCTTCAAAACAAGGATCTTTCTGACTTGGCGGATGCAACAGAGCGCCATCTTCTGAGCATACATTCGGATTTAGATGTTGTCAGCAAGAGAATTCCAGGTGGATTATTGTTTCGTGTGTCGAGAGCCGTGTTTTATGCAGATATGATCAGAGTGACAGTAAAACTCCTAAAGATAAAAAACATAGAGACATGGGTTACATATGAGCAATTTCTAGAACGAAGTGTTCTTCCGACCTATGAGTTTATCAGCAGAACGGGTGCGCGGCTCGAAAGGCTTCGGGGTAGACTTCAAGTCATTACGCAGAGTATTCAGACGAGCTCCGTATACCTGCAAACCCTTGCGACGCGGCAAAACACAGAAGAATTACGCAATCTCACTGCAGCACAAAGAAAACTTGCTCGGAGTCAAATGTATCTTAACTTGCTATTTTCTATATTGTCAATAATGTTCGCGCTTGTTTCGGCTGAGCAGATTCTCGGATATGAAATCAACTTGCGGGATTTATTGTTGCGGATTGGGCAGTGATGCTATGGGACGTGAGGGCGGCCCCCTACTCCGTTCGTGAGCAATCCGCGCTCAAGACATTGCCCGGAGTGCGCGAGGTCCGGCCTGTTTAACCTCTTCTGTGACGCCGGAGCCTTCAGCCGCTCTCTGCCGCGTGCGCTCGATCAGGTCGGCAATCTTCGCCGCATTGTAGAGGCGCACACTTAGCACTCCTCCTTGAGTCGGCAGATCGATAATTTTTGTCATGATCCCGAAGCGGGTGGCGACCGGCGCGAGGTCCGTCAACGATAGTGCAATCTGGGGAAGCGTCTTGTGGACAGCGCGGTTCATCGCATTGGCGGTAAAGATAACGCGCTTGTCCGTCAGGATCAGTCGTCCTCCGACCCATAGCCCGCCGGTCATCTTTTTGATGAAGCTCGTGGTTGCTTCGACAGCGAGATCAGCATCCATGGCCTTGAAGATCAGCCCGGTCAAGGCGTTCATTTCCGCATCTCGCAAGCAGGCGTTGCAGACCCAAGAATCGATGAACTGTTCATTTTCTCGTTTGCTCAGCAGTCTTGCCAAGTCTGCTTGCGAAGGTTTTGTGAGGCGGATCGCTACGATTGAAATTACAGCGAGAATGATGGCGATAAGAAGAAACAGTTGGAGAAATGAGAATACAAAGCTCATGGATTCCCCCTTTTTTGGCGATACCAACCCAAGTCTTATAGAGAGTGGTTCAGACTGCGGCAAGTTTTCGATGTCTAAGTGTAAGAAACGCCGCCATTTGAAGGAGTTGGAAGCGATCGGTGCTCTGCGCTGGGCGACCCAGGGTCACCCGGTCGATGTTGCTCGCAGCGGACGCGGGCAGGCAAGTTTTTCTGGCAGAGGCGGGAAATCACGAAGCGGTGCGCCGCTCTACGGCTTAGCTCTTGAGGTTTCATGCGCGATCAGCAGTTCGCGCACCAGCGGGTTCGGGAAGCGCCGTGCCATCGTCACCGCGTAAAAGGTCTCGATCACGCCGGGAAGCTGGTTTGCCTCGACCAGCCGGCCATTCTTCAGCTCATCGTTCACCACGATCGGCGGCACCACCGCCAGCCCGATCCCCTCGCGCGCCATCAGCCGCATCATCGCCATGTCGTCGACCTCCGCGGCGATCTGGGGGCGCACCTCCAGCCGGTCGGCCAGCGCGTCGAAGCCGGTGCGCACGCCGGTATCGAGCGACGGCAGGATGATCGGATGCCGCTCCAGCAGATCGCGCAGTTCGCCGCCATGTCCGACGCGCTCCGGTGTGCCGACCAGGCTAACGCGCTGTTCGGCGATGGCGTGTGAAATCCACGGCGTCACCGAATCCCGCGCTGGCGCTTGATTCACGAGCACCATGTCGAGCCGCAGCGCCTCCAGCGCCTGAAACAGATCGGCGAGGCCCCCAGATCGCAGCACCAGCTCGACGTCGCTCCGCCTCAGGATCGGCCGCAAGAAGGAGATCTGGAAGTTTCGCGACAGCGTCGAAAGAGCGCCAACCCGCAGCGCCTGCCGCGCCGCCGTGCCGCTGTCCTTGAGCGTATCAAGCAACTCCTCTCCGGTGGCGAAGATCGAATCGGCATGGTCCAGCGCGATCCGCCCCGCCTCGGTCAGCACGAGCTGCTTGCCGCGCCGCTCGAACAGCTTGTGGCCGAGTTGGGCCTCCAGTTTGTGGATCTGGGTCGATAGCGCGGACTGCGATACGTTCAACCGCTCCGCCGTGCGCGTCAGATTACCTTCATGCGCCACAGCCCAGAAATAGCGCAGATGGTTGTAGTTGAGATTGGCCATAATTCTATTTTAGCGAACGAACTCATCTTAACAATGAATTTTATAGATGGATTACGCCCTGCTATCTATCCAGCGAAGAAAGGTGACACTGGAGGAGAACGGATGGAGCTGTTCGCTGTGGCTGTCGTGGCCGCGCCGCTGGC
>CAZYUT010000142.1:0-5285 GCA_964650735.1 uncultured Hyphomicrobiaceae bacterium
ACAGCGCCGCGCGGTCCTTCACCGACTGGCCGGGGTTGAGGAACTCCGCCTTGCCATATATGTCGCAGCCGGTTTCCTTGCTGGCGCGGGTCAGCCGGATCAGCGGCGTGTTGCCGATGCATTGTAAAGCGTTGTGCTTGAGGTCCAAGGCGTCATCCTTCTGATGCCGCATGATCGGGCGCTCGCGGCCATAAAGTCTGATTTGTCAGACTACTGAGCGGGGGGCGCGCGCGCAAGGGCGCGACGGGCGCGGCTTGCCTCATCTGTGCGTGAGCGGTTAAGTTCTGCGCCGGTTTCCACATCCGGGATGCCCCCATGACCGGCAGCGGGCTGTTCTTCTATTTCTCCAAGCTTGTCTGGTTCGTCCTTCAACCCTCCAGCTTGATTGCGCTGATGCTGGTGGGCGGGCTGGCCCTGATGCTCTGGCTGCGGCGCTGGGGGCTAAGCCTTATAGCGCTCGGCGCGCTGGGTTACGTGATCGCGGGGTTTTCCCCGCTCGGTCATTGGATGATGATGCCGCTGGAGGATCGGTTTCCACGCCCCGAACTCACGGAGCCTGTGGACGGGATCATCGTGCTGGGCGGCTCGGTCGACACGCTGGTCAGCAAGGGGCGCGGCGTGAGCGCGCTGAACGAGGCGGGCGAGCGGCTAACCGAAGGCGCGGCGCTGGCCAAGCAGTTTCCCGATGCGCGGCTGGTGTTCTCCGGCGGCTCCGGCGAAATTCTCTTTGAGGGCACGACGGAAGCGGAAGGGGCGAACCGGCTGTTCGCGCGGCTCGGCATCGCGCCCGAGCGGCTCATTCTGGAGGATCGCTCGCGTAATACGGCGGAGAATGCGGCCTTCACCCGCGATCTGGTGCGGCCCCAGCCTGGCGAGCGCTGGCTGCTCGTCACCTCGGCGTTTCACATGCCGCGCGCCGTGGGCTGTTTCCGTGCGGTCGGCTTCGAGGTCATCGCGTGGCCTGTCGATTACCGTACCGCCGGCGGAGAGGACATCTGGCGCTTTTTCCCGCGAGCTTCCGAAGGGTTGCGCCGCGTCGATCTGGCCGCGAAGGAGTGGGCGGGGCTGCTGGCGTATCACGTCACCGGGCGCACGAGCACGCTGTTCCCTGCGCCGGGCCGATAGGCATGGCTCAATTCCGCCCGCTAGCCGCGACCTCCTGCAGCAACTGGTCAAGCGCTGTGAGCAGCCTGTGGTTCGCCTGCGGCGGATAGGGAAAGGGCTCCGGCGCCGGCTTCATCAGTCCCATGGTGGCGTTTGCCTCGAAACAGATCACGTTGCCGGCGTCGTCGACGTCGAAATCCATGCCGAAGATGTCGAGCGGTATGCGCTGCCCCGCCGCCTGAAGCGCCGCCAGCGCCCGGTCCCCCAGCTCTTCGCGCGGATTCAGGATGATTGCGTTCGCCTTTGCAAGCAGATCGGGGTGATCATGGTAGATCTGCCGGTCAATGTAGTGCCGGCTGCGCACGATCCATTCCCGTGCATAGTCGGCGCGGATGATGACCGGAACTCCGGCGACGAAGGCCGCCCTTACCCGGCGAAAGAAGCCGTACTCACGGGGCTGGCCCAAATACTCGATCACATAAAATTGCGTCCTGTTCAGGCTGCGGATTGCGGCTTCCAGTTCGGCGCGGGAATGCGCAAGTGTCATGTTCCGCGATTCCTGCTCATAAATTGTACGAACAATCATCGGATAAGCCGTGCTTCCTTCGATCGCTTCGATCAAGTTGTCGAGCTGGGCAAGGTCGCAACGGAAGCGGCGCACTGACGGCGCGATCAGCCCCTCGATATCCGCCAACGTATGCGGCATCATTTGGCGCGTGCATGAAGCCGCGGCCTTGGGCGGGTTGATCGCCCGCGGCGCGACCCGATTGACGAAGTCCTGGGCATGCCGGAGATTGTCGCCGGTCCATAAATGCTCGGCATGCGTGACGTTGTTGATCACCACGTCGGGTTGCCAGGCCGCGAACTGCTCCACCGCCTCATCGCCAGCGCCGCAAAAGATGCCCGCAAGGCCGTAGCGATCCGGAAACAGCCGGCCAGGCTGCGAGGGATAGTTGTGACTGAAGTAGGCCCGCGGCCACGGTGCAAGAAGCCTCCGGCTGGAGGGAGGATTCTCGATCACGCCAATAAGGAACCGTTGACTGTCACGCCTCGGCAGAAGCACCGGCGGCACGCTGGCGAGATAGGCATTCCGCTCCCGCACGGCTTCAACGGTTTTCCCAATCGCGTGAAGCAAGAAGGCGCGGATTGCAGCGCATTCATGCGGCACGGCATCGCATGGCTGATGGGAATCGAGAATTTGCAGCGCCTGCGCCTCCATCCCGGTGTGCGCAAGCGCCAACACCAGCGGTTTCAGCAATTGCCAGCCGGACGTGCCAAGATCGGGCAGTGGGGATAGCAAATCTATGGCTTCGGCATGCAGCGCGAGCTTCAGCATTACCTCGGCGAGCGCGGCCATCGCCATCCGCTCATTTTCGTCGGGCTTGCGCGGCTCCTCCCAGCGCCAGCCGCGCTTGAGCAGCGCCGCGGCATCCTCGCGCTTTCCAGTATCGAGCAACAGCCACGCCAGATTGGCGCCATTTCGAAGCCGTATTGCGACATCGCACTCTTGCGCCAGGGCGCGCTCCAGCGCATCGCGCGCGCCGGCGGCATCGCCCGTATCGTCGAGCGCGACACCCAGCAGCCCAAGCAGGTCAGGATCGTCGGGATGATCGCGGAGCAACCGTTGCAGCAGCGCAATGGCGGTTCCCGGTTCCCCAGCGGTTAGCTTGTCGAGAACGTCATTCCGGTTCACGAGACTTCTCCCAAGACCGCGTATCAAGACCGCGTATCAAGACCGCGTATGAACTTTGATGATCGCCGCCGTTCGCGCCTGCTTGCCGCAGCACCGTTTGCCGCTCATTACGAGAAGCGAACGGAGTCTGCAACCATCGCGCGACGTCTGGCGCGGAGCTATTGGGGAAATGTGGACAAGCTTGTTGACGGCCACGCGTTCCCGGCTGGTCTCTGCGCACCCGCTCCAGGCGCGCGCGCAACTGGCAACCCGCGCGCCTCTGGCTTCCGGCGAATAGCCCTTCCCACTCTTGCTGAAAACGCGCTAGCTGCCCGAGCCGAGATAGCGCAGCGCAGCGCTCGACAACGCCCCGCCGACCACGCAGGGAACGCCGAACTGCACCTGTCCCGCCGCCGCCGCACCGACGCACCCAAGCGAAAGCGCGACCTGGCCCATTTCGGCCCACCAGGCCGCGTCGCGGCGATAGCCCGGTCCCTTCGCGCGCAGCTCGTCGATCGCACCGATCACATCGTTGCGCAGCCGCGCGGTGTCCGCCGTCTCCGCCGCGATAATGACCTCGGTTAACAGGCGCTCGACCCGCTCGTTCTGATGCGGCTGGATGCGCCGCAGCGCCGCCAGCAGCTCGGCATCGCGCGAGGCGTTGACCGCCAGCGTGAACTTGGCCATGCCCCCGGCAGTGAGCTTTTCGAGACTGTCGCGATTTTCCGACCAGGGCAGCAGCGCGGCAATCCAGGCGATCGGCATATCCTCGCCGGTGGCGAAATAAAGGCCCCACTGCACATCGATCAGCTCGGGGTGCGTGGCGTAGCTGATCCGCACCGCCTCGCGCTTCTCCTCGCCGAAATACGTTCCCCAGCGGAAGGCGCGGCGCACCCGGTCCATCGTCGATGTCTTTGGTGGCTCGAACGGGACCTCCTCAAGTGTGGGCAGCTTGCCGGAGGTGTAATAGCCCATGAGGTGCTTGCGCTCGGGCAGACGCGGCACAAGCTCCACCATCACTTGCTTCCAGTTCGCCAGTCCCGAATAGGCGATAGCGCGGACGACCAGCCATTGATCCTTGAACGGCAGGGGGAGGCAGTCCGCGGCGATCTGCACGGCATCCTGCGGGTTATCGCGCAGTACGCCTGCCAGAAAGCCGACATAGACGCCCGCCTTTTGCGGCTCGTCGAACGCGCCCTGCTCGCTCAGTTTGCGGATCAGGCCAGGCACCTCTTGCGGCTTCGGGTCATGGTGATAGTCCTTCATCCATGTCAGCCCGGCCTCGGGCTTGTCCTCGCCCGGCAGAGAGGAGGCCTGCGCGAGATGCGCTGGCAGGACGAGCAGGATCAGCGAAATGAGCATCCGCATCTTCGCACCGCGACACTGTGGCAAAACGCTTGACTGTTGCGCTCAAGCACCAAGCTCACTCGCGTAGAGGCCGGAGATGGCGGTTTTGTGGATGGACCGTTTTCGACTTATTGTAGTGCGGCTTGCGGGCTCAGCGTGTCCATGTAGGACAGCAGCGCGTTGATCTGCTCAGGGCTCAGGGTGAACTCCGGCATGTCCTCATGCCCCACCACAATGCCCTCGGCGAGCGCCTCCTGCAGGTTCCAGACCGAATAACGCCCGGCGATGTCGCTGAAGGTCGGCGCTTCCGCGTTCCCGGTCTCGTCGTCCGGCCCGATCGCGTGGCAGGCGCCGCACATCTCCTCGGCCAGTTCCCGGCCTTCGGCCAGCTCGTCCGCCTGCACCGGCAGACTGGCCGCGCTCGCGAGCAGCATGGCCATCAGCAGCTTGCTCGCCCCGTATCGTGATCGTGGCATGTTGTTCTCTCCTGCGCGCAGTGTTGCATAGCCGGCAAATGTGGCGAGTTGGTTCCGCACGGAACGATTGTCACGCATGTGTCGTTAGGAACCGCAAGGCAAATTGAAGGAGCTGTGCATGAATTGGGAACAGGTCAAAGGCAACTGGCACCAGATGAAGGGCCGGGTGCGTGAGCAGTGGGGCGAACTGACCGACAACGAGGTCGAACAGATTGAAGGCCGCCGCGAGTGGCTCGCCGGCAAAATCCAGAAGCACTACGGCATCACGCTGGAAGAAGCCGAAAAACAGGTCGACGACTGGCTTGACAAGATGGAATGAGCCGCGCCTGGGTGACGCTGAAGGGGCTGGACTGACAGGACGCGCGCCAGTCTGCGGGTCAGCGGACATTGGCTGGGGCGGCAGGATTCGAACCTGCGCATGACGGGATCAAAACCCGTTGCCTTACCGCTTGGCTACGCCCCAACATCGCCCTATCCCCTGAGGACATAGCGAAGATTGGCGCTGCAGACAATGGCCGCGCGGCACGATCTGGAAAAGCCGCAAACGCGCAGCTTGCGGGGCGACAGGCAGAAAGTTATAACGGCCGCAGCGTGTTCTTGCAAAAGCCGGAGTGTAGCGCAGCCTGGTAGCGCACCTCGTTCGGGACGAGGGGGTCGCAGGTTCAAATCCTGCCACTCCGACCAAT
>CAZYUT010000143.1:0-5261 GCA_964650735.1 uncultured Hyphomicrobiaceae bacterium
GCTGCGATTGCCTCGCTCTCGTCCAGCAGCGCGCTCCAGGTCGTGGTGTGCCAGATGCCGCGCCATTTCTCGCGGATCGCCGGCGCGCCGCCGCGCTGTTCGGCGTTATCGCGAAGAAGAGTCGCAAAGCTGGAACGCGCGTTGCGCTCACCTGCCATGGGCGCGCCCTCCCTGTTGCCGTGCTGCCGAGTAGCGGGCAGCTGTGAACGACGGCAAGCATGCCGTGGGAAATTTGCAGGCGCTGAGCGAGCGTGCTGGATAGACCCTCTTGGCGTGGTTTGACCGGGCGATACGTTCAGCGCCGCGGTCTTGCGAAACCGCGTGGGACCCCACGGACATCCTCCCTATATCTGCGGTGTTCTCCTAGCCCATCTCGCAAACCGCACGCATGCGTGCCGGTCGCGTTCCAGACCGTGACCCGCTTTTCATATTTTGGGCTGTTGACGCCCCAAACGCTGGGGCAGTCACCCACCACCAGATTAACAAGGATCAATCAGGCAATGATGTTTGTCAAGAAACCGGATTACCAAAATAATGTTGCGTGTGATCGACGGGTTCTTTTTCGAGGGGAGGAAAACAGCCGTTAGCGCCCTCTAGAAGCTGGAAAAGCCGGGCAGTAATGCGAGGATGAAAGACGGCGTTCAGGTGCACCGTCTTCTGAATAGCCGGTGCTTGCGAAGTTGGCTGCCCGAATTGAATCAGCGCCCGCCTGGCGTGGTCATGTAGAGGCGCTACAAGCCAATAAAGTGTGCAGCTGCTTGATCAAGCCACGGCAGATCAAGAGCCTGTTCAGTGACGGACAACTCACTGAGCAGGCTCTAGCGCCGGTTCAATAAAAACAGAGCCGCTGAACAGGCTTTAAGCTCTTGTTATGTGGCAATTTGGTCGCTTCGCGCCTGCCGTGGGCTCATGACGAAGAGCCGATTCCTGTGTGCTGGCGCATTTCCCCTAAGTCCGCTGCCCCATGCCGATCTGCGCCTCGTAGCGGCGCGCGCTCATCGCCAGCGCAATGTAGGCGATACCAGAGGCGATGAGGTTGATCCCGACCAGCAGGCCGATGGCCCACGCAGCGGAACTGGGGAAGTTGTTGAGGATCATCAGCCCAACGATCACACCGAGAATACCGGCGAACAGAACCCAACCCCAACCCTCATGCGGACGCATGCGGAAGCCTGAGATGATCTCCAGCACGCCTTGTATGACGAAGGTGAAGGCCAGGAACAGCGTCAGCGTCAAGACCCCGGTGAGCGGGAAAAAGGCCAACCAGACACCTGCTATCGCGAAGAGAATACCGACGAGAAGTTCCAGGAAAAAGTCGGTCCAGCGCGTGGTCGAGAAGGCGAAGATGATTTGCGCGAGGCCAGCGATCAGCAGCACCCACCCGATCATGATTTTCACGATTATCGCAGTGGTCAACGGGTAGACCAATGCGACGACGCCGATGAGTGTCAGGATGATGCCGAAGATCATGATCGAACTGCGGCTTTCCTGGATCGTGTGCTTCAAGGTCTGCGAACCCGCTGGCGACATGCCCTGTCTCAGTTGTTCCGCCATGATGTGTCTCCGTGCAATTGCGCGTCGGTCACGCGCTCCGCAGAGGCGAACCGCTGAAGCGATCCGCGTTTGTGCAGCGCCAACCACGATTAATCCTACGTCGCGGCCGGTTTAGGTGTCGGCGCACGCGACAAGATCCACTATAAGGAACCTGCAGAAATCATCGGCGCTTATCAAGCAACATGAATAATACTTTATTATAAAAACCCAACATTAACATCATAATATTGAGATTTTTATTGATTGACGCTTGTTATTCGACAATTTCTCGATCCGGACAAAGCTCGCGCGACAATAGCTGCCGATAGCGATGGCGAACAGTGCGGCCGTCAATTGCTTCGGCGCGAACTCGTGAATGGAGATCGGAAATGTCTTATCGCAAGTCCCTCGTGGCGGCCATCTGCGGCCTATTGCTCGCATTTGGCTTGACGAACGCAGCACAAGCGCAGGACATGCGTGAAAAAGCACGCCAACTCGGTGAGAATGTCCGCGGGGCCTGTACGAAGGACGCACAAAACTTCTGTTCGCAGGTCTCGCGAGGCGACGGCCGGCTGGTCGCATGTTTTTATGCGCATGGAGACAAGATATCGGTCGGGTGCGAAATGGCTCTCGTCGAGGCTAGCGAAAAACTCACTTGGGTTGCTGACGAAGTTCGCTCTTCAATCGGTGCTTGCGCCAGAGATGTTCATCAACATTGCGCCGGCATGACACCCGGAGAAGGTCGTATTTTCCGGTGCCTGCAAGACAACCAGCAGGAACTAAGCAATGCCTGCACGCAAGTGGTCGCGCGCATTGCCTCGCGCACGGCTGCACGGTGAAAAAACGGCCCGAAGCGTTCGCGCCAAGGCGAGCCTTCGGCCCTAAACGCCTCACGCTGCGTCCTGACCGCCGCTGGTGGTCTCGAGCCCCGCGAGCGGCGCTCCAAGTCCGGCAAAGCCATAAATCGCTTTTTCTCGCACGCGCGAGAAGTCCTGCAGCCGGGCCAGCGTCACGATCCGCTCCAACACCTGCGCGATCGCCATTACCTGATGCAGATCGCTCGCCGCACCGCCCGCGCGCCATAAGCCCGCCGGCTTCGGGCATTTCCGCGCGCGATTAATCACGGCCCGAGATAGCCCGGTTTGCCTTAAGCGCGGCGATCTCGTCATCGCTCAGCCCGAGCGTGTCGCGCAGCACCTCCTCGGTATGCTCGCCCAGCAGCGGCGGCGCATGACGATACGTCACCGGCGTGCCGCTCATCTTGAGCGGATTGCCGATCAGATCGACCTGCCCGTCCGGCGCTTTTTCGTGCGCCATGGTGATGCGCATGTCGCGGGCTTGCGTCTGGGGATCGGCGAACACCTCCGACAGCGTGTTGACCGGGCCGCAGGGCACCGCGACCTCTTCGAGCATCGCGATCCAGTCCTGCGCCGGGCGCGTGATGGTGATCGCCTCAATCAACGGCACGAGCGTCTTGCGGTTGCGCACCCGCTCGACATTCTTGGCAAAGCGCGGGTCCGCCGCCCAATCGGGCTGACCCATCGCCTCGCACATCCGCGCGAACTGCCCGTCATTGCCAACCGCGATGATGAAGTGGCCGTCCGAGGCCGGGAAGGTGTCATAGGGCACGATATGCGGATGGCCGTTGCCCAGCCGCTGCGGGTTCTCGCCGCTGACGAGATAGGCCAGCCCCTGATTGATGAGCCAGGCGATCTGGCTGTCATAGAGCGCAAGGTCGATATGCTGCCCCGTGCCGGTCTCCTGGCGCGCATGGAGCGCCGCGAGGATGGCCGAGGTGGCATACATGCCTGTCATGACATCGGCGATGCCCACGCCCACCTTGGTCGGGCGGCCGCCGTCTTCATCCGCGAAGCCGGTGATGCTGCATATGCCGCCCATGCCCTGGATCAGGAAGTCGTAGCCGACGCGGTGGCGATACGGGCCGGTCTGGCCGAAGCCGGTGATCGAGCAGTAGATTAGCGCGGGATTTATCGCGGACAGGCTCGCGTAATCCAACCCGTAGCGCGCCAGGCCGCCCACTTTGAAGTTCTCGCAGAAAACATCGCTTTTGGCGGCAAGCTCGCGGATGAGCCGCTGGCCCGCCTCGGTCGCGATGTCGATGGCCACGGAGCGCTTGTTGCGGTTGGTGCAGAGATAATAGGCGCTTTCGGTGCCGTCTTCGCCGTCGAGAAACGGCGGCCCCCAGCCGCGCGTGTCATCGCCCGTGCCGGGCCGTTCGATCTTGATGACGTCCGCGCCCAGATCGCCCATGAGCTGCGTGCAGGTCGGGCCGGCAAGAATGCGCGTCAGGTCGAGCACGCGCAGCCCGGCGAGCGGGCCGCGAACGGTATGGGCCTGCGTTGGCATGGCGGATTCGGTCATGGCGTTACCGGCAGGTTGTGAGCTAGGGAGCATCAGCGCGGCAAACGGTTCGCGCTGCCCGCGTAAACGGTTTCTAGCCAGTCTTGTGCCCAAAATAAATAGCCGGATCGATCACTTACGAACACGAAAGCGCCATGTCGCATCGGGCTGGCGCGAGACGGTTCGCGGCAGTAAGGTAGGGCCATGGCAAGCAGTTTCTGGACAAGCGCGGCAGGCGGGCAACGAGCGAGCGAGCAGACTCTGACGCAGCGCCACACCCGCCTGGAGGTCGCCACGCACGGGCCGGGCTTCACCGAGATCACCAATGACATCGGGCGCTGGCTGAGCGGAATCGGCGCGTCGCAGGGGCTGCTGACCGCCTTTATCGCGCACACCTCCGCCTCGCTCATCATTCAGGAGAACGCCGATCCGACGGTGAAGGGCGACCTGCTGAGCGCGCTCGAAAAGTTCGCTCCGCGTGATGCTTCCTACCGCCACACCACCGAAGGCCCCGATGACATGCCCGCACACATCAAGGCGATGCTGAATTCGGTGAGCCTATCGATCCCGGTCGTCGGTGGCAGCATGGCGCTCGGGACGTGGCAAGGCGTATATGTGCTGGAGCACCGCGACGACGCGCAACGCCGCCGCATCGATCTGCAATTTATCGGTACAGTCGGCGACTGATTCGCGTATACGTTGTGGAAAACGCTGTGCGGCTGCGGAACAACGCTGTGCGCAGATTTGCCAGTAACGTTAATGTAATCGAGATGCTGATTTCGCCAATTTGATCGATAGTTTGTCGTCTGGGTGCCGAGTTGAGGGGTCACGCCCTTTGCAGGGCGTGTATTGCGTATAGAGCGGACAATGCAGCGTATTCTTCTGGCCGAAGATGACGAATCCATGCGCCGGTTTCTGACCCGCGCACTCGAACGGGCCGGCTATGAAGTTCGCGCATTCTGCGATGGGGCGCAGGCCTACAAATGCCTCAGGCGTGAGCCTTTCACGCTTCTGCTAACTGATATCGTGATGCCCGAAATGGATGGCATCGAGCTTGCCCGGCGTGCCGCTGACCTGGATCCCGACCTCAAGATCATGTTCATCACCGGCTTTGCAGCGGTTGCCCTGCACCCGGAATCAACCGCGCCGCGCAACGCCAAGATCCTTTCCAAGCCCATCCAT
The DNA here is from genome assembly GCA_964650735.1 of uncultured Hyphomicrobiaceae bacterium. Classification (GTDB taxonomy): domain Bacteria; phylum Pseudomonadota; class Alphaproteobacteria; order Rhizobiales; family Rhodomicrobiaceae; genus Dichotomicrobium. Next base: position 5,077 of record CAZYUT010000143.1, read on the forward strand.
CTGCGCCATCTGGTGGATGAGGTCGAGCGGTTGCTGGCGGCGTGAGGGCTTGCCGCGGCGCGCGTTCTCATGCTATCTCACTGTCCACTCGACCGTCCGGCATCCTATGCGCGCATAGCTCAGCGGGAGAGCACTACGTTGACATCGTAGGGGTCCCTGGTTCGATCCCAGGTGCGCGCACCATC
>CAZYUT010000144.1:0-5260 GCA_964650735.1 uncultured Hyphomicrobiaceae bacterium
GAACAGCGGACTCTGACTCCGTCGGTCCTGGTTCGAATCCAGGTTCCCCAGCCAAACCAAGCCAATGCAAGCGATGCCTTTGAGGCAAACGCAGAGGCTGCTCGCCATCGCGAGACCTGTCTGGCGCGGGCGCTGGCATCTGCCAGGTTCTTCGCTCGCACGAGCAAGGCAGGGCCGGCGCGACGGGAACACGCCATCCCAAGCTGCACGTGAGATAACCCGCTCTTCCTGACAATAGCCTCTGGATTCCGCGTAGACATGTGCTGGGCCAGCCGATGACGCCGTTCATTCTTTTCGACCAGGGGCCCGGCGGACAACCCGAGATGTTCCGCGACCCAGCGCGCCTGATCGAGGCGCACGCGCCCAATGAGGTTGCTCCTGCTCTCTCGGCAGTCGCGCAGGCGCAGCGGGATGGCCACTGGCTCGCCGGCTTTGCCAGCTACGAGCTTGCCTACCTGCTGGAACCGGCTATGCGCGATCTTTTGCCTGCGGCGCGGCGCACGCCGCTGTTGCGCTTCGGCGTCTTCGGTCGCCCGGAGCCGTCAGCGCCCCTCGACGAGACCATTGCCCGCCAATCGCGCGAGGCGGCCCTTCGTGATGCTGCCTGCGACTGGTCGCGCGCCGATTATGCCGACGCCTTCGATGTCATTCGCGCCGGCATCGCGGCAGGGGATTACTATCAGGTCAATCTGACCATGCGGCTGCAGATGCGCCTTGAGGGCTCGCCACTGGGGCTGTACGGCGCGCTCAGGCGGCACAACCCGGTAACGCACGGCGCATACGTCGATCTGGGCGCGCCGATCCTTCTTTCGCGCTCGCCGGAGCTGTTCTTCGAGATCACGGCCGATGGCATCATCAAAACCGTGCCGATGAAGGGCACCGCCCCGCGTGGAGCCACAGCGCAGGAGGACGCGGCCCTGCGCGAGCGCCTGCACACCGACCCAAAAAACCGCGCTGAAAACCTCATGATCGTCGATCTGCTGCGCAACGACATATCTCGGGTGGCCGAGCTTGGGAGCGTCCACGTGCCAAAGCTGTTCGCGGTGGAAAGCTATCAGACGGTCCATCAGATGGTGTCCTGCGTCGCGGCGCGGTTGCGGCCCGATGCCGGCATCGGCGAGATTCTGGCGAGCCTGTTCCCCTGCGGATCGGTAACAGGCGCGCCGAAAATCGCGGCGATGCGGGCGATCCGCGATGTCGAGATCGGCCCGCGCGAAGCCTATTGCGGCGCGATCGGCTGGCTCGCGCCCGACGGCCGCGCCCGCTTCAATGTCGCGATCCGCACACTGATCCACTATAGCGACGACGATGTCGTGCTGAACGTCGGCGGCGGCGTCGTCGCGGACAGCACGGCGGACAGCGAGTATGAGGAGGCGCTATGGAAGACGCGGTTCGCGATCGGCCTCCCGCAGACCTGAAGATCATCGAGACGATGCGCTGGGACCGCGGGCATGGCTTTGCGCGGCTGGAGCGGCATCTTTCGCGCTGCGCCGCAACCTGCGAGCAGTTCGGTATCCCGTTCGACGCTGAGGCCGTGCGCGCCGCCCTCGACCGCGCAGTGACCGGCGCGCATATGCGCGTGCGCCTGACCATCGACCTGAACGGGCATGTCGCGGTGAGCGCGACGGAGATCCCTGCGCAACGCCCGCCCGAGCCGTGGCGCATCGCGCTTTCCGAGCACCGGCTGTGCGCAGGCGACCCGTGGCTGCGCGTCAAGACGACCCAGCGCAATCTCTACGACCAGACGCGCCGCGACCTGCCGGAGCATCTGGACGAAATCATCTTCGCCAATGAGCGCGGCGAGATTTGCGAGGGTACGATCACCAACCTGTTTTTCGACTTCGGCGACGGGCTGGTGACGCCGCCGCTGTCTTCCGGCGTGCTGCCGGGCGTGCTGCGCGCGGAGTTGCTCGCAAGCGGCAAATGCCGCGAAGGCGTGGTGACGACTCCGGACTTGAACCGCGCCAAATCCATCTGGGCGGGAAACTCGGTGCGCGGGCTGATCCGCTGCGCGCTGGTCCACGCCGCATTCCCCCCGCGCCGGTAAGTAGCCAGCCGACGCGGTGCGCGCCGTCTGGTTGCCACGCCTGCGTCAATTGGGCGCCACAATTGTCCCGAGCTGAGACAAACGCGGGTCCGCGCCCACTGAAACCTCACCAAGATTAAGGAACAGCATCGGCCAAGCCGGTTTTGGCAAGTAACGTCGCACCCAGAGCAGCGATGCCGGCCCACTCCCGGCAGCGCCTGCCGATCGGAAGCCTGCGCGGCGCCAGCCCGCGCGATGTTGCAGAACCTTCAAACCGGAGACCCGTCATGCGTACCAATCTCGTCTCTATCGCCATGCAGTATCTCACGCCCGAGATGATCGGCCAGATCGCCTCGGCGCTCGGTATCGACCGCCGCCTTATCAACCAGGCCGTGTCAGCCGCCATCCCCGCGCTCATCGGCAGCTTCGCCGGCACGGCCTCGAAGCCGGGCGGCGCGGCCACGATCGACGCCGCGATCCGCGATCAGGACCCCGGCATCCTCGACAGCTTGTCCGACATGCTCTCGGGCGGCAGCGGCCAGGACCTGATCCAGAAGGGCAGCAACACGCTCAAGACGGTGCTCGGCCCGTCGGCGCTACCCTCGTTGGCAAGTTCTATCGGCAAGTTCGCGGGCATGAGCCAGGGCACCAGCTCGTCGCTGCTCGGTATGCTCGCGCCCGCGGTGCTCGGCATCCTCGGCAAGCAGAAGGAGCAGAAGGGTCTTGATGCGTCCGGGATGGCCCGCCTGCTGAGCGAGCAGAAGCCGTATATTCAGGAAGCGATGCCCGCCGGTTTCGCGAGTTATCTCAAGGGCGTGGATATTCCCGGCTTGCCCGCGGCAGCCGCGCAATCGCGTGAAAAAGTGGCCCATGCCGCCTTTTCTCAGGCCAAACCCGCGCCGAAACGCGCGTCTCCCGGTCTGCTGACCTGGCTGCTGCCGATCGCGGCGGTCGCGGCGCTGGCCTGGTGGTTCCTGGGGGACCGCGCAACGAATGTGGCTGACGCCCCAGTCGAAGAGGTTGTCATCGCGGAACGGCTGACGGGCGGCGAGGCGCAAGTCGAGACCGGGCCAGTGCGCCTCGTCGTCGGCCAGGTGGATCTCGCCAGGGCTTGGGACAGGACGTTCTCCGAACTCCGCACCACCCTCGAAGGCGTGACAGACGTGGAAACCGCGCAAACAGCTCTGCCAAAGCTCCAGGCCGCCGCCAACGAACTAGAGCGTCTGGCGCAACTTTCTGAAGAGCTGCCGCCGGCCGGACGCACCGCGCTTGCCCAACTGGTTGATCGGGCCCAGCCCAGGCTCGAACAGCTCTACGAACAGGTGCTGACCATTCCAGGCGTCGCGGAAATCGCGCAACCGCGCATCGAGGTGGTGCGGTCCCAGCTAAACAACCTGTCGCGCGCCTGATCCTTGGGGCCGGAGGGTGCGCATGACGCGCGCCCTTCACGCGCGGCGCAGCAGATACGAATCCATGATCCAGCCGTGCGCCGCGCGGGCCTGCTCGCGCGCCGCCGCGATTTCCGGTCCGACCTCCGCCAGCCGGCCGGCGCGCAAAATCTCCCCGTCCATCCCCAGATAAGCGCCCCACCAGATCGTCACGCCCGCCGGGTCGATCGCTTGAAAGGCGCAGCCGCCATCGAGCATTACCGCCACCGTTGTCGCGCAAGCGGGCCAGCCCTCGTCGCGGAGCCGCCGCCCGGTCGTGATCAGTACCGGTGCACCCACCGCGTTCAGCGGGATGCGATGCGCGGCAGTGAGCGCCTGTAGTGCCGTAATTCCGGGGATGACGCGGATGTCAGGCTGCGGGTCGAGCCGCCCGGCGATGCGCAGCGAGCTGTCATAAAGCGACGGGTCGCCCCAGATGAGCAGCGCGGCAGAGGCTGGCAGGGGCGTCTGCGCGGCAAGCGCGGCCTGCCATGCGGCGGCCACGGCATCATGCCAGTCGGCCACGCCAGCAATGTAGTCGCCGCTGTCATCGCGCTTCGGCAGGTCGAACTCCACGATCCGCGCCTCTTCGCCGAGCACCCGCGCGCAAATCTCGCGGCGCAGATCGGCCAGATCGCGCTTCTCCGCGCCCTTGCGGGGAATCAGCACGAGACCGGCAGACTGCAGCGCGCGCACGCCCTCCAGCGTGATGTGGTCGGGATTGCCGGTGCCGATGCCGATAAGCCGCAGTTCCATACCACCTGCTCCCAATCCCTCGCCCTACTCCGATGTATCGGCGAGCGGGCCGAACAGGATGATCGCAGGCTTGTCGCCGGGGTCTTCGCACAGGTGGGCGGCCAGACCCGCGATTGTGCCGCGCTGGAGGCGCTGATCTGAGCGGCTGATGGCCTCTGCGAGCAGCGCGGGCGTGTCGGGCGGCAACCCGCGCGCGATGAGCGCATCGACAAGCGCGGGAAATGTCCGCTTGCCCATGAACACGGCTGTCGTCGCGCCCGGATCGGCCAGCGCGTCGAGGTCGATATCGGAGGGCAGCGCGCCCGACACGTCATGCCCGGTGATGAACTGCACGCGCCGCGCTGTCAGCCGCCGGGTGAGCGGCATCTCGGCGGCGGCCGCCGCCGCGCAGACCGACGGCACGCCGGGGATGATCTCAAACGCGATGCCCGCCGCGCGCAGCGCGCTCAACTCCTCCTCCAGCCGGCCGAACAGCCCCGGATCGCCGGATTTGAGCCGAACGACACGCCCGCCCGTCAGCGCGTAATCCACCAGCAGGCGGCTCACATGCGGCTGGCGCGGCGACGGCCGCCCCGCGCGCTTGCCCACGCCGACGAGGTCCGCGCCCTTGCGCGCATATTCAAGGATCGGCCCGGCGGACAGATCGTCGAACAGCACCGCGTCGGCGCGCTTGAGCCGGTCCACGGCCTTGAGCGTCAACAGCTCCGGGTCGCCCGGGCCGGAGCCGACAAAGCTGACGAAGCCGGTCATGCGCCGGTCTCCGCGATCAGGTGGAAGAATGTGCCGGTCACGTGGCCGCGCCGCGAGCCGGTTTCGGGCACCGGATTGCCGTCGGCGTCCGCGACTTCGGCGAGCGGCGTGTCGGGTTCATCGAGGATGGTGGAATAGTGGAACTCGTGCCCGCGAAGCACCGCGCCCGCCGCCAGCCCGGGCATCGGCGCGACCAGGCGCGCGCTGCGATAGCCCAGATGCAGCTTGCGCGTCTCATAGCTCGTCACGAGGCCGAGCAGCCCGGCCATTTCGTGGCGCGCGCCCTCCTTGTCGATCAGCG
>CAZYUT010000145.1:0-5218 GCA_964650735.1 uncultured Hyphomicrobiaceae bacterium
ACCTGCTCGGCAAGCGCGTGGACTATTCCGGCCGCTCGGTGATCGTGGTTGGCCCAGAATTGAAGCTGCATCAGTGCGGCCTGCCAAAGAAGATGGCGCTGGAGCTGTTCAAGCCGTTCATCTATTCGCGCCTCGACGCGAAGGGGCTTGCGGCGACGGTCAAGCAGGCGAAAAAGCTGGTCGAGAAGGAGAAGCCTGAAGTCTGGGACATCCTCGATGAGGTGATCCGCGAGCACCCGGTGCTGCTCAACCGCGCGCCGACGCTGCACCGTCTGGGCATCCAGGCGTTCGAGCCGGTGTTGGTCGAGGGCAAGGCGATCCAGCTTCACCCGCTGGTTTGCGCGGCATTCAACGCCGACTTTGACGGCGACCAGATGGCCGTGCATGTGCCGCTGTCGCTGGAGGCGCAGCTCGAAGCCCGCGTGCTGATGATGTCCACGAACAACATCCTGCACCCGGCCAACGGCGGTCCGATCATCGTGCCGTCGCAGGATATTGTGCTCGGCCTGTACTATCTCTCGCTGGAGAAGCCGAACGAGCCGGGTGAGGGCATGGTGTTCGGATCGGTTGCGGAAATCCGGCATGCGCTGGAGGCCGGGTTGGTCACGCTACACTCCAAGATCAAGGCGCGCTTCAAGACCATTGAGGCGGACGGCACGCCAGTCTCGAACATCTACGACACCACTCCAGGGCGGATGTTGCTGGGCGAATTGTTGCCGAAGCAGCCAGGCGTGAAGTTCGACCTCGTCAATCAGCTTCTCACCAAGAAGATGATCTCCAAGATGATCGACGCGGTCTATCGCAACTGCGGTCAGAAGGAGACGGTCATCTTCTGCGACCAGATCATGGCCACCGGCTTCCGCCACGCCTGCGAGGCCGGCATCTCGATCGGCAAGGATGACATGGTCATCCCCGAGACCAAGGACGCCATCGTCCAGGAGGCGCATGACCTGGTCCGCGACTATGAGCAGCAGTTCATGGAAGGGTTCATCACCCAGGGCGAGAAATATAACAAGGTCGTTGACGCATGGGCGAAATGCACCGACCGCGTCGCCAAGGAGATGATGGACCGCATCTCTGCGGTGCAAACCGACGACGAGACTGGCCGCCAAGTGCCGCTCAACTCGATCTATATGATGTCTCACTCCGGCGCGCGCGGATCGCCCGCGCAGATGAAGCAGCTTGCGGGCATGCGCGGGCTGATGGCCAAGCCGTCGGGCGAGATCATCGAGACCCCGATCATCTCGAACTTCAAGGAAGGCCTGTCGGTGATGGAGTACTTCAACTCCACCCATGGCGCGCGCAAGGGCCTGGCTGACACCGCGCTCAAGACAGCAAACTCGGGCTATCTGACCCGCCGCCTTGTCGATGTCGCGCAAGACAGCATCGTCAATGAGATCGACTGCGGCACCGACAAGGGCATCAACATGATCGCCGCCATTGATGCGGGCGAAGTTATCGTCTCGCTGGGCGATCGTGTGCTCGGCCGCACGGCCGCCGACGACATCGTCTCCCCCGCGACGGGTGAGGTGATTGTCCCGGCCGGCGAGTTGATCGAGGAAAGCCACGCCAAGGCCATCGAGGAGGCGGGCGTGCAGCAGGTCCGCATCCGCTCGGCGCTGACCTGCGAGACGCGAAATGGCGTGTGCAGCAAGTGCTACGGCCGCGATCTGGCCCGCGGCACCCCGGTAAACCTCGGCGAGGCGGTTGGCGTCATGGCCGCTCAGTCGATCGGCGAGCCGGGCACGCAGTTGACCATGCGCACCTTCCATATCGGCGGCACGGCGCAGGTTGTTGACTCCTCGTTCCTGGAATCGAACTTCGCCGGCACGATTCAGATCAAGAACCGCAACGTGGCCAAGGACAGCCAGGGCCGCCTTGTCGCCATGGGCCGCAACATGTCCGTGCTGGTTCTGGACGAGGATGGCAACGAGCAAGCCTCCTACAAGATCGTCCAGGGGGCGCATATGAAGGTCGATGACGGCGACAAGATCAAGCGCGGCCAGCGTCTGGCGGAATGGGATCCGTACACCCGCCCGATCCTGACAGAGACGACCGGCAAGGTCGACTATGAAGACCTCGTCGAGGGCGTGTCAGTGAGCGAGCAGACCGAGGAGACCACCGGCATCACCCAGCGTGTGATCGTCGACTGGCGCTCCAACCCGCGCGGGGCTAATCTGCGGCCGGCGCTCGTCATCAAGAACGCCAAGGGCAACGTCGTGAAGCTCAAGCGCGGCGGCGAGGCCCGCTATCAGATCCCGGTGGGCTCGGTGCTTTCGGTCGAGCCAGGCCAGGAGGTCAAGGCGGGCGATGTGCTGGCCCGTATCCCGCTGGAAAGCGCCAAGACACGCGATATCACGGGCGGTCTGCCGCGCGTGGCGGAGCTGTTCGAGGCGCGGCGTCCCAAGGATCACGCGATCATCGCCGAAGCGTCCGGCACCATTGAATTCGGCCGCGACTACAAGAACAAGCGTACGATCATCATCCGTCCGGATGAAGAGGATGCCGAGCCGGTCGAATACCTGATCCCGAAGGGTAAGCACCTGTCGGTTCAGGAAGGCGACCGGATCGAGAAGGGTGAATTCATCATGGAGGGCTTGCCCGCCCCGCACGACATTCTGGCGATCAAGGGCGTCGAGGAACTGGCGACTTACCTGGTGAACGAGATCCAGGACGTCTACCGGCTCCAGGGCGTGACCATCAACGACAAGCATATCGAAGTCATTGTCCGGCAGATGCTGCAAAAGGTTGAGGTCACCGATGCGGGTGAGACCGGCCTGCTCAAAGGCGAGCAGATCGACCGGATCGAGTTCGAGCAGCTCAACGCCCGGGCCGAGGCCGCCGGCAAGCGCCCAGCCGAGGCCGAGCCGGTACTGCTGGGCATCACCAAGGCGAGCCTGCAAACGCGCAGCTTCATCTCGGCGGCCTCCTTCCAGGAGACCACGCGCGTGCTGACCGATGCCGCGGTGAATGGCAAAGTCGACAATCTGGAAGGCCTGAAGGAGAACGTTATCGTGGGCCGGTTGATCCCCGCGGGCACCGGCGGATCGCTCAACCGTCTGCGCGCGATCGCGGCCAAACGCGACGACATGATCCTGAAGGAGCGGGCGAAGGCAGCTGAGCGGCTTGCCCAGGAAAGCAGCCTGGACGCGGGTGGCCCGGGCGAGAAGATCAAGGCGGCGGAGTAAGGCCGCCCCTTCGTCTGCGGAATTTGAGCGCAACAAACGGGCTGCCCGCATGGCCGAAGCGGATTAGGCTGCCTGCCGAGGCGTATCGGGAGGTCTGGTCATGCGGGCAAGCCATGACGAAGAACGATGGGCGGCGGTGCTGGCGCGTGACAGTACCGTCGACGGCGCATTCGTATTCGCCGTGCGCACCACGGGCATCTATTGCCGGCCCTGCTGCCCGGCGCGCCGGCCCAAGCCAGAGAACGTGGTCTTCTTCGAGACAGCGGGAGAGGCGGAAGCCGCGGGCTTCCGGCCATGTCTGCGCTGCCGGCCGTGCGCACCGCCAGGCGGCAATCTCCCGCTCGGGGCGGTGCTGGATGCGTGTCGGATGATTGCCGAGAGCGAAACGCCACCGCATTTGGCGGAGTTGGCGGCCTCCGCCGGCATGAGCCGCTTTCACTTCCAGCGCGTGTTCAAGCGCGAACTGGGCATCACGCCGAAGCAATATGCCGATGCGCTGCGGCAGGCGCGGGCGCGAGAGGCGTTGCCAGCGGCGGAAACGGTGACCGCGGCACTCTACGGCGCCGGCTATGAAAGCGCCGCGCGGTTCTATGCGCGGGCAGGCCAGGCGCTGGGCATGTCGCCATCCGATTACAAGGCCGGCGGTCGTGGCCAGACGATCTGGTACGCGCTGGCCGATAGCGTCGTGGGCCGCGTGCTGATCGCTGGGACAGCACGGGGCATATGTGCGATCTTTATTGGCGCTTCGGATGATGCATTGCTGGACGAGCTGTATGCACGGTTCCCGAGAGCGCGGCTCGTCGCTGCAAACGACGCGATGTGCGACTGGGTCGCCCAGACCGTCGCATTCATTGAAATGCCGAAAGGCGCATTCCGGCTGCCGCTCGATATTCGAGGCACCGCATTCCAACACATGGTCTGGGCTGCGCTGCGCGAGATCCCGTTTGGCGAGACGGCGACGTACTCTGACATAGCCCGGCACATTGGCGCGCTTCGCGCAACCCGTGCTGTGGCGAATGCCTGCGGAGCCAATCCGGCGGCCGTCGCAATCCCCTGTCACCGCATTTTACGCTCAGACGGCGCTCTTGGCGGCTACCGTTGGGGCATCAAGCGCAAACAACAACTCCTCGACCGCGAGCGTGGCTAACCGCGCCGCTCCACCATCATCTTCTTGGTCTCGGCGATGGCCTTGGCCGGGTTCAGCCCCTTCGGACAGGCCTGCACGCAGTTCATGATGGTATGGCACCTGTACAGCCGGAACGGGTCTTCCAACTGGTCGAGCCGGTCGCCGGTCGCTTCGTCCCGGCTGTCCACGATCCAGCGATAGGCCTGCAGCAGGATCGCCGGGCCAAGATAACGGTCGGAATTCCACCAGTAGCTTGGGCACGATGCCGAGCAGCACGCACACATGATACATTCGTAAAGTCCGTCGAGCTTTTCCCGGTCGTCGCGGGTCTGGCGCCATTCCTTTTCCGGTGTCGTGGAGGTCGTCTCCAGCCACGGCTGGATCATGCGGTGCTGCGCGTAGAAGTGGGTGAGGTCGGGGACGAGGTCCTTCACGACGCTCATGTGTGGCAGCGGATAAATCTTGGCGGTGCCCCGGCTATCGGCGCTGGCGCAGGTGCAGGCGAGCGTGTTGACGCCGTCGATGTTCATCGAGCAGGAGCCGCAGATACCTTCGCGGCAGGACCGGCGGAAGGTGAGGGTCGGGTCAATCTCGTTCTTGATCTTGATCAGCGCGTCGAGGACCATCGGCCCGCATTTATCCAGGTCGATGTAGTAGGTGTCGGTGCGCGGGTTTTCGCCGCCCTCCGGGTCCCAGCGATAGACCTCGAAGGCCTTGAAGTTGCCTTTCGCGCCCTTGTCCGGCTTGTTCCAGACCTTGCCTTTGCGGATCGTCGAATTTTTCGGCAGCGTCAGTTGAACCATGAGTTTTCCTTCTCAGCCGTGCTGCAGGGCTGCGGTGAGCTGCATCAATAAACTCGCGCTTTCGGCTCGATATAGGTGATGTCGTTGGTCAGCGTGTAGCT
>CAZYUT010000146.1:0-5032 GCA_964650735.1 uncultured Hyphomicrobiaceae bacterium
TCGGCCGGCCCAGCGAGGCGAACCAGGCGCTGCCGCGGCGCAGGATTTCCGGCACGACCGCGATCGATTCGACGTTGTTTACGGTCGTCGGCGCGCCCCACAGGCCGACATTGGCCGGGAACGGCGGCTTGAGGCGCGGCTGGCCCTTCTTGCCTTCAAGGCTTTCCAGGAGCGCGGTTTCCTCGCCGCAGATATACGCGCCCGCGCCGTGGTGCACGTAGATGTCGAAATCCCAGCCATGGACGTTGTCCGGGCCGATCAGCCCCGCCTCATAGGCCTCATCGATCGCCGCCTGCAGCACCTCACGCTCGCGGATGTATTCGCCGCGGATATAGATGTAACAGACGTGCGCGCCCATCGCGAAGCCGGCAACCAGGCAGCCTTCCAGCAGCAGATGCGGGTCGTGCCGCATGATCTCGCGGTCCTTGCAGGTGCCCGGCTCGGATTCGTCGGCGTTGACGACCAGATAGTGCGGCCGCCCGTCGCTCTCCTTGGGCATGAAGGACCACTTCAGCCCAGTCGGAAAGCCCGCGCCGCCGCGTCCGCGCAGGCCGGACGCCTTGACCTCCTCAAGAATGGCTTCCCGGCCCTTCTCCAGCAGCGCCTTCGTCCCATCCCACGCGCGGCGCCGGCGCGCGTCTTCCAGGCGCCAGTCGTGCAGGCCGTAGAGATTGGTGAAGATGCGGTCCTTGTCCTCGAGCATTCGCTCCGGCTCCTCTAACTCACTCGCCCGCTTCCGGCCCGCGCTCGATGGCGCTACGATCTTTCAGCGTGGTCAGACCGCTGAGCGGCGCGGCCTTCTGGCGCTGCACCTGCGGGCCCGGCGTCACCGGCTTGCCGTCGCGCAGACTGTCAAGGATTTGCGCGAAGTTGTCCGGCGTCAGGTCTTCGTAATAGTCGGCGTTGATCTGGACCATTGGCGCGTTTACGCAGGCGCCCAAACACTCGACCTCGATCCAGGAGAACACGCCGTCCGGCGTGACGTCGCCCGGCTCGCCGATCCGGTCCCGGCAGACCGCCTTCAAGTCTTCCGCGCCGCGCAACATGCACGGCGTCGTGCCGCAGAGCTGGACGTGATAGTCGCCCACGGGCGAAAGATTGAACATGGAATAAAAGGTCGCGACCTCGTAGGCGCGGATGTAGGGCATCTCCAGCAGCTCCGCGACATAGCGGATCGCCGGCTCCGGCAGCCACCCATGCTGTTCCTGCGCACGCCACAAAAGCGGAATGATCGCCGCCCACTGGCGCCCCTCGGGATATTTCGCGATCTGCGCGTGGGCCCAGCCCAGGTTGTCTTCGGTGAATTCAAAGCTCTCCGGCTGGATCGCGTTGAGACGGCGTACGCTCATTCGTTGTCCTCCAGGCCGCTAGCGGTCGATTTCGCCGAAGACGATGTCAAGCGAGCCGAGCACCGCCGAAACGTCGGCCAGCATATGGCCTTTGGTCAGGAATTCCATCGCCTGCAGGTGCGGATAGCCCGGCGCGCGGATCTTGCAGCGATACGGGCGGTTCGTTCCGTCAGCGACGAGATAGACGCCGAACTCGCCCTTCGGCGCTTCAACCGCGGCATAAACCTCACCTTCAGGCACATGGAAGCCCTCGGTGAACAGCTTGAAGTGGTGGATCAGCGCTTCCATGGAGCGCTTCATCTCCGCGCGGCGCGGCGGCGTGACCTTGTTGTTCGGCGCGAGCACCGGTCCCTGGCCCTCGCCCGAGGTCAGCTTGTCGATACACTGCTTCATGATGCGTACCGACTGGCGCATCTCCTCCATGCGCACCAGGTAGCGATCGTAGCAGTCGCCGTTCTTGCCGACAGGGATGTCGAACTCGAAATCGTTGTAGCACTCATACGGCTGCGCCCGGCGCAGGTCCCATGCGCCGCCGGAGCCGCGGATCATCACACCGGAGAATCCGCGCGCCAAGCCTTCTTCGAGAGTAACAACGCCGATATCGACATTGCGCTGCTTGAAGATGCGGTTGTCCGTCAGCAGGCCTTCGATATCGTCCAGCACCTTCAGGAACGGGTCGCAGAATGCGGCGATGTCATCGATCAACTCCGGCGGCAGGTCCTGATGCACGCCGCCGGGGCGGAAATAGTTGGCGTGCAGCCGCGAGCCGGATGCGCGCTCGTAGAAGATCATCAGCTTCTCGCGCTCCTCGAACCCCCAGAGCGGCGGGGTGAGCGCGCCAACGTCGAGCGCCTGCGTGGTGATGTTGAGAAGATGGCTCAGGATGCGCCCGATCTCGCTGTAGAGCACACGGATGATCTGTCCGCGGATCGGCACTTCGATGTCCAGAAGCTTCTCGATCGCCAGGCAGAAGGCGTGCTCCTGGTTCATCGGCGCGACATAGTCGAGCCGGTCGAAATAGGGGATCGCCTGCAAGTAAGTCTTGTATTCGATCAGCTTCTCGGTGCCGCGGTGCAACAGGCCGATATGCGGATCGACGCGCTCCACAACCTCGCCGTCCAGCTCCAGCACAAGGCGCAGCACGCCATGCGCAGCCGGGTGCTGCGGCCCAAAATTGATCGAGAAATTACGGACTTCCGCTTCAGCCTGAGCCATGACCTCTAAGCATCTTTCTTTTCGCCGCCGCCCATGAACATATCGAAAAGCTCCTTGCCGGTGAGCTTCTTGGTTTCGTTCGCGAATGCGTAGAATTCCGGCTTCTCGTCGATGAACACCTCCATGCTGAAATTGAGCCCGTCGGAATTGTCGAGCGTGCAGGCCGATATGCCGGTATAGGAACCATCGCGAGCGCGCCAGAACAGCGCTGTTCCGCAGTCGCGGCAAAAACCGCGTTCGCCCCACTCCGACGAATGGAAGATGGCGATCGGCGTCTCGTCATCCCACCTGACGCTCTGCACGGATTCCAGCGCCATGAATGGCCCGGTGGTCCAGCGCCGGCACATCCCGCAATGACATGCGCCAATGTCATGGTTCTTGACCGTAGCGCTGTAACGCACGGAACCGCACAGGCATCTGCCTGTGACCTCGTGTGCTTCCGTCATCTGTCCGACTCCTGATCGCCCGCCTTGATGATCACGACTTGCCGGTATTGCCGGTCGAGGCCTTTTCGTCTCCGGGCAGCAGATACTCCGCGCCCTCCCACGGGCTGATGAAATCGAAGTCGCGGTATTCCTGCTGGAGCTTCACCGGCTCGTATACGACACGTTTGAGGTCTTCGTTATAGCGGACTTCCACGAAGCCCGTGAGCGGGAAATCCTTGCGCAGCGGATGCCCCTGGAAGCCGTAGTCGGTCAGTATGCGGCGCAGGTCCGGGTGGCCGGAGAAGAAAATGCCGTAAAGGTCGAACGCCTCGCGCTCATACCAGTTCGCCGCCGGAAAGACGTTAACGATGCTTGGTACTGGCGTCGTCTCGTCGGTCTCGGTCTTCACGCGAAGGCGCTTGTTTTGCCGCGCGCTGAGCAGATGATAGACCACCTCGAAGCGCTTTGCGCGCTCCGGGTAATCTACGCCGCAAATGTCGATCAGGCAGGTGAACTGACAGCGCACGTCGTCGCGCAGAAACGTCATCAACGACACGATGCTTTCCCGGGTAGCGCGCACCGTCAGTTCGCCCAGCGCGACGTGCCAGCGGTCCACTGCCTCCGGGCGCGCGGCGGCGATGTGCTCCCCCAACTCCTGCAGCGCTTCATCCCGCGCTGTCACTGTTGGCGCCGTGGCCATTTTCGCTCCTAGCGAGTAATCGTGCCGGTGCGGCGGATCTTACGCTGCAACAGCATGATGCCATAGACCAGCGCCTCGGCTGTCGGCGGACAGCCCGGCACGTAGATGTCCACGGGCAGAACACGGTCGCAGCCGCGCACGACCGAATACGAATAGTGATAATAGCCGCCGCCGTTCGCGCAGCTGCCCATCGAGATGACATAGCGCGGCTCCGGCATCTGGTCATAGACCTTGCGGATCGCCGGGGCCATCTTGTTGCATAGCGTGCCCGCCACGATCATCACGTCGGACTGGCGGGGGCTGCCGCGCGGCGCGAAGCCGAACCGCTCGACGTCATAGCGCGGCATGGAGGCTTGCATCATCTCGACCGCGCAGCAGGCGAGCCCGAAGGTCATCCACATCAGCGAGCCGGTGCGCGCCCAGTTCACCAGATCTTGCGACGAGGTGACCAGAAAGCCCTTATCGGCAAGGTTGTTGGACAACTCGGTAAAGCTTTCGTCGCGCAACGCCATCGCGCCGCCGCTGGTCGTCCCATCGGGCTGGCGCAACAGCAGATCGTCCAGCGTCTGCTCAGGCTTGATCAATCCCATTCCAGCGCTCCTTTGCGCCATTCGTAGATGAAGCCGACCGTGAGAATGGCCAGAAACAGCATCATCGCCCAGAAGCCAAACAGCCCGGCCTCCTCGAAAGCGATCGCCCAGGGGAACAGGAAGGCGACCTCCAAATCGAAGATGATGAAGAGGATCGCCACCAGATAGAAGCGCACATCGAAGCGCATCCGGGCGCTCTCGAACGCGGGGAAACCGCATTCATAGGTCGACACCTTCTCCGGATCCGGGTTGTTCGGGGCCACGATGAACGGCGCGACCAATATGGCTGCGCCGATAAACGCCGCCACACCGAAGAATATGAGCAGCGGCAGATAATCTTGGAGGAGATCGGTCATCTCAGCGCCCATTCCGGCGCGGCAGCTGGCCATGCGGCCTGCTCGACAACACCGCCGCGCTTGTTTGAACCTTTTCTAATGATACCGCAATGCAGCACCCATAGACCACCCCCGATCCCGGCGCAAACTGTGAAATTTTGTCAGGGGGTGCGGCGCGCGGCTGCGGCAGTGGCGGGAGTGACGGGACTCGAACCCGCGGCCTCTGGCGTGACAGGCCAGCGCTCTAACCAACTGAGCTACACCCCCAAGACGTCCAAACCCGGACGTCGCTCGGCCTTTTCGTGATGTACGTGAGGCCGTGTCCGGCGTCAAGCCGCTCGTGCGCGCGATCGACAACCCCGATGGTGGGCGGTGAGAGACTCGAACTCCCGACATCTTCGGTGTAAACGAAGCGCTC
>CAZYUT010000147.1:0-5018 GCA_964650735.1 uncultured Hyphomicrobiaceae bacterium
CCCCTCGGCCATGCTGACGACCGCGCTCTCGCCATAGGCGTCGACCAGTTCGGTGAACGCCGCGAACAGGGCCGCGTTGGCGAGCACGTGCGGGTCGATCCCGTCGCGCATGGCGTCGTCCCACGCTTCGGCGATGTAGCGCAGCGCTTCGGTTTCCTCCGCCTCCAGTTCGGGGGGCAGGCTCTCCAGCCGATCCTGTAACCAGCGCGTATCCACGGCTCATGCTCCCTAAATGCGCGCTACGCCCAAGCGTGCGGCGAAATTCGTCTGCAATGCCCCCACCGATCCGCAAAACTTAGCAGGGCGAAAATGAACGCTAGCAGAATAGCGGCGCGCGGGCTTGCACGCATCGGTTGGTCAAATTAACGATTAATTCAGGAGATGCCGGAGCGTGGTCAACCTGCCGTATCGAGAATGCGGCTGGCAAGCGTCCGGCCTTCGCGCATGAGCCGTTCGATAGAGCGCTGGGCGAGATCGGTGCAGCGGCGGTAAGTGCGGCCATAGCCGCGATAGCCCTTGTTGAAGCTGCGGACCAGTTGGGCGCGGCGCAGAGCCGAGGAACCTTCGGCATCAACCAGCCCGCGCATCTGATCGCGCCATTTCTGCCCCTCGTCGGGGCCGCAGAGTGCCCGTAGGTAGTGGATTGCGCCGAGCACTTCCGCAAGCTGGAACAGCTCCCTGTCATAGGGGCGGGAGTCCTGGCGCTGGGGCGAGGCGTCGGTTTGCGCGTTGACGCTCGGGGAGAGCGCGACCATGGCGGCGACCGTCAGGCTCGCCAGCAGGCCAACTTGCCGTTTGTTGCCGTCTGTCATCATATTCCGGGCGGTCCGCAAGGTCAGCATCCGGCATTATCGCGCCGGATGCTTTGAACTTCCGCGAAGCTTACGCCTCCGCGGCGTCTTCCTTGCTGATCTCCTTGCCGGTCTCCTGGTCGACCATCTTCATGGACAGGCGCACCTTGCCGCGATCGTCGAAGCCAAGCAGCTTCACATAAACCTGGTCGCCTTCCTTGACGTAGTCGCCAACTGACTTGGCCCGTTCGGCAGAGAGCTGAGATATGTGCACCAGTCCGTCCTTCGCGCCAAAGAAGTTCACGAACGCGCCGAAATCGACGACCTTGACCACCTTACCCCTATAGATTTCGCCGACTTCCGGCTCGGAGGTCAGACCCTTGATCCGGTTCATAGCATCGGCGATCGAGGCTTCATCCGATGCGGCGATCTTGACCGTGCCATCGTCGCTGATGTCGATCTTGGCGCCGGTCTCCTCGACAATCGCGCGGATCACCGCACCGCCCGGGCCGATCACTTCACGGATCTTGTCGGTCCGAATGTTGATGATCTCGATGCGCGGCGCATGTGCGCCAACTGCGGGGCGGGCACGGTCCAGCGCCTTCTTCATCTCGTCTAGGATATGGAGGCGGCCTTCCTTTGCCTGATTGAGCGCCACCTGCATGATTTCCCGGTTAATGCCCGTGATCTTGATGTCCATCTGCAGGGATGTCACGCCGTCGGCGGTGCCGGCAACCTTGAAGTCCATATCGCCGAGATGGTCCTCGTCGCCAAGGATGTCGGAGAGAACCGCGAACTCGTCGTCATCCTTGATCAGGCCCATGGCGATCCCCGCCACCGGCGCCTTGATCGGAATGCCCGCATCCATCATCGCCAGCGAGGCGCCGCAGACCGTGGCCATCGAGGAGGAGCCGTTCGACTCGGTGATCTCGGAGACCACGCGCACGGTGTAGGGGAACGCGTCCTGAGCCGGCATCATCGGGTGCAGCGCGCGCCAGGCGAGCTTCCCGTGGCCGATTTCGCGCCGGCCGGGGCTGCCGATACGGCCGGTCTCGCCGACCGAAAAGGGCGGGAAATTGTAGTGCAGCATGAAGGTTTCCTTGTAGGTCCCCTCCAACGCATCGACAAACTGTTCGTCTTCGCCCGTCCCGAGCGTGGCGACCACCAGCGCCTGGGTCTCGCCGCGCGTGAACAGCGCCGAGCCGTGGGCCCGCGGCAGTACGCCGACTTCCGAGACGATCGGGCGCACTGTGGACAGGTCGCGGCCGTCGATGCGCTTCTTTGTCTTGATGATATCGCCGCGGACCACGTCCTTTTCGACAGACTTAAAAGCCTCAGCTACCGCCTGCGCGATCGCGCCGTCATCGCTCTCCGGCACCAGTTCCGCCATGACCTTCGCCTTGACCTCGGCGACCTTCTCCTGGCGCGCCTGTTTCTCGCTGACCTTGTACGCGTTCGCCAGGTCGTCTTTGGCCAGGTTGGCAACCTTCTCCTTGTGCTCGGACTCGGGCGCTTGCGGCGCCTCCCAAGGCTCCTTCGCGGCAGTCTCGGCGAGGTCGATGATCGCGTCGATGACCGGCTGGAAATGCTCGTGGCCGAACATGACGGCCTCCAGCATGGTTTCCTCGGGCAATTCACCGGCTTCCGACTCGACCATCATCACCGCATCGCCGGTGCCGGCCACGACCAGGTCGAGCTTGCTCTCGGCCATGTCATCGAGCGAGGGGTTGAGCACGAAGTCGCCTTCGATATGCCCGACGCGCGCCGCGCCGATCGGGCCGAGGAACGGGATGCCAGAGAGGGTCAGCGCCGCCGAGGTCGCGATCATTGCCACGATGTCTGGATCGTTCTCCATGTCATGAGAGAGAACGGTGGCGATGACCTGCGTTTCGTTCTTGAACCCGTCGGCGAAGAGCGGGCGGATCGGCCGGTCGATCAGGCGCGAGGTCAGGGTTTCCTTTTCGGTCGGCCGCCCTTCGCGCTTGAAAAAGCCGCCCGGAATCTTGCCGGCGGCGTAGGTTTTTTCCTGGTAGTGAACGGTGAGCGGGAAGAAGTCGAGTCCCTTCGGCGGCTGTTTTTCTGCGACGACCGTTGCCAGCACAGAAGTCTCGCCATACTGCACAAGCACGGCGGCGTCGGCCTGACGGGCCATGCGCCCTGTTTCCATGATGAGCGGACGCCCGCCCCAAGTGATTTCCTTACGGTGTATATCGAACATTGAGCTTCCAATTACCTTAGCCCGGCCGGACTGCCGGGCCATCGTTTCTTTCTGTCTCTTGCGAGCATAGATGGTGTACCGCGATTTTTCCGTCCCTCATAGAGCGAATTGGCCGCCGCCCGGCAGCGAACCGTTCAGGCGGCGGGCCGTTGCCCGGAGCGGTGGTGCGTCGCGGGAGCGTCAGCGGCGGATGCCGAGGCGCTGGATCAGGTCCAGGTAGCGCTGGCGGTCTTTCGCCTTGACGTAGTCGAGCAGCCGGCGGCGCTGGCTGACCAGCTTGAGCAAGCCGCGCCGCGAATGGTTGTCTTTGTTATGCGACTTGAAGTGCTCTGTCAGGTTGGCGATGCGTTCGGTCAGCACCGCGATCTGGACTTCGGGCGAGCCGGTGTCGCCGGGCTTTGCGCCAAACTCTTCGATGAGCGCCTTCTTGCGCTCTGGCGTAATCGACATCGTCAACTCCTTTTCAGTTTGTGTTCGCACGGCGAGCCGGGATGTCGTCCAGCAAGCGCACGGTCGTCCATAGAGGGAAATGCCCGGAGAATCAACGGCAGCGCATCAGTTCCATGAAAGCCCAGCCCCAGTGCCGCCAGCGACCGTTATAATAACCAGCAACCCGTGCCCATGGCCTTCCCTTTTTGTCAAAACCGATTTCGTCGATGGTAACAATTCGTCCATTTCGGAGTCGATTGATCAGGGCACCGTTTGGCGTGGCACGAATGTTTACCCCCGTATCGGCAGGATCGAACATCACACATGTTTGAGCCTTGGCAGGCGTGCTGTCAGCCGACAAAGCACAAAATACAATACAACAAAACTGTGAAAGCCGGGCGATGTGGGCATACATTATTTGCTCCCTTGGAAAATAATTCATTGCTACTAACAAGCCAAGACATCAATCAGATTGCAAGGTTAAACACCCGCTCTGGCGTGAACTCGCCGTGCGACACTTCGCCAAGCGCGACGAGCGTGCCGCGGGATGTGGCGAAGGCCTTGGCGTTGAGGATCGGCGCGTCGCGCCCGCGCAGCAAAACCGGCTGACCTCTGCGCACGCGCGCCGCGTCCTGCTGCGACAGCCGGATCTCCGGCAGGGCAGTGAGCGAGGTGTGAACCGGCGCAAGCAACGCCTTCAGGGCGTCCGGCTCGCCCTCCGCCGCGGTTTCGATGTCCTCAAGCGCCACAGCCGCTTCGATCCGGAAGGCGCCAACGCGCGTGCGCTCCAGTGCGCAGATATGTCCGAGGCAGCCGAGCGCGCGGCCCAGGTCGCGCGCGATTGCGCGAACATATGTGCCGCGGCCGCAATCGGCCTCGAACACGCAAGCATCGCGATCCGGCATATCGACGATGTCCAGCCGGTATACCTCCACCATGCGCGAGCGAAGCTCGAATTGCTCCCCCTCGCGGGCCAGGTCATAGGCGCGCGCGCCCTCGACCTTGACGGCCGAGAAACGCGGCGGCGTTTGCTCGATCTCGCCACGGAAGCTGTCCAGCGCTGCTTCGATCTGCTCGCGGGATGGACGCGCCTCTCGCCGCTCGACGACCTCGCCTTCGCTGTCGTCGGTCGTTGTTTCGGCGCCCCAGCAGACGGTGAAGCGGTAGCCTTTCTCGGAATCGACGGCATAGGGGACCGTCTTGGTGGCCTCGCCAAACGCGATCGGCAGCACGCCGGTGGCGAGCGGGTCGAGCGTACCGGCGTGGCCGGCCTTGCGCGCGTTGAACAACCGCTTGACCTTGTTGAGCGCGGCCACCGAGGTCAATCCGATCGGCTTGTTCAGCACCAGCCAGCCGTTGACCGCCGCGCGCTTGTTCCGTGATCCGCCCTGCACTGGTCTCGACGTCATATGATGCGGCAATTCTCGTGATTATCGTTGCATGCGCTTAATCGAGGTCGCGCACCACCTCGGGAGACCGCAGAATCGCGTCGATCCGCTCGCCCGTGTCGATCGAGGTGTCGGGCGCGAAGCGCAGCTCGGGGATGTATTTCAGTTCCACGCGCCGGGCGATCTCTCCGC
>CAZYUT010000148.1:0-2132 GCA_964650735.1 uncultured Hyphomicrobiaceae bacterium
GAGACGGCTTACCTCTCATGGAGGCGCCAGCGCCGCAATCATGCCGAGAAGCTGCTCGACGAAGCCGCTGGAAGCTTGCCGCTGCCGGTCGCCCGGCGTTACCGCGCGCAGGTGAAGGCGAAGTCGGCATTCCACGGCAGTCTGCGCAAGTCCAGCGCCTTCAAGGAGACTTATGACACTGCGCCCGAGGAGGCCGCATAACCATGACCAGTTCCGAAGCCCTGCCGCTTGAGGGGGATCCTTCCGGGCGATCCGCCGCAACTGCCCCATCACGGCAGAAAATCATCGCCTCGATAGCCGGCCAACTCGGCGCGGACCACTACCCGACCGGCGAACGCGCCGCGCTCAAGCGCATGGTCCCTGATGGACCGTCGTCTGGCGCTTATGCCGCCGCGGTTCGCCTTCTGCTGAACGCTGACGCCGATGCCGAGGTCAAGAATGACGCCCGCCTGAAGCGCTGGACCCTGCTGATCCATGCCATGGCGCTGATGTCCGGGCCGGGTCATGCCCCGCACGGTTGGCGGGACGAACACGCCGCCGGCCGGGTTATGTTCGAGAGCGGCTACAGCGAGGACCGGCTGCGCCGCCTGCTGGAAGCACGCGGCAAAACCTTCGATGATCTGTTGTCGCGCATGGCGCGCTTTCTGGCGGCGAAGCGAGTGGTCATCAACTGGCGCGATCTCGCGCCCCTCGTGCTTGATGGAGAAGATAGCGAGCGCGCCGAACAGACCCGGCTCAATCTCATGCGCCAGTTCTTGACGCGAGAAGCGCGCTCTGATCGCGACGCCGACGCAAACCGCCAAGCCGGCGCATAGACCGAGCCTGAACAAGATCCTGCATTCACGGGGAGAAACAGATGACCGAACCGCGTTTCATTCAAATTCACTGGCTGGCGGGCTATCCGGCGTCGCTGCTCAACCGCGACGACGCGGGGCTGGCCAAGCGGCTGCCGTTCGGCGGCACGACGCGCACGCGGGTGTCTTCGCAATGCTTGAAGCGGCATTGGCGCACCATAGACGATGATGAGATCGCGCTTTCCGCCATTCCCGGCACGGACATCGGCATTCGCTCGAAAGAGGCCGTGGAGCGGCGCATCATTAACGGTCTGGCGGCCGAAACCGGCGTCAGCGCCTCGATCGTCGCGGCGGTGGAGCAGGCGTTCGTTTCGCACATTTACGCTGAAGGCGCGAACGACAAGAAAAAACGTCAGGCGCTCTTGTTCGGCGAAGCCGAGCTTCGTTATCTGCGCGACAAGGCGCGCGAGATCATCTCAAACGCCGCAGACGAGAAAGCCGCGAGGGAGATGACCGCGGCGTTCTTCAAGGACAAGGATGAGCGTAAGAACATCTCGCAACTGGTCGAGGGCAGCCGCGTGCCGGAGAGCCTCGCCAGCGCGATGTTCGGGCGCATGGTGACCTCCGATGCGCTGGCCAACCGCGATGCGGCCGTTCACGTCGCCCACGCCTTCACCGTGCACAAACAGGAAGTCGAGCTCGACTATTTCACCGTCGTCGACGACCTCAAGAACCGCAGCGAGGGCGATGATGCAGGAGCGGCGGGCATCTTCGACACCGAGCTGACCAGCGGATTGTTCTATGGCTACACGGTGGTGGATGTGCCGCTGCTGGTTTCCAACCTGCTTGGATGCAAACCGGTCGACTGGCTCAGCACAGAAACTGACCGCAGCCTCGCCGCCGAGGTCGTGCGACGGCTGATCCATCTCATCGCGACCGTCTCGCCCGGCGCGAAGAAAGGCTCGACCGCGCCTTATGCCTGGGCGGAATCAATGCTGATCGAAGTCGGTCGCCGCCAGCCGCGCACCTTGGCAAACGCGTTCCGCACGGCGGTGCCCCTTGAAGGCGACGTCAAGGCAGCGGCAGTCGCGGCGCTGGCCGAACACGTTCTAGCGATGGACGGCGTTTACGGCAATGGCGAAGCGCGCGTCGCGCTGGCGTTCCCGGACCAGCGCGAGGCCCTCACGGCAATCGGCGCGGAGCCGCTCGATCTGAACCGGCTTGCCGGCTGGACGGCGGAGGCCATCGCGAACGGGAGCGTTTAACCCATGCCGCGCCATCTGATCCTTGCGCTCGACGCGCCGCTGATGGCGTTCGGCGGCGAGACCATCGACAATT
>CAZYUT010000148.1:2232-4988 GCA_964650735.1 uncultured Hyphomicrobiaceae bacterium
TTGCGCTATCGCGACTACCACGCCGACGCGCGTGTGATCGTCGCCTTGCGCCTCGACCCGGCGGCCGAGGAGCCGACCCTTGATGCCGTCGCACACGCGCTGGATGAACCCGCACGTCCCCTGTTTCTCGGGCGTAAGCCGTGCCTGCCCGCCGGACGGCTGGTGCGCGAGTTCGTCGACGCCGACACCATTCACGGCGCGCTGGCGGCGGCCGGCGGGTCAGGCCGCATGATCCATGCGCAATGGCCGGAAGGCGAAGGGCCGGACGGTCAGAACCACCACCGGATTTGCGACGAGCGCAACTGGATCAGCGGCCTGCATGGCGGCGACCGCCCGGTGATCGAAGGCATGATCGGCCCGACGGAAACGGAGGCCGAGATATGAATGACGAACTCTACATGGTGAGGCTCAAACCCGATCCGGCGAAGCTGATCGCCTTTGCGCACAGCGCGGGCACGCTCGATGCCGCCGCGGTGCCCGCGCGCCCTGGCCATCGAGCCAAGGGCGGCGGACGGCGCAGCGCCGGAGACTACGGTTATCCTGTTCACCAGCTGCTGACCGGCGTATTCGGCAACGCCGCGCCCAGACCGTTTTCGCTTGCCCTGGGCCCGACCAACAGGGCGGCAAGAATGGGGCGGAGTGGAGATCTGCTCGCCTATTCCCCCCATGATGAAAAAGCGCTTCGCGACTACGCCGATTTGCAGCGCGCGCTGTTTCCGGACTGGGACACCGCCGCCGAAGCAATCGGCCTGGATAGCTTGGAGGTGCGCGGACTGCCCGCCGACTGGACGCCGGAGCGGCGCTACCGCTTCGAAGTGCGCTGCCGGCCGGTCCAGCGGACAAGCCGCGCCCGAGAGAGGGGACTGCCGGAAGAACGCGACGTTTTTCTTGCCGCAATCGATGGGTTACCGGAAACCCAGCCCGTGGACCGCGCCGAAGTCTATCTTGACTGGCTGGCGGCTGAATTTCATCGGCGCGGCGGCGCAGCCCTGTGCAACGCCCATGTCTCGGCAATGAAACGCACCACGCTGGTGCGCCGCACAAGCCGGGAGGACGACAGTGGGCGCGCATCGCGCGCGATCGACGGTCCCGATGTGACCTTTACCGGAACGCTGGAGGTCACCGACAGCAACGCCTTTTCCGCGCTACTATCACGAGGTCTGGGGCGCCACCGCGCCTTCGGCTTCGGAATGTTGCTGCTCGCGCCGGGAGGCTGAACCATGCTCCTTGGCCGCTTGGGCCTTGATAAGGCGCGCATCCCCCATGCCGACCGTCATGGTTTGGTCTGGCTGGATCGCGGCCGCCTCGAAGTCGAGGACGGTTGCCTGCGCTTCATCACGGCAGGCGGCGCGCTGGAGGCCGGGGATTATCAGATTCCGCATCAGGCGATCTCGATGGTCTTGCTCGGGCCCGGCGCAAGCGTGACGCATGACGCACTGCGGCTCCTCGCCAACCACGGCGCGGCGCTCGTTGCCGTGGGCGAAGGCGGCGTGCGGATGTACACCGCCCCGCCGCTGATGCCGGACACCTCTGCGCTTGCCCGCCACCAGATGACCAAATGGGCCAAGCAGCAGTCCCGCATGGCGGTGGCGCGGCGCATGTATGCGATCCGGCTGGGGGAGGTCGTGCCCTCGCAAAGCATCGAGATGCTGCGCGGGATCGAAGGCGCGCGGGTCAAGGAAACCTATAAGCTCATGGCCCAGCGCTTTGGCGTCGAATGGCGTGGACGGCGTTACGACCGCGCCAACCCGGAATCGACCGATCTGCCCAATCAAGCGATCAACCATGCCGCCACGACCGTTCAGGCTGCTGCGGCCATCGCCGTGACGGCAACCGCAACCATCCCGCAGCTTGGCTTCATCCACGAGGATTCTGGCCAGGCCTTCGTGCTCGACATTGCTGACCTGTTCCGCGACGAACTGGCCCTGAGCATTGCGTTTGGTGCGGCGAAGCAAGCCGAAGAGGGCAAGGACACCGTTGACCGGATCGTGCGCCGCCGGGCGGCAAAAGCGTTTGCGGAGAAGCAGGTGATCCCCGCGATGATCGATCGCATCAAGCAGGTGCTCGGCGCGGGGGAAGAAACATGAGCCTGACGATTGTCATCACCCGCGATGTCCAGGGGCGCTATCGCGGCTTTCTCGGCTCGGTGATGCTGGAGATCGCGCCAGGGACCTATGTCAGCCCGCGCATGAGCAAGGGCGTGCGCGAACGCGTCTGGGATGTCATCAGTGGATGGCACGCTGAGTTGGGCCAAGGCTCACTGACGCTGATCTGGCGGGACAAGTCTGCACCGGGTGGCGTGCGCATTGCACAGTGCGGCGAGCCGCCGAAGGAGCTTGTCGAGGCCGACGGGATGCTGCTTGCGCGCCGGGCGCTAAAAGCGCGAACATCGGACTGAAACGCTCCGCGGTTTGTGGGCGGACGCGAAGCGAAGTTCTTTGAAATCGTAATGCAGATCAGTATTCTGCGTGGCAGAGGCTCCCCCGCACACGCGGGGATAGACCTCACCTCTCTGAGTGCTGCCCGCTGCTCGGCGGGGCTCCCCCGCACACGCGGGGATAGACCCCGGCGTCAACAGCGGCTGAACCCGAAGCAGAGGGCTCCCCCGCACACGCGGGGATAGCCCCTGCTGGGACGGCCGCAACATCCGATCGCTGCGGGCTCCCCCGCACACGCGGGGATAGACCCTCCAGCTTCCGCTTCTTTAAGGCTCCCCACGGGGCTCCCCCGCACACGCTGGGATAGACCCTCCGCTT
>CAZYUT010000149.1:0-4970 GCA_964650735.1 uncultured Hyphomicrobiaceae bacterium
TGGCCCTCCACCGCTTCATCCATCGCGTTGTCGATCACCTCGGCGAACAGATGGTGCAGCGCCTTCTCGTCGGTCCCGCCGATATACATGCCGGGCCGGCGGCGCACCGGCTCCAGCCCTTCGAGGATCTCGATGTCGGCGGCGGTGTAGGAGCCGGGTTTGCCGCGCGGCTCATTCTTTTCCGGCGGGGGTTGGCGGTCGGCGAACAGATCGTTGGATGATGTCATGTCTGGCTATCGGTCGCTGTTGGCTTGGCGCATTTTGCCCGATTCGCGCCCGAAATGGCGCGGTGTCCCGCATCTTGCTTGCACGGGAATGGCCCGCCCGCAAGTGCGTGCGGTCAGCCTGTGGGCAGGTTCCGCCGTGGTGTCTGGGGTTGCGCCGTGGACCAAAAAAGCGCCGGGACCGCTCTCGCGGCCCGGCGTTGGAGTTCAGACCTCGTCAACAGGTATCGCGAATGGCTGCACCGGAATGCGACTTCTGCCAAGGCAGACCGATGGGAGCGTCCCATCAAGCTACTCGCAAAACCTACAGATCCGTCGGCCCACTCTCAACACCAGGAAAGCCGCCGACATCTCCTGCTTTCAGTCATAATCAATTCCGTGTGAGAAGGAACCAATCAATTTTGAAAAAATTGGATTTTTAACGCCCTAGGTGAGCGCGGAGGCGGCGTTTGCCACATTGTCAGGCTGTAATGTTGGATTTGAGGACGTGGCGTCACAAAAAGTTTCCACGAGCCGCGAACCGAGCAGCCCGTCATACACCCCAAGCGTAGCGTGCTGCATCGCTCGCGTGGTGAAACGCGCCATGATATGCGTCCGGCCGCGTGCGCCCATGCGCGCCAGGATCTCGGGCGGCAGGCGCAAAGCGCTCTCGAGGCAGGCGGCAAGGGCCTCGGCGTCGTCCGGCGCGACCAGCCAGCCCGTGCCCTCATCTCCCGCGCGCCCGACAGGCACCAGCGTCTCCGGCAGCGCGCCGCGATCCGCGGCAATCACCGGGCGCTCGGCCGCCTGAGCTTCCGCGGAGGCGCGTCCGAAGGCCTCTGCCTCGCGCGAGGCAACCACCACAATCTCGGCAGCGCGACAGGCGGCGGGCACGTCCGAAACGTGGCCGACCAGTTTGATCCGGTCCGCCAGACCGTTCGCGGCAATCAGATCGCGAAGCTCTCGCTCGTACTCATGCCGCCCCTGCGCATCGCCCGCGAGGATGACGGCGACATCCGCCATATCCGCCTGCTTGAGCACGCGCGCCGCCGCGCAGATCACGACATCCTGCCCCTTCCAGCGCGTGAGCCGGGCGACCTGCAACACAACGCGCGTGCCCGGCGCAACACCCCAGGCCGCGCGCAGCGCCGCGACGCGTTCCGGCGAAACGGCCTCCGGCGCGAAGCGCTCGACG
Source organism: uncultured Hyphomicrobiaceae bacterium (assembly GCA_964650735.1). Taxonomy (GTDB): domain Bacteria; phylum Pseudomonadota; class Alphaproteobacteria; order Rhizobiales; family Rhodomicrobiaceae; genus Dichotomicrobium. Next base: position 1,399 of record CAZYUT010000149.1, read on the forward strand.
TCAACCCCGCGATAGATCACCCGCACGCGCTCACGCGACGTGCCGTGCCGGCGCATCAGCAGGTCGGCGGTGTAGCGCGAATTGGCGATGACCACGTCGCCGCGCGCCATCACCGAATTGTAGATGCTCTTTGCGCGCGATGTCTGGTTGTATGCGCCGTGATAGGTGGTCACGAACGGCACGCCTGCCAGCCGGGCAGCCGCCAGCGCGCTCCAGGCCGGGGCGCGGCTGCGGGCATGGACGAGACCAACCCCTTGGAGCGCGATCAGATGGCGCAGCGCCGCAATGTTCGCCGCCATCCGCAGCGGGTTCTTCGTCGCCAGCGGCATCCGGCACAACTCGCCCCCCGCGCGCGCCAGCGCCGCTTCAAGCCGCCCGCCTTGCGATGCGACGAGACAACGGCCGCCCGCGCGCGTCACGGCTTCGGCCATCTCGACCGCCGATGCTTCCGCCCCGCCGGTGTCGAGCTCGGGCACGACTTGCAGTATTGTCGGCGAGGGCTTCGTGGTGGATGAGGTTTTGCTGGTCACGCTTGAACCGCCGCCTGGATGTGAAAGGATTGACGCCTCGAGCCGGAAACGCGTAGGGACCTTAGAATGAGCGCTGAGAACAATCAATTCCACCTGCCTTCGCAGCCTCTGCCGGTGACGGACGCCAGCGGCAAAACGACGGACATCGCCACGATCTGGCACCCCGGCTCCGGCCCCGACCGCCCGGCAATTATGTGGCTGGGCGGTTTCAAATCCGACATGCGCGGCGGCAAGGCGATGAGCCTGGCAGAATGGTGCGGCTGGCACGACTACGGCTTCCTCAGCCTCGATTACTCCGGCCACGGCGAGTCGGGCGGGCGCTTCGAGGATGGCACGATCGGCGACTGGCTGGCCCAGGCGCGCGCGGTGCTGGAATGGGCCGATCCGTCGCGCTTCGTCATTGTCGGCTCCAGCATGGGCGGCTGGATCGCCATGCTCATGATGCGTCAGCTCATGGCCGAAGATCCGGAGCGCGCCAAGCGGGCGATCGGCCTTGTGCTCATCGCGCCGGCCTGGAACATGACCGAGCATATCAATAACCAGATGACCGACGCGCAGCGCGCGCAGCTTCAACGCGAGGGTCAGGTGATCCGCCCGTCGGACTACGACGCGGCAGGCTATCCGATCACCCGCAATCTGATCGAGGAGGGCAAGCAGTATCTCATCCCGCCCGGGACGCCCATCGACGCTGGCGCGCCGGTGCGCATTATTCAGGGGATGCAGGACGCCGATGTGCCGTGGCGGTATTCGCTGGAGCTGTTTCAGCGGCTCGCGCAGGAGGACGCGCATTTGCATCTGGTGCGTGATGGCGAGCATCGCCTGTCACGCCCGCAGGACATTCATCTCATCTTTAATGCCGTGCGGCATGTGCTTGAAACGCTTTCCAAATCCTGAGGCTATCCAGCGCGCTTGATTTGCCTTGGATTGTTCCGTTACCGTTTCCATCTAGGGTGGCAACCAGGCGGGAACACTGCCGAGGACCCGCCCGCGAAGCGGAGCAAGTCGTGACCAAGCACGCAAGGCGATTCCCCGAGTTTTACATCACAGCGCCACAGCCCTGCCCGTACCTGCCCAACCGGCGTGAGCGCAAGCTGTTCACCCATCTGGTGCCGGGCAAATCCTCGGCGATTGTCGACAATCTGCTGACCAACGGCTTCCGCCGCAGCCAGAACATCGCCTACATCCCCTATTGCGAGAACTGCTCGGCCTGCGTGTCCGTGCGCATCGTCGTCGATCAGTTCGAGCGTAAGCGCACCAACAAGCGCATCTGGAAGCGTAACGAGGACCTCTATGCCGAGCGCGTGTCGGCCGTGCCGACGGCAGAGCAGTACGTGCTGTTCAGTGATTATGTTGGCACGCGTCACGCAGACGGCGGCATGGCCGATATGTCGGCGCTGGACTATTCGATGATGGTGCGCGACAGCGTGATCGACACGTTCCTGAGCGAATACCGCCAGCGCCCGGAAGACGCTGCCCCGGACGCCGATCCGCAGGACTGGCCGCTGGTCGCGGTCGCGCTTTGCGACCGGCTGAGCGACGGGCTGTCGCTGGTCTACAGCTTCTTCGACCCGGAGTTGTCCTGTCGCAGCCTCGGCAATTTCATTATCCTAGAGCACATTGAACAGGCGCGGCGCGAAGGCCTGCCCTATGTTTATCTTGGCTATTGGATCAAACACTCGCCGAAGATGGCCTACAAGACCCGCTTCCAGCCGCAGGAACATCTGACCTCGCGCGGCTGGGTGCCGTATGAGCCACAGGACGGGGAAGACTAGCTGGATTTCTTAGAGCCGAATATCGATCGCGTTCGTGGCGAGGTATAGAGATACCATGTCGCGCGGGTTTGCGTGAACACGCACGGCGGTTGTTCGCGTAACTAGACCCTGTCGTCAACAGCGACGTTCTATCGTTCTACATTGCCAATTTCCCCGTCACCGCAATCTCCGCGGGTTGCGGTGATTGATCGATGCATTTCAATGAATAAGCCGCCAAAGAAGAAAACAAATGTTTCCCTGAGAAATCTCCTGGGTCTGGTTGCAATATCTTTTTTCAGGATCTTGGAGGTTCTGCCCCCCACAGCGTCATCAAAAGCATGCGGCCAGATGGCAGCTCTCATTGGTCCTTTGACAAAGCGCAATGGGATCGCACGGCAAAACCTCGAGCTTATCTTCCCGGACATGTCAGAAAGGGATCGTAAACGCATCATCAAAGGTATGTGGCGAAACATTGGGCGGACCGTCGGTGAGTATCCGCACCTCGAAAAAATCATACACGGTCGTGGTTATGTCCGCCTTCTGGGAATGGACGAAGTCAAAGCAGCGCTTGATGGTCATCAGGCTGCTTTCCTCTTATCTGCGCACTATGGGAATTGGGAGGTGACGACCGCTGCCGGCCAGTCGATTGGTTTGGTTCAGGCCAATCTCTATCGGAAATTAAAAGACCCACTGCTAGATTCGGTTATGCGAGCATATCGGAAGCCCACTGCGCCCGCCGGGCTCATCACAAAAGGAGACGGCAACATTCAAACGATGGTGCGGCTCCTGAAACGCGGCACTTCCATTGGGATGCTCGTGGATCAGCGCGAGATGCGCGGAATCGAGGTGCCGTTTCTGGGGCGACCGGCTTATACAGTGCATGCGCCGGCGCTGATCGCGCGCCGTCTCGGTGTCCCCATTTTCGTTGGCAGAGCCTACCGGACTGGCGAATTGGAATTCACCGTTGAATGCAGACACGTCCCCGTTCCCGTCACGGATAATCCCCAGTCGGATGTTACAAGCGTGACGCGCGCAATAAATGACATTCTTTCAGCATGGATATACGAATATCCGGACCAGTGGTCATGGATCCACGATCGGTGGAAGATCCGATCGCGCCAAGCCAATAGCTAAGTAAAGCAGTATGCAAGACTGGATCTGCGTCGAGCCTGCTATCGCATTAACGTGACGTCGGGGCTCGATCTCCAAACAGGCCGCGAATGTCCTCTCTGGTGGCTAACGCTTCTCTGAATTGTTGAGCGTTGCGAGGCCCAGCGCATGCATCATCATG
>CAZYUT010000150.1:0-4956 GCA_964650735.1 uncultured Hyphomicrobiaceae bacterium
CCGTGCGATCAGTAACAGCCTCGTCATTGCGAGCGTAGCGACGCAATCCAGAGGTTTCTTGCGTCCCCGCTGGATTGCTTCGGCCCTCTGGGCCTCGCAATGACGAATGTTTATTGGCTTCAGTCAGATCGCACAGGGCGTTAGCGCCACGGTCACGCGGAAGCCTGGCGCAGCGCGTCGACGATCTCGCCCATCGCTGCCTTGACGAGCTGGCTGTCGTCGCCTTCGCCCATGACGCGGATGACCGGCTCGGTGCCCGATGGCCGGATCAGCAGCCGGCCCGCGTTACCGAGCCGGGCGCGGCTGCGTTCAATGGCCTCCTTCACCGCCATGCTTTCGAGCGGCTTGCCGCTATCATACCGGACGTTTTCGAGGAACTGCGGCACGCGGTCGAAGCGATGACAGACTTCGCTCACCGGCGCGTCCTTGTCGACCACGACCGAGAGCACCTGCAGCGCCGTCACCAGCCCGTCGCCGGTTGTCGTGTAGTCAGACAGGATGATATGCCCGGACTGCTCGCCGCCGAGATTAAAGCCGCGCTCGCGCATCCGCTCGACCACGTGGCGGTCGCCCACCGCGGTTCGCTCCAGCCTGATGCCCAGCTTATTCAGGTGGCGCTCCAGACCGAGATTGGACATGACCGTTGCCGCGATCCCATCGCCGCGCAGGCGTCCCGCGCCTTGCCAGTCCTCGGCAATCAGCGCCAGGATCTGGTCGCCGTCGATCAATTCGCCGTTTTCGTCTGCGATCAGCACCCGGTCCGCGTCGCCGTCGAGCGCGATGCCGATATCCGCGCCGCGCTTGCGCACCGCCGTGCATACCGCCTCGGGGTTAGTGGAACCGCAATGCTCGTTAATGTTGAAACCGTCGGGCTGCACGGCGATCGGGATCACCTCCGCGCCCAGCTCCCACAGCGCCAGCGGGGCCACCTTGTAGGCCGCGCCGTGCGCTGCGTCGATCACGACCTTCTTGCCGGTCAGGCTCACCGTGCGGTCCAGCGTGCGCTTGGCGTATTCGATGTAGCGGTCATGCACGCCGTCGATGCGCCGCGCACGGCCCATCCGCTCCGGCGTTGCGAGCAGTTCGACCCCGCCGTTATCGATCAGCGCCTCGATCTGCGCTTCCTTCTCGTCGCAGAGCTTGTAGCTGTTCGGGCCGAACAGCTTGATGCCGTTGTCGTAATAGGGGTTGTGCGAGGCCGAGATCATCACGCCGAGATCGGCGCGCAGCGAGCGCGTCAGCATGGCGACGGCCGGCGTGGGGATGGGCCCGAGCAGGAACACGTCCATGCCGACGGAGGTGAAGCCGGCCGTCAGGGCCGACTCGATCATGTAGCCCGACAGGCGCGTGTCCTTGCCGATCACAACGCGGTGCCGGCGCTCGCCGTTGCTGAACAGGTGCCCTGCGGCCATGCCCACCTTCAGCGCGGTATCGGCGGTCATCGGGCGCTCGTTCGCCTTTCCCCGGATGCCGTCGGTGCCGAAATACGTTCCCATGAGCCTGCCTCACCCCAGAATGGTCGCCATCGGCGCGCCCGCGCCGTTAACCGAAACTATAGCAGCGAATCCGGCAATTCCGCGCAGAAGCGGACACGTTTCGTTTCAGAAAGTTTCACGATGGGTCAGGCATTGAGCGCATCGACCGGCGCGGCCTGCATGGCAGACAGCCACACGCGTAGCGCCTGGCGCGTCTCGCGCACGTCATGCACGCGCAGGATCTGGACGCCCTGACTGGCGGCGGTGATGGCCGCGGCGATGCTGCCGGGCACGCGCTTCTTCGCCTCCGGCTCGTCGTCGAGCGTGCCGATGAAGCGCTTGCGCGATGCGCCGACCAGCACCGGCACGCCGAGGCCGTGGAACAGGCTCAGCCCGTTCAGCAGGGTGAGGTTGTGCTGCAGCGTCTTGCCGAAGCCGATGCCTGGGTCCACCGCGATACGCTCCTTCGGGATGCCGGCGGCGACCGCAGCTTCGATGCGCGCGTGCAGGAAGTCGTAGACCTCCAACAGCACGTCGTCATAGCGCGGGTCGTCCTGCATGGTCTTCGGGTCGCCCAGCGCATGCATCAGGATAACCGGCAGACCGGTCTGCGCCGCCGCGCTCAGCGCGTCGGGGTCATGGGTGAGGCCGGAGACGTCGTTGATGAGCTTCGCGCCCTTTGCCGCTGCTTCGCTCATGATCGCGGCGTTGCGCGTGTCGATGGAGATTGGCGCGGGCAGATCGGCAAGCGCTTCGATCACCGGCATGACGCGCGCGCGCTCATCCTCGAGCGATACCGGATCGGAGCCGGGCCGGGTCGACTCGCCGCCGATGTCGACGAAATCCGCGCCGTCCCCGGCCAGCCGGCGAGCCTGCGCCACCGCCGTCCCGGCGTCGGCGAAATCGCCGCCGTCGGAAAAGCTGTCCGGCGTGACATTGACGATGCCCATCAGGCGCGGCCGGTCCATCGCCACGCCAGCGAGGGCGGGACGCGGCGCGCTCAGCGCTTCCAGCCGCTCGGCGATGGCCGGCTCATCCATCGCCTTCAGCGTCGCAGCCCGCGCGATCACGGATTTCGTCTGCCCCGGAGCGCCCTCGATCAGCTCCGCCGCACTGAACGCCGCTGACGCGCCCGCCAGCGGCAGCGCGAACTCCGCGTCGATCGCCTGTCTGGCATGGCCGCCGAAGATGATGCCCAGCGGCTTGATGTAAAGACCGTCAGCCAATGATGCCCCCTTTATTCTGGCCTTCCCCTGCGCGCATTCCCCCGGCGGTGTCCGCTGCCACGCGGTATAGCAGGCCGGGACGCGCTGTCACAGGCGGTTTGCGCTCAGCCTGTGCCGGCGCGGGCGCCGGGGCGGGTGCGTTCGGTTTCGCCAGGCTGGTCCTTCTCGCGCATCTGCTCCAGATCTCGCGTGAACAGCTCTTCCAGCTCCTCCGCCCGGCGCCTGGCTCGCGCGCGCATCTTTTCGGCATCAGTGAAATGCTTGTAATCGTCGAACAGATGCTTCTCGTCATGCTTGCGGAACGTCTCGATCAAACCATTGGCTTCATGCGGCGGCAGGCCAAGCCCTTGCAGCAGGTCGCCGGAGACTTCGAGCGCGGTATAAAACGTCTCGCGGTAGATGCGCGTGATCCCCAGGTCCATCAGACGGTGGACATGCTGGCGGTCCCGCGCGCGGGCGAAAATCGGGATGTGGGGGTAGCGTGAACGCAGGAAGGCGGCCGTCTTGATGCTGTCCTCCGGGTCGTCGATCGCCAGCACCACCGCGCGCGCCTGACCGACTTGCGCGGCCTCCAGCACCGCCGGGTGGGTGGCATCGCCGTAATAGATGCGGTTACCGTATTTGGCCACGAAATCGACCTGCTCGACGCTGGCATCAAGCGCGGTGAACTTGATGCGCTGGGCGCGCAGCACACGCGCGACGATCTGGCCGAACCGCCCGAAGCCGGCGATGATGATATGCCCTGTGGCGTCTGGCATGTCGTCAAAGGCGGCGGGGTCGTCCGCGCGCTTGGGCCATATCCAGCGATCGAGCACCAGCAATACCGGTGTCGCAACCATCGAAAGGGTGACGACCACGCTCACGAAGTCGGAGACCTGCGCGCTTAGTACGTTTTGCGACAGCGCACTGGTCAGCAGCACGAAGGCAAACTCGCCGCCCTGGGACACCGCAAGCGCCAGACGCCGTGCAGCCGGCGTGTCCAGCCCATAAAAGCGCCCCAGCACGAACAGCACGGCGATCTTTACCACCAGCAGACCCAAAACCGCCGCGGCGATGTCGCCTGGCCGCTCGCTCAGCAAGGTGACGTTGAGCGCCATGCCGATCGACAGGAAAAACAGCCCGAGGAAGAGCCCGCTGAACGGCGCGATGTCCGCCTCGATCTGATGGCGGTATTGCGAGTCCGCCAACAGCGCGCCCGCGATGAATGCCCCAAGCGCGGCGGACAAGCCGACCCAGTCCATCAGCAGCGTCACGAGAACGACCGTGAGCAGGGCACTGGCCGTTGTTGCCTCGCGCACGCCGGTCAGCGCCACAAGTCGGTAAAAGCGCGCGACCAGAAAGCGACCGACAATGATGATCGCCGCGAGCGCTCCGAGCAGCTTGACCGCGTCGGCCAGCGTCACCTTATCTCCGGCCATGGAGGCGGCGGCGAACAGCGGCACCAGCGCAATCGCCGGAATCGCTGCCAGATCCTGGAACAGCAGCACCGAGAACGCCACCCGGCCGTGGCGCGCGCGCAGCTCGCCCTTTTCATCGAGGACTTGCAGCGCAAGCGCAGTGGAGGACAGCGACAGCGCGATCCCGAGGAACAGAGCGACCGCGGGGCTCAGACCCAGCAGCAGCCCCCCGCCCGTTAGCAGCGCCGCCGTCACCATGACCTGCGCTGCGCCGACGCCGAACACCGCCTGGCGCATTGCCCAGAAACGGCGCGGCCGCAGCTCCAACCCGATCAGGAACAGCAGCAGCACGACGCCGAACTCGGCAATATGTAGGATCGTCTGGACTTCATAGAGTGAAAAAACCAGCCCGATCCCGTAAGGCCCGATCAGCACGCCCGCGAAGATGTAGCCGAGCGCCGAGCCGATCCCGAGCCGGCGCGCCAGCGGCGCGATGATCGCCGCAACGGCGAGGAAGACAGCAAGCTGGGTGAGGCTGGTGGCTCCGATCATGGGCGCTCGTCAGTTTTGGGAATGCGGCCGGATGCGGCGGTTGCTCAGCAACGTACCATAGTGGAGCGGGCGCGGCACGCTTGTCTGGCGGACCCGCGCAGCCGGTCAGCGGCTCGATGGACAAATTCCGGGGATGGTGGTATTTTTTCGCTTCAATCTTATGTCAATGGTGAGAACCCAACCAGGCAGCCCTTTACGGGCCAGTTCACCATCAGTTTTCCGGGCGCATAGCTCAGTTGGTAGAGCAGCTGACTCTTAATCAGCGGGTCCAAGGTTCGAGTCCTTGTGCGCCCACCATCTTCCCAC
>CAZYUT010000151.1:0-4792 GCA_964650735.1 uncultured Hyphomicrobiaceae bacterium
TGCGCATCTGAGAACGCGCCCAAGACCGTGGCCGACAAGCGCAGCGCGCTCACCACGCACGTCCTTCCCATGCTCGGCGACCGGTCCTTGGTAGACCTCACCCGCGCAGACGTCCTCAGCGTGCTCGACGCTCTGCGCGATCGTCCCGCCATGCGCAGGAGTCTGCATTTGTATTTGTCGCACTTCTTTGGTTGGGCGCGGGAGCGTGACCTCATCGACACGCAGCCCATGGACGGCGTGAAACCGCCGCGCGCCACACGTCCGCGTGAGCGCGTGCTCAGCGACGACGAGATACGAGCCCTGTGGGCCGCGTCAGGCACCACCGCGACGCTGGCGAAGCTCGCGCTTCTGACCGCTCAGCGCCGCGGTTCGCTTGGAACTATGCGGCGCGATCAGCTCGATTTTCAACGCCGCGAATGGACCATTCCAGGCGCGGACATGAAAAGCGGGCGGGAGCATGTCGTGCCGCTGAGTGATCTGGCGGTGGACATCCTTGTGGCATGGCCAGGCTTGCCGGGCCCCTTCCTCTTTGGCGTGGGCAGTGATGGCGAGAAGCCCTTCGACGGCTGGTCGCAAGGCGCACGCCGACTACGCGACACGCTTGGCGGGCCGGATTGGCGCATTCACGACTTGCGGCGCACGGCGGTGACGCTTGCCCAACGCGGTGGCTGCTCCATCGAGGCGATCCGCGCCCTGACCCAGCACAAAACGGCCGGCGTGATCGGCGTTTATGCACGGCACGGGTACGCGGATGAGAAGCGCCAGGTGGTGGAAACGATCGAACGCCAGATAACTCAGATCATGACAATCGACGAAGACGTGCAACATCATGGGCAAAGCTGACGCTGGGCGGACCACAACTTCGGCCGTCGACGCCGGATTGTGGTCTGGGAACCGCGCATACACTGATGCTGAACGAGATGCCGCTGTGAGCGCGCTACTGCTGAGGCTTCAAGAGATACAAGAGCGCGGCGGAGAGTACGCTGACAATCATTTTTCAGGACGGCTTCGCTTCGAATGCTTTCAAATGCTCCGCGCATTCAAAAACTTTGTGTGCGCCCACGTCGGGGAAGACGATCCTCGGTCATTGCCACTTGATCGGCTGATCCACGGTCTCATGACGATTGATCAAGGGCGCCCTGACCCCGTGTTCACCCCTAGCGGGCGGGATTTGCCTCCTGCCGTTCATCTGAAGATTTGGTCGGACGGACTTAAAGCTCACATCGTTTGGGTTTTCGAACAGCTTGTTCACCCAGACGGCTACGCCGTTCCGCGAGAGAATGCGTTCAAGCTGATCGCGAGTGAGCTTCGCTGTCTTCTTGCTCAGTATCCTGAGGCCTCACGTCACCCCGCTCTCAAGACTTTCGCAAAGCGCACAGCGGACGACTGGTTGACAGTCAAGAACATCTGGACTGAGGCGCAACGCGATCCGCAAAATGAAGACAACACGTTGGCGCAGCGCGTGTCCAAGATGCGCTCCGCCAGTCAGTCGCAAGCCGAACAGATTCTCTACGAACGTGACGCCCGCGCCTTCGTCCGCGCTAAGCTTCTGATCGCCTACAACGTCTCGCGGTTGGAATAATCGCCTGAGTTTTCCAATCGCTTCTCCGCCACGCTCCTGAACACAGGCGCGCACTCCCGCGCGCTCCTCAGTTTAGGAGACGTAACCGTGCCACGACTGATATCAGTCAACGAGTTCTGTCGAACGTTCGGCATTGGCCGGACGAAGGCCTACGAAGTCCTCAAGAGTGGCCAGCTGCGCAGCGTAAAGGTCGGTTCGCGCACCCTTATCGACATGGAAAGCGCGCATGCGTGGGCTGATGACCTCCCGGAACTCGCGCGTCCGGGTGAGGCGCGGTGATGCGACAGCGTCACCTTCTCGAGGCGGCCTCGGCTCTGCTGGTGGCCGGCTTTAAGCCCGTGCCGCTGCGCGCGGGTAAGCGTGCGCCGGCTTCACCGGGATGGCAGGCGACGGCCCGCGCCACCACACTCGAGAATGTTGAGGCGCTCTTCGGCGCCGTGCCGTGGGCGGACGGCCTCGGTGTTTTGACCGACGGCGATCTCGTCGTCGTTGATCTGGACCGGGGGCATGGCGATGGGGCTGACGGTCTCGCGACTTTCGCAACTTTCGCAGGTTTCGCAGCGGACGCATTTGATGTGGAACTTGGGCCTCGCGTGCGCACGCCGCGCGGCGGCGTGCACTTGTGGTTCCAACCGCCCTCAGGTGAACCGCTTCGCAACCGCACCGGCCTGCTTCCAGGTGTCGACATCAAGGCGCGTGGCGCGTTCGCCATCGTTCCACCGACGATCGGTCCCTACGGGAAGTACCATTGGTTGAGCCCACCCGAAACGCCGCTGCCACCTTTGCCAGACTGGCTGCTCACGCGCTTACGGGCACGCCCGAAGCCATTGGTTTCACCGGTTTCGCGGCGGCCATCGACGACGTCGTTGCCCAAGAGCCGCGAGGCCCGTCGCGAACGCATTATCACCGACGTTCTTGCCCGAGCCGCCTCAGCGCCTGTCGGCGCGCGCAATGACGCCCTGTTTAAGGCGGCTGCGAAGCTTGGCGGTGCGGCGGCGGCGGGCTGGCTCAGCTTCACGGGCGCGGCGGCGCGGCTCATGGCGGCCGCTGAGGCGTCGGCGCTCGTCGCTGATGACGGGCCGCGCGCCGCAGAGGCGACGATCATGTCCGGCCTGAAGCGCGGCGCAACGACACCCTGGAGGCAGTCATGAGCGCCAGCGCGCTGGTGGCGTTCACACAGACCATGGATACGCCAGGTGCGCCGGAACCGTTGTTTCCGCCGCTGGAGGTCGGCTCACCGTTCCCTGTCGAACACTTGCCTGAACCGCTACGCGCCGGCGTGAACGGCGTCGTGGCTCATGTTCAGTGCCCTGTGGCCTTGGCGGCCCAGTCGATTCTCGCCGCCGCCTCCCTTGTGGCGCAGATGCATGTGAATGCACCGATGCACACGGGCGTGCATCGACCGGCCTCTCTTTTCTTCGTGACTGTCGCTGCATCTGGTGAACGCAAGTCGTCCGCCGACAGCCTCGCGTGCCGCGCGATCGAGGTCTGGGAGCGAGAGCGCTCCCTCCAGCACGAGATCGACCTCGACGCCTTCAAGCGTGAGAAGGCGGCATGGGACGCCGCGGAGAAAAAAGCGAAGACCGGCAAGAAGACGTACGAGGCCATTCGCGCTGCTTTGGCTGAGCTTCCCGAAGAGCCCAAGCCACCACTTCTGCCGATGGTCCGTTGCCAGGAGCCGACCCTTGAGGGGCTGTGGAGGCTTCTCGCGCACAACTGTGGAGCCGCCGGGGTGTTTAGCGCGGAAGGCGGGGAATTCCTTTCCGGCCACGCGATGAACAAAGACAACCGGATGAAGTCGGCCGCTGCTCTCAGCACCATGTGGGACGGTGAGTCGCTGACCCGGGTGCGCGTCCTCGATGGGGCTAGCGCGCTACTCGGTCGGCGCGTCTCGGTGCATCTCATGGTGCAGCCTGAACTCGGAGCGACGTTGATCACGGACCGCGCCTTGCGCGATCAGGGCCTACTCTCACGCTTTTTGGTGGCGGCCCCGGCGAGTACGCAAGGCCTGCGGTTCTTCACTGAGCCTTCCTCGGATGATGCCGCCATGCTGGAGCAGTGGCATGAAACACTGGCTCGCTTGCTTCAGCGCCCGCTGCCAATCGGTCACGGGCGCAACACACTGGATCCACGCAAGCTCTCCTTGGCCTACGAAGCCAAGGCGATGCTTATCGCGTTTTCAGATCGTGTCGAACGTGAGCTTGGCCCCGACGGACCGCTCGATGTGGTTGCCGGCTTCGCCAACAAGCTCGCCGAACAGGCCGCGCGGCTCGCCGCTGTGTTCGCCTTCATGGAACGGCCGGATGGCGATGAGGTTACAGCGGAGCACATAGCCGCCGGGATCGAAGTGGCCAAGTGGTATGAGGCCGAGCAACTCAGGTTGGTCTCGGCCGGTCGCGTCGATCCGGGCCTTCGGAACGCCCAGAAGCTTCTTGATTGGCTTCACTCAGAGGCGTGGCCAGACACACTCGTCTCCTCTGCGGATGTGCAACAGCGCGGCCCCGCGTCTCTGCGTCAAAAGAAGCTCGCTGAAAATGCAATCGCCGTGTTGGTAGATCATTCGTGGCTGATCCCGCTGGACGGCCCGCAGACGATCCAGGGCAAGAGGCGTCGCCAAGCATATACAATCGTGAAGGAGACGAGTTGATGGGCGTTCTAACGGACTTCGATCCGTGGGCAGCCATCGGCAGGCGGCGGCATGTTGCGGCTAATTCCGTACCCGCTGCGAAAGCTGCAAAAGTTGCGAAAGAGCGGTGGCCACTCGCTTCTGTTGCAGCAAATGAAGGCGGTGACGCGTCCCAAGGCGGCTGGTCACCAGATTGTTGGCGGCTCTGGTTCGACGAGCGCGCCGCCATCCGCGAACACGATGGCGGTATGACCCGAGATGACGCCGAAGCGGCAGCCTTTGAGGAGTGCGTCACGGCCTGGTTGAACCAGAACCCGCCCCCGCGCCCGATCAATCCAGATGAATGCGTCGCCTGCTCTGAGACAGCGAGATCGCCCGACGCACTCACCGCCCTGATCGGTGGCGCACCGTTTCCACTCCACGCCGCGTGCGCTGCTTCGTTCCTTCAAGCCCGATGGGCGCAAGGCGTTGAGACAATGCGTGCACTTCTTGCGCGGGATGACCATGCCTAAGCCCGCCAACCGCCTCGCCGAAGCCGTGCCGGTCGCCGCGACGGCGCGCTCAATGGCTCTGCGCCATCATCC
>CAZYUT010000152.1:0-4709 GCA_964650735.1 uncultured Hyphomicrobiaceae bacterium
GTCTGGCATTTGCCTCGAACGGCTAACGGAACGCGGCCCTCGGGCCGCGTTTGTCGCTGACGTGCTAGTGAAGGAGCGTAGACGTGTCGCTTGACGCTGATGCCGTAGTCGAACGCCGCCGGCTTAAACGCCGCGTGACCTTCTGGCGGGTTCTCGCGATCGTCGCCATTGCCGCGGTTGCTGCGGTGTTGTTCGCCCGCGAACGCAGCGGCGCGGTCGGCGAGATGTTTGGGCTGGGCGGCCATATTGCCCGCGTGAACATCAGCGGCTTCATCTCCGACGACCGGCAGCAGCAGGAATTACTTCAACGAATTGGCGAGAGCGACACGGCCCGCGCGGTGATCGTGCGGATCAACAGCCCTGGCGGCAGCACTGCCGGCGGTGAAGCGCTCTACACCGAACTCCGCGCGCTGAGCGACAAGAAACCGGTGGTCGCCGTCTTTGCAACCACGGCGACGTCGGCGGCCTACATGGCGGCAATCGCGGCCGACCACATCATCGCCCGCGCCAACTCCATAACCGGCTCAGTCGGCGTAATCGTGCAGTGGGCCGAGGTGAGCGATCTGCTCGAAAATCTCGGAGTGAATTTCAACCAGATCAAGAGCGGCGACCTCAAGGCTGTACCAAACCCTTTCGAGCCTGCAACCGACGAGCAGCGCGAGGCCACCCGGGCCGTTCTGGAAGACAGCTTTCAGTGGTTTGTCACCAAGGTTGACGAGCGCCGCGACCTGAGCGCTTCCACACTGGCGGACATCCGCACAGGCCGCATTTACACGGGCGCGCAGGCTCAGGCTCTGGGCCTCGTCGATCAGATCGGGGGCGAACGCGAAGCCCGGAAATGGCTGAGCGACGAACATAACATCCCCGAAGACACGCGGATCATCGACTGGCGCCCGGAAGGCAGCGACCGGTTCAGCTGGGTAGACTTGGCCTTGGCCGGGGTCTCGCGCCTGACCGGTCTGGACCTCGCCGCCTCGCTCGAAAACGGCCACACCGCAGGGCTCAAGTCCATCAGGCTTGACGGCCTCGTATCCGTCTGGCAGCCTGAAAATTAAGCGAAATTTAAAACACTTCTGCCCGCGGACGGGGCAAAACGCATGATTAAATCCGAGCTGATTGAGAAAATCGCATCCGAAAACCCTCATCTCTACCAGCGCGACGTCGAGCGGATCGTCAACACGATTTTCGAGACCATCGTAACGGCAATGGAGCGAGGAGACCGCGTGGAGCTGCGTGGCTTCGGCGCGTTTTCGGTCAAGCACCGCCCGGCCAGACTGGGCCGCAACCCGCGCACGGGCGAGCAGGTTCCCGTTGACGAAAAATTCGTTCCCTTCTTCAAGACTGGCAAGGAACTTCGCGAACGGCTGAACCCGGCCCTGGCGCCGCGCAAGAAGGCCGGCACGCGCCGCCGCTAGCCTTGCGCCACGGATCACGCCGAGCCGAAAGACCGAGAACATGATCCGTTTTTTCCGCCGTCTGACCCTGCTGATCATCGCCGTGGCGATCATTGCGCTGATGGTGGCGAACCGGCACGACGCGACGCTTTCGCTCGATCCATTTGCGCGGGAGATACCCGGCGCCGGGATCCAGGCTCCGATGTTCATGTTTCTCTTTGCCGCGCTGCTCGCCGGCTTCATCCTCGGCGGCATCGGCGCCTGGGCAAGTCAGAGCAAATGGCGCGACCTTGCCCGCCGGCGCACCAAGGAAACCTATTATCTGCGCAAGGACCGGGAACGCCTCGCGCGCGATCTGCAGGCCGCTAAGGAGAGCGGCGGTGCGGCGGCCGCCCGGCTGTCCGCGCGCTGATCGCGCCGAATTGTCCCTTGCGCGACCCGCATAAGGCACTTGCGCAACGCCCAACGCATCTGTGATAACAAGCGCATGGCGGTGCAGGTTAAAATATGCGGGATCAAGACCGAGGACGCGCTCGCGGCGGCGATTGAAGCCACCGCGGACTTCGTCGGGTTCGTGTTTTTCGCGAGCAGCCCCCGTTTTGTTGACCCGGGCACGGCGAGCCGGCTTGCAGAGATTGCCACGGGCCGCATTCGTACGGTCGCGCTGCTGGTCGACCCCACGGACGCGGAACTCGACCATATTCTCACGATGGTCGATCCCGATGTCGTCCAGCTCCATGGGGCAGAGACCCCCGAGCGTGTCGCCGAAATCCGCGTTCAGGCGGCGCGCCCGGTCCTGAAAGCCGTAAAGGTCGCGACCGCCGCGGACATCATCGCGGCCAGCGCATTCCCGGCGGCCGATATGTTCCTGTTCGACGCGAAACCGGCAAAAACGGCCGCGCTGCCCGGCGGCAACGGCATACCGTTCGACTGGCCGCTGCTCGCGCAGACCCCGCCCGACCGGCCGTTCATGCTTTCAGGCGGGCTGACGGCCGAAAACATCGCTGAAGCAATTCGGGTCACCGGCGCGCAGGCGGTCGACACCTCCTCAGGCGTGGAGCGCGCGCCTGGGCAGAAAGACCCGGCCGAAATCCGTCGCTTTGTCGCGGCGGCGAAATCCGTGACCGAGCGCATGCCGTTCGAGGCCGCGTAAGCCCGCCAAACATCAACCCAGACCGTTTATTGCGGACCGAGAGACACGCGCATGGATCAAATCCCCAATACGTTTCGCTCCGGACCTGACGAACGCGGCCATTTCGGCGAATTCGGCGGCCGTTTTGTCGCGGAAACCCTGATGCCGTTGATCCTGGAACTGGAGCGCGCCTATCAAGACGCGAAGGCCGACCCGGATTTCCGTGCCGGGCTCGACGCGCTGAACAAGCACTACACCGGCCGGCCCAGCCCGCTTTATTTCGCCGAGCGGCTCACCGAGCATCTCGGCGGCGCGAAAATCTACTTCAAACGCGACGAGCTGAACCACACCGGCAGCCACAAGATCAACAACTGCCTCGGTCAGATCCAGCTCGCCAGGCGGATGGGCAAGACGCGCATCATCGCGGAGACCGGCGCGGGCCAGCACGGGGTGGCGGTGGCCACAGTGGCCGCGCGCTTCGGGTTGCCCTGTGTGATCTACATGGGCGCCACCGACATCGAGCGGCAGCGCCCCAACGTGTTCCGCATGAAGCTGCTCGGCGCGGAGGTGCGGCCAGTGACCTCGGGGCGCGGCACGCTCAAGGACGCGATGAACGACGCGCTGCGCGACTGGGTCGCCAATGTCGATGACACGTTCTACATCATCGGCACGGTGGCCGGGCCGCACCCCTACCCGGCCATGGTGCGCGACTTCCAGTCCGTCATCGGGCAGGAGTTGCGCGAGCAGATGATGGAAGCCGAAGGCAGGCTGCCTGACAGCCTTGTGGCGTGCATCGGCGGCGGGTCGAACGCGATGGGGCTGTTCCACCCGTTTCTCGATGAACCGGACACGCGGCTGATCGGCGTGGAAGCAGGCGGCTACGGGCTCGACACGATGGACGGCCACGCCGCCTCGCTCAACGGCGGCAAGCCCGGGGTGCTGCACGGCAACCGCACCTATCTGCTCCAGGACGACGACGGCCAGATCATCGAGGGGCATTCGATCTCGGCGGGCCTCGACTACCCCGGCATCGGACCGGAGCACGCCTGGCTGAAGGAGAGCGGGCGCGTGGAGTATGTTGCCATCACCGACGATGAGGCGCTGGAGGCGTTCCAGCTTTGCACGCGTTTAGAAGGCATCATCCCGGCGCTGGAGCCGGCGCACGCGCTTGCGCAGGTGATGAAGATCGCCCCGGACTTGCCGTCGGACCACCTGCTGGTGATGAACATGTGCGGGCGCGGTGACAAGGACATCTATTCCGTCGCCGAGCATCTCGGGATGGAGATGTAACTTTATATCCACGGGAGTCTTTGCGAGCGCAGCGAAGCAATCCAGATACAGACCCCGAGGGCCTGGATTGCTTCGGCCTTTCGGCCTAGCAATGACGTCGTGCAAAGCCGGCGCTGACTACAGCGAACCCCGTCATTGCCGGACTTGATCCGGCAATCCATTGGATGGCTTCACTGATCAGTATGGATGCCCATGTCGAGCACGGGCATGACGTGGTTCAAACGCTCGGACGCCAAAACGAAGACACCAAGAAAGTGCAAAGAGCAAAGAAATGTCGCGCATCGAAAACCGCTTTGCCATCCGCTGCCCCGCGCTCGTGACCTTCATCACGGCGGGCGACCCGGATTACGCAACCTCGCTGGAAATCCTGCGCGGACTTCCGGCCGCCGGCGCGGATGTGATCGAGCTTGGCATGCCGTTCACCGACCCGATGGCCGACGGCCCGGCGATCCAGGCGTCCTCCCAGCGCGCGCTCAAGGCCGGGCACAAGATGGACATGACGCTGGAAATGGTGCGCGAATTCCGCAAAGGCGATGAGGACACGCCGATTGTCCTCATGGGCTATTATAACCCGATCTATTTTCGCGGGGCGGAGCGGTTTGTCGCCGAGGCAGCGGAAGCAGGCGTGGACGGGCTGATCGTCGTGGACCTGCCGCCCGAAGCGGACAACGAGCTTTGCCTGCCCGCGCGCGCGGCCGGGCTGAACTTCATCCGCCTCGCCGCGCCGACGACCGACGATGCGCGCTTGCCCGCCGTGCTCGCGAACACCTCCGGCTTCGTCTACTACGTCTCGATCACCGGGATCACCGGCACGCGCACGCCAGATGTCGGTGAGGTCGCGGCCAACGTCGCGCGGATCAAGTCGCACACACCGCTGCCTGTTGCGGTCGGCT